>CAZDIZ010000022.1:47038-48668 GCA_964505625.1 uncultured Solibacteraceae bacterium | reverse complement strand
TAATCCGAGGCATTGAGAGAATGATCCGACGCGTCTTACCAATACTGCTGGTCGCGCTGGGCGCCGTTGCGCTCCAGGACAAGAAACCTCCCGAGAAACTTGCGCCTTACTATCCGACACCGGAGACCGTGGTCGAGCGGATGCTGCGGTTCGGCGAACTGAAGGCCGGCGAGAAGGTGTTCGACTTGGGCAGCGGCGACGGCCGCATCGTGATCATGGCCGCGCGCAAGTTCCATGCCGACGCGACCGGTGTCGAGTTCGACAAGGATCTGGTTAAGCAGAGCGCGGAGAAGATACGCAGCCTCGGGTTGCAG
Organism: uncultured Solibacteraceae bacterium; assembly: GCA_964505625.1. Lineage (GTDB taxonomy): Bacteria > Acidobacteriota > Terriglobia > Bryobacterales > Bryobacteraceae > JAJFUV01. Next base: position 48,354 of record CAZDIZ010000022.1, on the reverse strand, counting down.
AAAACCGCTCGGATCATTCCAGGCGACCTGATGTTGCAGGACTACAGTTCCGCGGACCTGATCACGGTCTATCTGCTTCCCGTTTCAAACGAGAAAGTGCGCCCGATTCTGGAGAAGCAGCTTCGCAAGGGAACGCGCATCGTGGCGCACGATTTCGAGTTCGCGGGTTGGACTCCGGAGAAGACCGAACACGTGGAAGACGACGGCGAAGGCCGCAGCCACACGCTGTTCCTGTATCGCCGTTAACCGGCCATGGCGGAAGACAACGGAACCGAAGCGAGGTGGTGGGCGCTGGCGCGCACCGTATTGGCGGCCGGCTGCCTGTTGATGCAATTGACGTCGCGGCCGCGCACATCGTTCACCGGCGCGGTCTTCACGGGCTGTTTCTTCCTCTATAGTCTGGTGCTGTTGGCTCTGGCCAAGCGGCTCCGGCACGAGCGCACCGACCGTCTGTTGCTTCTGATGACCGACACGGTGCTCTATTTTGGATGGGTGACGCTGGCGGTGCCGGGTGCCATCTGGTTGGGGCCCGCATTCTATTGCTTTCTGCTGCTGACGGCGGTGCTGCGGCAAGGATGGCGGCAGACCGCGGTGGTGGTGGGCGTAGTGACGGCGTATCACCTGCTTGTCATTCCACCCTGGACCGCGCGGCTTTGGCCGGGCATAGTGGCGACCGGCCTCATGTCTCTGGTGTTCTCCTATCATCGTTCGCGGTTGCTGGCTCGCATCGAGCGCGCCGAGCAGGAAGCGGAAGCCGCGAACGAACAGGCCGCCCGGATCCGCGATGATGAGCGCCGCCGCGTGGCCGCCGATCTTCACGACGGACCGCTGCAGAGCTTCATCAGCTTTCAGGTGCGGCTGGAAGTGCTGCGCAAGATGCTGGACAAGAACCTGGGCGCCGCGCGCACGGAACTCGAACAGCTTCAGGAACTGTGGCGCTCGCAGATCGCCGAGTTGAGGGCGTTCTTGCGCGGTATGCGGCCGGTTGAAGTAGAGGCCGACAACCTGGATGCATCGATGCGGCGGGCGGTTGAACTGTTCAAGAAGGACAGCGGCATTCCTGTCACATTCTCGAGCGATAATCGCGAAGTGCGACTGGCGCCGGAAGCGGCTGTGGAAGTGCTGCAGGTGATGCGCGAAGCGCTGCATAACGTGCAGAAGCACTCCAAAGCTTCGCGCGTGGCGGTTGCCGTGGAGAAGCCGGGCAAGACGCTTGCCATCACGGTGCGCGATGACGGAACCGGGTTCCCGTTCAGCGGCGCGTTCAATCTTGGAGAGCTTGACCAGTTGGGCGTGGGACCGGCCAGCATCAAACA
>CAZDIZ010000022.1:44972-46938 GCA_964505625.1 uncultured Solibacteraceae bacterium | reverse complement strand
GGACCGGTGCTCGGACGCGGCGCGGCCGGAGAATGGGACGCGGTGGACACGCTGAACCCGTCGGTGGTTCTGCGCGACGGCACCTACTACAACTTCTATTCGGGCTTCGACGGCAAGACCTGGCACACCGGTCTGGCGACGTCAACCAACGGTCTGGAATGGACGCGGCGCGGGAAAGTGCTCGCGCCCGATCCGGCTACCTGGGAAGGCAACTATATCGCCGCCAATGGTTCGGCGCTGCTCTCGGGCGGCACGTTCCTTTATTGGTACCAGGCGGGCGGACGGCAACCTTCAATTGGCATGGCGGAATCCAGCGACGGATTGCGTTGGACCAGGCAGCCGCGGCCGGTGCTCGAGCCCGGTCCGCGCGGAAGCTGGGACGAACGCGGCGTGGCGGACCCATACGTGATTCAGGAGCAGGGCGTCTTCTACATGTACTACCTGGGGCAGGATCGCGCGCGGCGGCAGCGGCTGGGCGTAGCGCGGTCCAACGACGGAAAGGTGTGGGAGAAATTGCGCGCCAACCCGGTACTCGAGTTGGGTGAAATGGGCGCGTTTGACGAAAACGGACTCGGCGAACCGGCGGTGTGGAGCGCGCAAGGCTGGCGTTGGATGCTTTACACGGGCCGCGACCGCGCCGAAATCCGCCGGTTGGGACTGGCGCGCTCGCGTGACGGCGTGCATTGGGAACGCGTGCCGGCGAAGCCGTTGTTCGGCGGCGACCAGCCGTGGTACTCGAAAGTGGTCTGCGATCCAAACGTCGTGGTGGAAAACGGCGTTGTACGAGTATGGTTCGGCGGCGGCGACGTGGCATCGCCGGACGAAAACTTAAACGGACAAATTGGACTGGCCATTTTACGGCCGGTTGGTGCTAACCTGACGAAGTGAAAGTCGGCATCACCTGTTATCCGACCTACGGCGGCAGCGGGATTGTCGCCACTGAACTGGGACTCGAGCTAGCCAACCGCGGTCACGACGTACACTTCATCAGCTACGCCAACCCCATACGCCTGGACCCGGGGACGCCGCGCGTGTACTACCACGAAGTGGAAGTCTCCACCTATCCGCTGTTTCAGTATCCGCCTTACAGTCTGGCGCTGGCCTCGCGCATGGCGGAGGTGGCCGAGTGGCAGAACCTGGATCTGCTGCACGTACACTACGCCATCCCGCATTCCATCTCCGCTCTTCTGGCAAAGCAGATGATGGCGTCGCGGCGGCGCCTGCCGTTTGTGACCACGCTGCACGGCACCGACATCACGCTGGTGGGCGCGGACCGTTCGTATCTGCCCATCACCAAGTTCTCCATCGAGCAGTCCGACGGCGTGACTAGTGTCAGCGATTATCTGAAACAACGAACCGTGGAGATGTTCGGCGTCGAAAACGAGATCCGCGTCATCACCAACTTCGTCAACTGCGACATTTACCGTCCGGACCGCGACCGCTATCCGGCGATTCCGGGCGTTCCGGCGGACGCAAAGGTGCTCATTCACCTTTCGAATTTCCGGCCGGTGAAGCGAGTGCCCGACTGCGTGCGCATTCTCGAACGGGTGCGGCGTGAAACCAATGCGCATCTGGTGCTGGTGGGCGACGGCCCCGAGCGCTGTCCGGTGGAGCGTTTGGTGCAGGAACTCAATCTGGCGCCGCACGTCACTTTTCTCGGTAAACAGAACCACGTCGAACGGATCATTCCACATGCCGACGTGTTGCTGCTGCCGAGCGAACTGGAGAGCTTCGGGTTGGCGGCGCTGGAAGCCATGGCTTGCGGCGTGCCGCCGGTGGCCACCGATGTTGGCGGCGTGTCCGAACTGGTCACGCATGGAGAAGACGGCTACCTGGAGGCGGTGGGTGACGTGGCGGCGCAGGCCGCGCGGGTGAGCGAGTTGCTGAACGATCAAGCGCTGCACGACAAAATGAGAGATGCGGCGCGGCTGACCGCGCTGACGCGTTTTTGCAGTGCTCTGGTGAT
>CAZDIZ010000022.1:25207-44872 GCA_964505625.1 uncultured Solibacteraceae bacterium | reverse complement strand
TGAGAGATGCGGCGCGGCTGACCGCGCTGACGCGTTTTTGCAGTGCTCTGGTGATTCCGCAGTACGTGCACTACTACGAAGAAGTCTGTTCGCGGTTCTGATCGGATGCCGCAGCGTATGACACGCGACTTGGTCGACGCTCTGGATCAGTTGAAGGCTCGCTTCGAGCCTGGCGATGCCGCGCGCAAGGCGAATCTGTTGAGACGCCTTGCGGTGGCCCGGATCACGGATCCGGCAGTGCTGGTGCGTTTTCACGAAGCGCTGTTGTTCCTGGTGGCGTATCCGCAGAATGCGACGCTCGCGAAGCTGTCGGCGCGCGCGCTGGATTCGATCTCCGAGCGCGTCGCCTGGTTGCGGTGCCGTGGACTGGATCTGGCGGCGTGCGAGGAGCCGGAGGTTTCCGGCATTGCGGGCACGGGCCTGTCGGCTTTGTTTAGTTATCCGGTGGCGCGATATCTGGCGGAGAAGCACTCGCCGCAAGTGCGCATCGATTGGGAAGGATATGCGCGCCAGGCACGTCTTGGATCGAGTCTTCCGCGCTTCATCCCGCTGATCGAGGAAGACGCCATGGTGGAGGCGCATCCACCGTATCTGGCGTGGCTCGATGCGGCTGCGGGTGGCGAGCGGCGCACTTTGCGGTGGCTGATCGAGCACATTGAGCGGCTGCCGGGAAGTAGCGCGGAGAAAGCCGAGCTGTACGATTCGCTGGAACTCTATCTGCGTTGGGACCTCAACGAATCGCGCGCCGCGCGCACCTACACGCGTCTGCCCGTTCGGGAGTTGTACTGTCATCGTGCGCCGCTGATTCGCCGGGCCGAGGTTTCGCTGGAGCGCGAGTTTGCAGGTCCTGCGATCGAAGTCCGCAAAGTGGCTGAACGGGAAGCGTCCCGGCTCCTGGACTTGGCGCGCGACACTTCGGCGGTGCGCTATCGCGAACTGCATGGTTTCACGCACGGCGACACGAAGCACATGGTGGAAGCCGACTTGGGCCGCGGCGTGCGTGTGTTTGTGTGCGGTGTCGCGCCGGCGCATCGCTTGCCCTTGCGCGCTTATCACGCAGGCATGTTCTTCAAGAACGGCGTACCGTCGGGTTACGTCGAAGGCATCTCGCTTGCCGAACGCATGGAGATCGGCTTCAACCTCTACTACACGTTTCGCGACGGCGAAACGGCGTGGATCTACGCAAAGCTCCTCAAGCTATTTCATCAATTGCTCGGCGTGGCCTGCTTCTCGGTGGACCCGTACCAGATCGGGCAGGATAACGAGGAGGCCATCGAAAGTGGTGCGTTCTGGTTTTACCGCAAGCTCGGATTCCGGCCCGTGAGTAGAGAGGCGCTGCGGTTGACCGAAGCCGAAGAGAAGAAGGCCGCCGCGACGCCCGGCTATCGCACACCAGCGCGCGCGTTGCGTAAGCTCGCCGAGAGTCACATGGTCTGGGCGGCGCCCGGCGCCGAACGCGGTGTGTGGGATGGGTTTGAGGTACGTAAGCTCGGCATGGCGGTGGCCCGGCGAGTGCGCACGCGCTACGGCGGCGATCTGGAAGCGGCGCGCGTGGCGGCCGTGCGGCGCGTCTCGCGAGCGATCGGCGCGGCGGAGCACGTGCTCGCGAAGACGCCGGATCTCGCACTGGTGCTTGACGTGATTCCGGATCTGGAGCGTTGGGACGCGGTGGAGAAGACGCTAGCCCGCGATTGGCTGCGCGCGAAGGCGGCGGCTGAGGAGGCGCGATACTTGCGCTTGCTGGTGAAACACAAGCGGCTTCGGTGTGCGCTGATTGAATTAGGCTCGGAGGAGGATGCGTGTTGAAGGCGGGGTGGAGTAAGGCCGTAATCACACCGGAAGTTGGAGCGCGTTTGACGGGGTTTTCGGCGCGTGAAGGCGTTTCGGTGGGAGTGCACGACGAACTCTATGCGCGCACACTCGTCTTCGAATCGGAGCAGCGGACCATTGCACTGGTGAGCGTCGAAGTCTTGGCGCTCGATGACGGCTTCATCGCCGCGGTGAAGCAGGCCGTGTCGCGTCGCACGCGAATTCCCGTGTCGAACATCCTCATCGCCTGCACGCACACGCACGCCGGGCCAGTCACGATCGAAGCTTCTTTCAATCCAGAAGAAACGGTGGACGCCGCTTACATGCGACGGCTGTCGGCGGCCATCGAGCAGAGCGTGGACGAGGCGTGGCAGGGAAGGGAAGCGGCCACCGCCGGCTGGGGCGTGACGCAAGTTGCCGGCGTGGGCGTGAACCGGCGCGATCCGCAAAACGGCTATGTCGACAAGGCCGCCGGGGTGTTGAAAGTGTGCGACATGGCGGGTGCGGTTCGAGCCGTGCTCATACATTACGCCTGTCACCCGACGGTGCTTGGTCCGGACAATCAGCTCGTCACCGGCGATTTTCCGTCGTTCGCATTGCAGGAAGTGGAGCGTTCCACCGGTGGCTTCGCCATGTTCTTCAATGGCGCGCAGGGCGATGTCAGCATGGGCCATTCGTCGGAGTTGAGCGCTATCGGCGTCATCGCGCCTGGGCGCACTTTTGAGCGCGCGGCGGAGTTGGGACAACGGCTTGCCGCCGCTGTGCTCGACGAAGTGCCGCGCATCGCGACAGCAGAGATCGCGCTTGACGCCGCGTCGATCCGCGTGGAACTACCGCTCAAGTCGTATCCTCCGGCCGAGGAAATGGCCCGCGCGTCGCGCGTCGCCGTGGAGCGTTTGGCAACGCTCGCCGGCCGCGACGCCGCCGATACCGAACTGCGCCGGGCGAAGATGGATGTGCTGTACACGTCGATCGAGGAGATTCTTGCCGAGGCCAATCGCTCATGTCGCGGCGGCCCTGTGCCCGTCGAGTTGCAGGGCGTGAGAGCCGGCGAGATGGCGTTGATCGGCGTGCCGGCTGAAGCCTTCGCCGAAGTTGGCCAGCGCATGAAGCAAGCCGGTGGAAGTAAGATCTTGGTAGTTGGTTTGGCGAACGGTTATTTGGGGTATGTGCCGTGCCGCCAGGCATACGGCGAAGGCGGCTACGAAGTCGTGTCGTCGCGTTTCACAGCGGACGCTGAGGACGTGCTCGCTAACGCCGTCGAAGGACTTGCATCCAGCATGGGAATGAGAGGGTGACACCAGCATGGAGCTTGAACAGCTACGCGAACAATACCGGCAGGACCTGTTTGAAGACTGCATCCCATTTCTAGACAAGTACGTGGTGGACCGCGTGTACGGAGGATTCCTGTGCAACGCGGATCGCGATGGAACTCGTTTGAGCGATCGCAAGGAGACCTGGTTTGACGGACGCGGCATCTGGGTCTACGCGTTCCTTTTTCGCAACTTCGACCGCACGCAGCAGCACCTGGATGTGGCGCTGAAGACCATGAAGTTCATCCTGGAAACGCGGCCGGATGGCGCCGATACCTTGTGGCCCGATCGCTATTCGCGCGAAGGCCAGCCACTGTCGCCGCCGTCGGCCATGATCTACGGCGACATGTTCATCGCGGAAGGGTTGACGGAATTGGCACGCGCGGCCGCCGACATGCGCTGGTGGGAAGAAGCCAAGCGGCTCACCCAGAAGTGCATGCGCGTGTACGAGCGTCCGGGCTACGCTCCCGACGTCGTAGCCAGTTATCGTTGTCCGAAACCCGTACGCATGGCGGGCGCGCGTTCGCAAGGCGTGGCGATGGTTCTGATCCGCGTCATTAAGCAGATGCTGGAACTACGCGCCGACCACGAACTGCAGCGTATTCTCGACGACGCCGTCAACGCGGTGCTGAACCGCTTCTACAATCCGGACTACCGGCTGAACAACGAGCTTCTGAATCACGATTACTCCCGGCCCGCGAGTGACCTGGCGCGTTTCATTTACACCGGCCATTCGATCGAGACCCTGTGGATGCTGGGTGACGAAGCCGTGCGGCGCGGTGACCGCAACATGCTGGAGACCGCCGCCGAGCGTTTCCGGCGCCACTTCGAGGTCGGTTGGGACAACGTTTACGGCGGCGTGCTCCGCGGCGCCATCGACATCGAACAGAACCTGTGGGTACTGGATAAAGTGCTCTGGGCGCAGGAAGAGGCGCTCATCGGCGCGCTGTTGTTTTGGGAGAACCTGGGCGTTCGCTGGGCGCGCGACATTTTCGAGAAAACTTTCCAGTACGTGCAGGAATTCTACCCGCTGCGAAAACGTAACCTCGGGTATTGGATCACCGCGGCCGACCGCAAGGTGACTTTCGAGAAACACTACGACCGTATCGAGAACTACCATCATCCGCGTCACCTGATGCTCAATCTGCTTGCGATCGAGCGATTGATTGCCAGGGGCGAAAAGACACTCTAGCCGGACGCTGCCGGCGACAAAGGAGCGCATCACTATGAAATTCGGTGTCAACACATTCATCTGGACACCTACGTTCGACAAGTCCAACGTGCCGTTGCTGGCTGCCATCAAGGAACACGGGTTCGACGGCGTCGAGGTGCCCTGCTTCCGCGCCAAGGACTTCGCCGCCGCGGACATCCGCAAGGGTGTGGAGGCCAACGGCCTGGAATGCACGGTCTGCTCGGTGCTTCCGCAGGGTTTCAGTCTGATCAGCGAGGACGCATCGGTGCGTGCCAAAACCATCACGCACTTGCGCGAGTGCATCCAGGCCGTGGCTGAAGCCGGCGTGCATGTCATCGCCGGTCCGCTCTATTCGCCGGTCGGGTTTCTCACCGGGTGCCGCAGGACGGCGGACGAATGGAAGTGGGCGGTGGAAGGCTACCGCGCGCTGACCGAAGTGTTGGAGCGTTCGCAGGTGACGCTGGCCGTCGAGCCGCTCAATCGCTTCGAAACCTACTTCCTCAATACCGCGGAAGACGGAGCGCGGCTTGCGGCCGAAGTAAATCATCCGAACTTCGGAATTCTCTTCGATACCTTCCACGCCAACGTCGAGGAGAAGAGTATCCCGAACGGTTACCGCACTGTGGGTCCGTACTTGAAGCACGTGCACAGTTGCGAAAACGACCGCGGCATTCCGGGCACCGGGCACATCGACTGGATGGGCGTGTTCCAGGCCTTGCGCGACGTGCGCTACGACGGTTGGGTGACCATCGAGAGCTTCGGCTTCGCGCTCGGCGAACTGTCGGCCGCGGCCTCCATCTGGCGCGACATCGCGCCGTCGCCGGAAGCCATCGCGTTTGAAGGCGTGAAGTTTCTGCGGAAGCATCTGGCATAGGAAGTGGGAAGTCTCATGCGAAAACTGATTCTCGTTTTGCTGTCGATCGCGGGGGCGGCTCTGGCCGCTTCACCCGCCAGGATTGTGTTGGTGGCGGGTAAACCCAGCCATGGTCCCGGCGCGCACGAACACAATGCCGGCGTTACGTTGCTGGAGAATTTCCTGAACCAGAACAAGGGTGTCAAAGCGGTGGCCGTACGCAACGGTTGGCCCGCAGATAGCTCGGTTTTTGACGGTGCCAAGTGCGTCGTTCTCTACATGGACGGCGGCACGGGCCACCCCATTCTGGTGGGCGATCGTCTGGCGTTGATCGGCAAACTCGCCGAAAAGGGCGTGGGATTGGCTTTCCTGCACTATACAGTTGAGGTGCCGAAGGAGAACACCGGTCCCCTGTTTTTAAAGTGGATTGGCGGCTACTATGAGCGGCCGTATTCGGTGAATCCGATGAATGAGGCCGATCTGGTGCAGGCTTCGCCGAAGCATCCCATTTCGCGCGGGTGGAAGAGCTTTCATCTGAAAGACGAGTGGTACTATCGCATACGCTTCGATCCGGCTGACCGGCGCGTGACGCCCATTCTCACCACCATGCTTCCGAAGGACGCTCCGAATAAGGAGACCGTGGCCTGGGCGACCGAGCGCGCCGATGGTGGGCGCGGTTTCGGCTTCACAGGTGGGCATTTCCACACCAATTGGGGCGTGCTGGAATTCCGCCGTCTGCTGGTGAACGCGATTCTGTGGACCGCCAAGGTGGATGTGCCGCGCAACGGCGCCAAGTGTGAGTTGAAGCCCGGCGTGCTGGAACAAAACCTGGACGCGAAGCCGGGGCGCAAGTAGCGTTGCGTTAGCCCAGCGGCTTTTCCGCCACCAGGATCAGCGATTGTCCGACGGGCAGGTTGAGTCCCGTTCTGAGCCACAGGCTTTCGGCGCGGAGCGGGACTTCCAACAACGTGTTGAGCCAGCGTGGAGGTAGTGCGACTCCGGTTTGGGGCGCCTTGCCGGTGAGCGGCTCCCAGATGCGAAACAGGAACCACGCCACGGGCACGAGCAGTGTGTTGCAGTAAGTGGCGCGGACAATGCTCAGGCCGCATTGCTTCGCTGCCTCTACTAGGCGCGTGCGCGTGAAGCGCTGCCGCTCATCGATGAAGATTGAGTGGCGACTCCGAAGCGCGTCGAACGCGGCCACGCGCAGCACCATGCGGCCGCCGGGGCGAAGTACGCGTGCGAATTCGCTGATCGCCGCGCCTTCTTCGCCGCGCGGAAGATGGACGATCACGTCGAGCGATAGCAGCGCGTCGCAGCTACGGTCCGCAAAGGGTAGATGCCGCACGTCGGCGTTGGTCAGACGCTCCAGTCCCGAGGCGCGCGCGCAGTCGAGCCCTTCCTTGCCAATGTCAGCCGGAAAGATTCGCCAGCCGCGTTCGGCTTGCAGTGATGACGCGGTAAAACCCGTGCCGCAGCCGGCTTCGATTACTCGTTTGGGTTGGAGCGGCGCGACGTGGCGGTCCAGAATCCCGCGTAGGATGCGAAACATGCCGCGATACCACCAATGTCCCGCTTCGGCCGAGGCGATGTTGGCGAACTCGGACGGATTCATCATGGCCGGCGGCCGGTGAGCACCGGCCAGACGACCGCCGTGAAGTAGAGCCGCATCAACTGGAAGAATGTGGTCAGCAGCGAACGCACGCGGAAAAATTGCGAACGCCCATGCAGGCGCGGATAGTGATGCACGCCGGTTTCGACCACGCGCGGCGCGACCAGTTCGAGCTTGCGGACCAGTTCGACGCACACGGTGCCGCTAGTGGACGTTAAGTCAATCTGCTCGACCAATGAACGGCGGACCAGGCGGAAGTCGCAGTCAATGTCGCGAATACGTATGCGGAAGATCAAACGCGCGAGCCGATTGTAGATATTCCCGATCCAGATGCGGTGTGAAGGATCCTGCCGTTCGAGTTTGTAACCGTTCACCAGGCCGACATCGTCGCTCATCAGATCCAGCAGCTTCGGCATTTCTCCGACGTCATACTGGCCGTCGCCGTCGGTGTAGAAGACCAAGTCCTTGGTGGCGGCGGCGAAACCGCTGCGCAACGCGCCGCCATATCCTCGATTGACGTCGTGCGTGACTACGCGCAGGCGCGAGCCGAAGCGCAGAGCTGCCTCTCGGAGTACGTCGGCGGTGTTGTCCCGGCTGCCGTCGTTGACCACAATTACTTCGTAATCATCGGCGTGCGCCTCCAATACGTCGAAAGTCCTCTCGATCAAGGCGAGAATGGAACCGCCATCGTTGTAGGCGGGAAAGAAGACACTTATGCTGGCTCTTTTGGCCGTGGCGTCCGCCATTGTATCGACACCACCGGCCGTTACAGTTTTCACAGTAAACCACCGTCACTTGGGCCGCACCGCTCACCCGCGGCGCAAACCGCAACAGCGATTCTACATCAGTTGCGCGGCGTCGTCGATACCGCAAATAGGTGATATGCCATCCTGGCTCAACCGCCGATGGCGTACATGGGACGAGGCGGGGCCACGAAGCGCGCGCTGTTGATTTCGTGGCCTTCCCATTTCTTCCAGACCGAGGCGCGTACCAGCGCGGCGATCTCCTCGTCGCTTGTGCCGCCGCGCAGCGCATCCATGAGATCGGTTTCCTCAATCGCGAACAGACAGTAGCGGAGCTTGCCGTCCGCGGTCAGGCGCACGCGATTGCAGTTGGCGCAGAAGGGACGGCTCACTGAGGCGATGAAGCCCACGCGGCCCAGGCCGTCCGTGTAGCGGTATTCGGTGGCGGGCGCGCGCGGGTGTTCGTCCGGTATCGCTTCGAGCGGAGCAACCTCGCGCGAAAGCACGTCCACGATTTCGCCGGCCGTCAATACACGCGAGCGATCCCAGAGTCCTTGCGCATCGAGCGGCATGAATTCGATGAAGCGGACTTCGAAGCCGTGTTCGCGTCCGAACCGCGCCAGGGGCACGATGTCCGGTTCGGTCAGCCCTTTCACCGCGACGGCATTGATCTTGATGGGACCAAAGCCCAGACGCTTGGCCTCGGCCAGTCCATCGAGTACCTGTGCCACGCCGTCGTAGCGCGCAATGTGTTCAAAGCGCGCGGCATCCAACGTGTCCAGATGCACGTTCAGCCGCCGCAGCCCTGCTTTGTACAGTGCTTCGGCTTGGGAGGCGAGCAGGATGCCATTGGTGGTGAGCGCCAGATCTTCGATGCCCTCGATGGAGCGCAGCATGCCGATCAAAGCGTCTACGCCCTTGCGCACCAGCGGCTCTCCGCCCGTCACGCGCACCTTGCGGATTCCGAGCTTCACCGCGATACGCACGAAGCGCGCAATTTCTTCAAAGCGCAGAATTCGCTCGCGGGGAAGAAACTTCACGTCGTGCTCGGGCATGCAGAAGTAGCAGCGTATGTTGCAGCGGTCGGTGACGCTAACGCGCAGGTTGTCGTGTAGACGATTGAAGGTGTCGATCAAGCCGGCACCGGAAGTCATGGCAGTTTACCGCGCGGTGACGGCGAGCATGCGCTCCAGCGGCACCAGCGCCCGCTCGATTGTATCGCGAGATAGCTCCACGCGGGGCGAGAGCGTGGCCAGCGCGTCGCGCAGCTTTTCGAGAGTGTTGCGCTTCATGTAAGGGCACTCGCTGCAATTGCACTGCTCGTTGGCGATGAAGTGGAAACGCTTGTCCGGCGCCACGCGTTCCAGCGAATGCGCCACGCCGCTTTCGGTGACCACGATGATGTCACGTGCGTCGGCCTTGGCGCACCATTGAATGATGGCGCTGGTGGAGCCGATGAAATCGGACTTCTCCAGAATCTCCGACGGACATTCCGGATGCGCGGCCACCTTGGCCTGGGGCATCTCGGCGAGCGCGGCGCTTAACCGCCGGGCGGTGAACGTGGCGTGGACGACGCAGGTGCCCTGCCAAATCTTCAGATTCTCGCGGCCGGTTTGGCGCTTGACCCACGCTCCCAAATTACGGTCCGGCAGAAACAGAATGCTTCGCTCGGGCGGAATCGAATTCACCACCTCGACGGCGTTGCGCGACGTGCACAGAATGTCGCTTTCGGTCTTCACGTCCACCGATGTGTTGATGTAGCTGACGATGACGTCGTCGGGATGCGAGCGGCGGTACGCGCGCAGGCTGTCGGCCGTGCAGGCATCAACCAGGCTGCAGCCGGCTTCGCGGTCCGGCACCACCACGATCTTGTGCGGACTGAGCACCTTGGCCGTTTCGGCCATGAACCATACGCCGCAGAAGGCGATGACGTCGCCTTCCATTTCGCGCGCTTTGCGGGAGAGTTCCAGGCTGTCGCCCACCGCGTCGGCCAGATCCTGTATCTCGGGCTCCTGGTAGTGATGCGCCAGGATCACGGCGTTGCGATCCCGTTTTAGAGTAAGAATCTCCTCGACAATGTCGACAGCGATGGGCATGAGGCGCTCTGTGACTTCATTGTAACAGGGCGATGTTGAAGCGCTGCCCAGGCACTATTATGCTAATATGCAAATATGCGTACATCGGTGGACATTCCGGATGCCCTGTTCCGGGATCTCAAGACCGTGGCGGCGCAGCGCAATACCTCCATGCGCGAGCTGTTGCTCGCGGCGCTCGAAAAGGAACTGTCGGCAAAAAGCACCACCGGCTATCGAGTCAAGTCTCCCCTGGTTCACACCCGGGGCCGCCGCATCACTCTGACCAATGCCGAGATCGAAGATCTTCTTGCCTGATGTGAACGTCTGGTTGGCCTTTGTCGCCGATGGGCACGTGCACCACGACGGGGCTGCCCGCTGGATGGACACGCTCGCGGCACGAAGCGCCGCTTTCTGCCGCGTGACTCAGATGGGCTTGTTGCGTTTGCTGACGAACGGCCGCGTCATGGGCCGGTCCGTGTTGAGCCAGGCCGCCGCTTGGCAGGTGTACGACGAACTGCGTAAGGACGAGCGCGTGGTGTTTCTTTCCGAACCGGCGGACCTCGAAGAGCGTTGGCGCGAACTCACGCTACGGCGGACGTCGTCCACGAACCTGTGGACCGATTGTTACCTGCGCGCCTTCGCCGAAGCGCGCGGACTGCAATTGAGCACGTTCGACCGGGCTCTGGCCTCGGCCGCGCAATCCGCCGCGCTGCTGATCGGTTGAAACCGGTTGCAGTGCGCGCATTGCGACGGCACCGCGCCGGACGATAGAATAAACGTTTCCTATCCCACGCCGCGCCTGGCTGCCCCCATTTTCGGTTGTTCGCGGGCGGGGATGCCATCGGCGAGATTACGCATGACCAGATCTGAACGACTGTTGCTGAGCGGCGACGAAGCCGTGGCACTTGCCGCGCGAGATGCCGGTGTTGCCCTGGCGACCGGCTATCCCGGCACGCCTTCCACGGAAATTGTGGAACACTTCGCCGCGCTCGATGGACGCGCTCAATGGGCGCCCAATGAAAAGGTGGCTTTTGAAGTGGCCATCGGCGTTGCCTTCGCGGGCGCGCGCGCGATCGTGACCATGAAGCACGTCGGCCTGAACGTGGCCGCTGACGCTCTGTTCACGGCGGCTTACACCGGCGTGCATGGCGCGCTGGTGGTGGTTTCCGCTGACGACCCCGGCATGTGGTCCAGCCAGAACGAGCAGGACAACCGCCGGTATGCTGTGGCCGCCGGCGTGCCCATGTTCGAACCGGCCGATTCGCAGGAAGCTTACGATTTCACGCTTGCCGCGATCGAAGCGAGCGAGCGTTGGCGTGTTCCTGTGCTACTGCGCATGACCACGCGCGTGTGCCATTCGAAAACCGTGTTGCGGCCTGCGGCGAATCCGCCGGCAGCGCCCGCGCCCGGCTTCGTGCGCGACATCAAGGGCCGCGTCATGATTCCGGCTTACGCGCGCCCGGCGCACAAACGCCTGCGCGAGAAACTGGCGGCGATCGCCGAATGGAACGAGACCACTGGACCGGTGGTCGAAACCGCGGCAAGCAAGGAAATCGGCATCGTCACTTCGGGCGTTTCCTACGTGCATGTGCGCGAGGCTGCCCCTGAAGCTTCGATTCTCAAGCTCGGCATGACCTATCCGCTGCCGCTCGAACGCATCCGCAAGTTCGCCGCGAGCGTAAAGCGCTTGGTGGCGATTGAAGAGGGCGATCCGTACGTGGTGGAAACGCTGCGCACCGCCGGCATCGCGGTCGAAGGCCGGCCGGAGATGTACCGCTTCGGTGAAATGAACGTTTCGCGCGTGCGGCGCATTCTTGCCGGCGACACCACGCCCGAACCCGCGCCGGTGCCGGGCACGCCGCCGCAGTTATGCGCCGGATGCCCGCATCGCAACGTGTTCACGTCGCTGCGCAATTTGGATTGCATCGTCTCGGGCGACATCGGCTGCTACTCGCTCGGTGTGCTGCCGCCGTTTGAAGCCATGGATTCGCTGGTGTGCATGGGCGCTTCGGTTGGCGTGGGCCTCGGGATGCGACATGCGCTGCCGGCCGAACAGGCGCGCCGCGTGGTGAGCGTCATTGGCGACAGCACGTTCGTGCATAGCGGCATCACCGGTTTGGTTGAGATGATTTACAGTCCACCGCCCACCGGTCACGTCATTCTGATTCTCGATAATGGCACCACGGCCATGACGGGCATGCAGGAACATCCCGGCACGGGGCGCGACCTGGAGCATCACAAAACCGGCCGCGTGGTTTTCGAAGACCTGGCGCGCGCGCTCGGCGTTGAGTGTGTGGACGTGATCGATCCCAGCGCCGATCAGCAGGCGTTTCAGGATCTGGTGAAAGCACGGTTGGATTCCGGCAAGCTCGCGGTGATCGTGGCGCGGCGCAACTGCTTGCTCGCGGCCGGCAAGATCAAGGAATACGAAAAGTGCGAGGCCAGCCATGAGTAAAGTCACCAACGTTGTCATCGCCGGACTCGGCGGCCAGGGCGTTGTGCGGGCGTCGGACATTCTCGCCGGCGCGGCGTTCCGCTCCGGTTGCGATGTCAAGAAGAGCGAGATACACGGCATGAGCCAACGCGGCGGCTCGGTGGCGAGCGATGTGCGTTTCGGCGATGCCGTCTTCAGCCCCATGGTGCCGCCGGGCGAAGCCGACTACCTGGTGATCTTCGATCCGGGCCAGGTGGAAACCAATCGCGCGCAGTTGCGCAAGGGCGGCACGCTGATCACACCCGCGGACATCGACGAGCGCAAACTGGTGAATCGCCGTAGTCTGAACGTTGCACTGCTAGGTGCGTTGAGCGCGCACTTGAACATCGATGAAGAAATCTGGCTGGACGTGTTGAGCGCCAGCTTCCCTGAAAAGCTGTTACAGTCCAATCTCCAGGCTTTCCGCCTGGGCCGTGAAGCCGCCGGCAAGGAGAATTCATGACCGCGACCTCGAACGTGACTTCTCACGTGTATCATCCGGCCAGCGCGCCGGATTACGTTCCTCTTCCTCAGATGCGCCAGTTGCAGTTGACGCGTCTACAAACGGTTGTGCGGCGGGCGTGGGACAACGTGGCGTTGTTCCGTGAGCGGCTCACCGCGCGCGGAGTGAAACCCGAAGACATACGCTCACTCGACGATCTGCGCCATCTGCCTTTCACGGTGAAGACGGATCTGCGCGACACCTATCCGTTCGGACTGTTCGCCAGTCCGATGCAGGAAGTGGTGCGGCTGCATGCTTCGAGCGGCACCACCGGCAAGCCCATCGTGGTGGCCTACACCAAGGAAGATGTCGACGTTTGGACCAACGCCATGGTGCGCTGCTTCGCCGCTTGCGGGGTGACGCGCGGCGACGTCGTACAGAACGCTTACGGCTACGGATTGTTCACCGGCGGTCTGGGCGCGCACTACGGCGCCGAGGCGCTGGGCGCAACCGTCATTCCGATTTCCGGCGGCAACACCGACCGCCAGATCATGGTGATGCGCGACTTCGGCGTAACGGCCATCTGCTGCACGCCGAGCTACTTCATTCACCTGATCGAGCGCGCGTCGGAGTTGGGCGTGGATGTGCGCCAACTGCCGCTGCGCGTCGGCATCTTCGGCGCCGAACCGTGGACGCACTCGATGCGGCAGCATATACAGGCCGCCGCGGGTATTCGCGCGCAGGATATCTACGGGCTGTCGGAGATCATCGGGCCCGGCGTGGCGATTGAATGCGATTGCCAGGACGGCCTGCACGTTCTCGAAGATCATTTCTATCCCGAAATCATCAACTCGGAAACCGGCGAACCGGTGCCCGACGGCACCGAAGGCGAACTGGTGCTCACCACGCTTTCCAAGCGCGCCATGCCGATGATCCGCTACCGCACGCGCGATATTACAGCGCTCTACACAGAGACTTGTCCGTGCGGGCGCACGCTGCGCCGTATGCGCCGCGTGGGACGCCGCGCCGACGATATGATCATCATCCGCGGCGTGAATGTGTTCCCGTCGCAGGTGGAAGCCGCGCTGCTGGCGGTGGAAGGCACGCTACCGCATTATCAAATCGTCCTTACCCGTGAAAAGGGTCTGGATATCATGGAAGTGCAGGTCGAGGTCACGCCCGAGACATTCAGTGACAAGATCGGCGCCATTGAGGACCTGAACCGCAAGCTTGTCCATGCCCTGGATCGAACCCTCGGAATTCGCGTCGCTGTGCGCCTGGTCGAACCGCACGGCATTCAACGCAGCGAGGGCAAGGCAAAACGCGTGATCGACCGGAGAAACCTGGAACAGTGAGGCTTGGATCATGAAGATACATCAACTGTCGTTGTTCCTGGAAAATAAGCCCGGACGGTTGATTGAACCGTGCCGGTTACTGGCCGGCGCCGGCATCGATATGCGCACGCTGACGCTCGCCGACACGGCGCAATACGGCATCCTGCGCATGATTGTTTCCGATTGGGAAAGCGCGCGCACGCTGCTTAAGGATGCCGGCTTCGTCGCCAACATTGTCGAGGTCGTCGCCGTGGAAGTGCCGGACCGTCCTGGCGGGCTGGCCGAGATTCTTGAACTGTTCCAATCGACCGACATCAACATCGAGTACATGTACGCCTTTCCGACCGGAACCGTCGACCGGGCGGTGCTCATTTTCCGTTTCGACAACCCCGACGCCGCCATTGCGCGCCTGCAGGGCGCCGGCATCAACGTTTTGGAAAGCGTGCAAGTCTACAACCGAATTCGCGAATGATCGTAGCCCGAGTTATCGAAGAACAATTGGAGCGCTCCTCCTGGATTCGACGTATGTTCGAGGAGGGGCTGCGCATGAAAGCCGAGCGTGGCGCCGAGAATGTCTTTGACTTCACGCTCGGCAATCCCGATGAAGACCCGCCCGCCGAAGTGCTGGCTGCGTTGCGGCGTCAGGTGGCGGAGAATCCCACTGCCTCGCACGGCTACATGCCCAACGCCGGATTCCCCCGTGTGCGCGAGGTGTTGGCCGAGCGGTTGCGGCGGCAGACGGGCATCGAGTTTACGCCGCGGTATCTGTTGATGACGGTCGGCTCTTCCGGCGCCATCAACACGGTGCTGAAAGCCATGCTCGATCCGGGCGACGAAGTCATCATCCCGCTGCCGTGCTTTTCCGAATACCAGTTTTACATCGCCAACCACGCCGGGAAGATGGTGACGGTGGAAACGCGCGAGGACTTCTCGCTCGACATCGAAGCCATCCGCGCGGCCATCACTCCCCGGACGCGCGCCATCATTCTGAACTCGCCGCATAATCCGACAGGTGTGATTTATTCGGAAGCCGTGCTGCGCGAGTTGGAAGCGTTGCTTCAGAGTCTGGACCACACTGTGGTGGTCATCAGCGACGAACCATACCGGGCCTTTGTTTACGATGGCGCCAAGTTGCCCGAGACCGTTTCCATCATCACCAATTGCGTGGTGGCGAATTCGTATTCGAAAGCCTGGGCCATTGCCGGCGAACGCATCGGATACCTGGCCATCTCGCCGCGGTTGGAAGGCGCCGCGGAACTGATTCACGCCTGCACGTTCACCAACCGAATTCTCGGCTTTATCAACGCTCCGGCCATCTGGCAGTGGGTGGCCGCCGAAGCCAGCGACGCCGCTCCGGATCTCGCCATGTACAAAGAGAAGCGCGATCTGCTCTGTGATGGATTGGCGAAGCTGGGTTACGAAGTCCGCAAACCGCAAGGCGCATTTTATCTCTTCCAAAAAACGCCCATCCAGGACGACATCGCTTTCGTGCGCACGCTCGCGAACGAAGGCGTTCTCACCGTGCCGGGAACCGGGTTCGGTCGCGGTGGCTACATACGTTTGTCGCTGACAGTGCCGCGCGACACCATTGTCCGATCCATGCCGGGGTTTGCCCGCGCGCTGGAGAAATGTTCTAAGTGAATCCTAAGTATCTTTGTATTGTTCTGTTGTTGCTAACCCTTCCCGCCGCCCGCGCACAAAGCGGTAACGGAACCTTCGATTTTGGCTTTGAACAACGCGTCCGTACCGAGGATTGGAATAACCTGTTCGACTACGGCGACGGGACCGACGATCAGCGGAATCAAATACGCTATCGCACGCGTGTGTGGGGGAAAGCGCCGCTCAGCAAGGACATTGACGTCTTTGTCGGACTGGTGCAGGAAACCAACCAGATTGTAGTTCAGCGTTGTCCTTACCGTTTCGACGAAGTCGCCTTCGAGCACGCCTACATCGATATCAAGAAGCTGTTCGTAAAGGGCCTTTCGCTGCGTGTGGGCCGCCAGAACATCATGAAGGGCGAGGGGTTCATTCTTCTGGAAGGCAATCCTTGGGATGGTTCGCGCAGTATCTACTTCAACGCCGCCGATCTGGCTTATACGTGGAAGAAGTCCAAGATTGAACTGATCGGTATCTCGAACCCTAGAACCGACCGCTACCTGCCCAAGATACACGACCGCTCACGGCAGCTTGTCGAATGGGATGAGCAGGCAATCGGCACTTACTACACCGACAACAATCTGAAGAACACCAGCGTGGAAGCTTATTACTTCTACAAGAAGGAAACGCGTGATCGCCGGGCAGTTACTAACTTCCAGTTTCAGCCGGACCGCCATGTGAACACCGGCGGCGGGCGCGTGGTTCAGAAAATGAGCCACGGCTGGGAAGCCACCGGCGAAATGGCGCTGCAGTGGGGGCAGCAGCGGCCTTCCACGTCGATCTCCGGCTGGGGCGGCTACGGCTATCTGAAGAAGTCCTGGAAGACCACCTGGAAGCCGAGCTTGCAGGCGGGCTACTGGGGCATGTCGGGCGACGATCCCGCTACGTCCAACAAAGTCGAAGGGTGGGACCCGCTGTTTGCGCGGTGGCCGAAGTTCAGCGAGCTCTATCTCTACAGCATGCTTCGCGAGAAAGGCGTGGCTTACTGGACCAACCTGGGGATGTGGCAGACGGAACTGCTGGTTGCGCCGACCAAGCGTTTGGGTGGCCGGCTCACGTACTACCGCATGAACGCGTTTCACACGTTCCCGCAGGGCAGCACGGCGATCTTCGGCACGGGCACCGGGCGCGGCAATCTCTATCAGGCGCGGCTGGACTTGAATCTGAACAAATACTGGAAGGGACATGCGATGTACGAGCGCGTCTCGCCGGGAACGTTCTACGCCCAACGCGCGCCGTCGTACTTCGTGCGGTTCGAAGCGATCCTCACCGTCAAAGGCAGTCTCGGCGGGCAGCACTGAAACTTTTCGTGCGCAGACGGGGTCTAAGATGCCGTGGGCCCCTTTCTGCTCTCGTTGGCGTTCCTTGTTCAGCCCAGCGCGCCGCCGGCCGAACTCTCACTTCGGTTGCTTGATCCAAAGCCGCGATACTTCGCGGGCGAAGTGATCCGCGCGGAAGTCCAACTCCACGACCCTGCAGGTAACGTCCACTCGTACGCCAGCATGGTGGTTGATCCCGGTCCGAATTGCGATGCCACGCATCACTGCGGCTGGCTGGACATGCGCACGTCACAGCACGGCGGGTTGGATTTCAGCCGGGGACGCCGCAGGGACCCCGCAAGCGTAAACCTGAACGAATACGTGCCACGTCTGCCGCCCGGCCGCTACACGGTGCGCTGTCGCGTCCAGCAACTCGCGCTGAAGGAAGGTGAGCGCATACGGCGGACCTTTGTGTCCACCCAACCGCCAGCCTACGTTATCTCGAATCCAATCGAGTTCGAAATCGTTCCGGCGACCGCGCAGTGGATTCGCACTACCGTGGCCGAAGCGCGGAGCACGATTGAGACGACTGGCGTCGAAGTACGGAACGGCTTTGAGATCCGTCAACAAGCCGCCGAGCGGTTGCGCTACATCGATCACCCGCTCGCGTGGCGCGCCGCCCTGGACCTGGAGGGCAGCCAAGCCAATTTGCCGGGTTTGCTCTCCGGTTTGTACGAAAGCGCTCATCCAACGGAAGTATGCAAATTGATGCACGAGCGGATTCCGCTGCCCGCGTACGCGGTCAGTGATCGGTTCCTGAATATCGCGGCGGCAATGTGCGCCAAGGCCGAAGGGCACAAA
Organism: uncultured Solibacteraceae bacterium; assembly: GCA_964505625.1. GTDB lineage: Bacteria > Acidobacteriota > Terriglobia > Bryobacterales > Bryobacteraceae > JAJFUV01. The sequence goes on along the minus strand of CAZDIZ010000022.1, from coordinate 27,250 downwards.
CCCTACGAGGCGGATTTCGAATTCCAGAGCCGGGCCGCCGCGGTACTCGCATCGTCGCTTGCCTCGAAGACCGGACCGGCGAAGATGCAAGGTCTGCAAACGCTCCTGCGCGTCTTGAGCAATTCCGTGCACCGGCGCATCACGCCGCCGTGGGCGCCCGTGGTGGCTGAGGTGTTCGCCGCTTCGTACGCCAATGCGCAGCCGCACCAACTTCGCGACTTCCTCAATTGGTGGTGGAGCGTTTTGCGTTCGCCTCGCATGGAGCCGATCCTCGAAGCGATCATCGCCAAGCCAGCCGGCAACGCGGCCGACGCCGAGGGCCGCAACCTGGCCCTGAAGCGGTTGTACGAACTGAACCCCGAAAAAGGCCGTAAACAGTTGCTGACGGAACTTCGCGACTTTCGTACCAGCGCGGATCTGGACGTCTTCTCGCTGCTCGAACCCAAATACGTAGGCAACATCGACGATGTTCTGATTGAGAACTTCAACAAGGCGCAAAGCCCGCCCTACGGTGACGGACGCAAGATACTGCTTCTCATTGCGCGCTATGGCTCGGCGCAGTCGGTTGAACGGTTTAAGGAAGTCTACGAAATGCAGCACGACCCGTGCGGCGCGGGCTTGATCGCGTATTTCTTGCGCGTGGACCCAGCGTACGCCGATGGTATTCTCAGGCGTCAGCCATGGGACACGCAAGCCCCGGCGCCCCCCTGTACCGCCGAGTTGATCGAGCACGTGCCGCCCCTCCAGATGCACCGCGTGATGGAAGAGTACCTGGCCGCGTTCACGCAGCACGGGGACATACGCATTAAAGGCGCTGCGGCCCGCGCACTGGGCCAGTATGGTTCCGCCTGGGCTGAGGAGCCGCTCTGGAACGCCTACCGCTACTTCCACGAGTGGTGGAAGAACCGCCGCGAGGATCTCGACAAGCAAGAGTTCCTCGGTAACGTTGGCTTGGAACAGACTCTTCGTAACGCGCTCGCGCGAGGTGCGGGATGGCTCACCGACGAAGCCAAATTGAAGCAGATTGATGCGCTCTGTCTCGGTTGGGCATGCCTGCAGGATTCCTTTCGTGATCTAAATATTTGGCGCGAGCCTCTTCGTCTGACGGTGTATCTTTCCCCGGGCGAAGATCTCCGCGCCGAGGTCGCGCATTACACAAATCTTCGTTCCATGGAGGCGCTGGAGCGGAAGCTGTCGCAGTTCCCGCGTGGCACCGTCTTTCAAATGTCGGTGTACGTGCTGAAGGACGATCTCCGCAGGAACACGATTGAGGAGCGACTGCGGAAAGTCGCCGCCTCGAACGACTTCACGCTGGTTTCGCCGCCCGCAACTCCTCCTCGGTAATGCGCGCCAGTGTGACGACGAACTCGTCCAGTAGATCCTGTTTGTGGCCGGTCTCCGCTGCCAACACAATGTAGGGACTCATCACCGTCGCGCGCAACACGAAGATGCCCTGCGTGGGGTACTCGCTCGCATCCACGCCCGCGCGTTCGAGCAACTCCGCGACGGCGTGCGCGGAATACTGCGGCGGATGAAAGCGCGTGCGCGAAATGAAGAACGGTTGCGAGTAGGCGTAGTCGCGATCGCCCTTCTCGGCGTCGATGGTCAAGCGCCTATAGACAGCTTCACCGAGCGCATTCATTTGAGCGAGCGATTGCGAGTCCTTACGCCGTATGACGAAACACACGATGTTGGTGTCGGGCGGCGGTACGGCGATGCTGATGAAGCGGTACGGCAACTCCGTGAGGTTCGCGCGTGAAGATTGCTCCCAATGCGTCAAGTGCTCGTGCAACTCGCGCGCGGCCGAAACCGATGCACGCATGATTTCGCCGTAGCCTTCCACGGTCGGCGGAATCATGCGATGGGACAACCAGCACGCCGCCGCGGCGGCGCCGGGTTTTGAGCCCTCCAGAATGTACGGCCCTACATTGCGCGGAGTCTCGTACAGCTTCGCGTGAGCGCCGGCATGCGTAGTCGAAGTGATGTAGGGCGCTTCCTGGGTGAGAAAGTGCCGCACGCGATCATTGCGGAACGCCACGATGC
>CAZDIZ010000022.1:17796-25107 GCA_964505625.1 uncultured Solibacteraceae bacterium | reverse complement strand
CCGATGCCCAGCACGTCGGCGGCTTTGGCGATCGAGTAGTGCGCGGTGCCGGAAACAAAAATGGCCGGAGGATGCTTGGCAAACACGGCGTGCGCGCCGTCGTGCGGTAGGCTCAAACCGGTATCGCGCAGTAACTGCCACGCGCGTACGGCCGCTTCCGCGTCGTCGAGGTTGTAGTGGCGCTTCACGGCTTCGACGAAGCGGAACAGCAGAAACACGGCCTCGTTCGGTTTGATCGAGATGCACTGCCGCTCGTCCAACTCGCCGATCGCGTGCTGCTCGCCGGGCGCGCAACCGGGTAGCTTCACCGCGAGCGCAAGGCCGGCGTCAACGGCGGCGCGCCGGACGGCGAGCGGGAAGTAGCGTATGTTGCGCGCGGCCCACAACGCTTCGATGTTGGCGATGGTGCCGCCGCCGGTAATGTGCGCCCAGCCGAACTCCTTACGCAACTCGCCGCGATGCGCGTCGGCGGCGGGCGGCGCTTGATAGCCCAACATGTGCAGGATGTCGCGCGCCACTTCCAGTTCCCACTCGACGGTCACCGGCGCGGCCTCCGGCGTCACGTTGTTCGGATTGTAGAGCATGCCGGCGAAGTAGCCGAGCACGCTCGGAATGGTCTGGTCCGAAAGCATGTGCGCGATGTAGCGCGGGCTGTAGAACGGAAAGTGGCGCTTGAGCCGCGCCAGCATTTCGCTCAACTGCTGAAACAGCGCGTCGTTGAATTCCGACGCTTCGCGCCGCATGCGCTGTGTGATGACGATCTCGTCGGCCGGATAGTAATTCCGGCGCCAGTGAAAATAGTCCCGCAGAATATGCAGGACCATCTCCTCTTCAAAAGCGGCGTTCTCCGCTTTCGGTCCCAAAAACCAGGCGCCCAGTTGCTTGGTCTGGTTGCGATAGGGCGGGTTGTCTTCCGGCATGGCGCGCGCCCCTCCCAGACGCTACCACTTCACGGTCTTACCTGGCTCGAGCGGCCACACTTCGCACTCCACCTGCTCCTTCACCAACTCGGCGAGTTTTTCGGGCCGTCCGATCAGCGGCGGATAGGTACCGAAGTGCATCGGGATGACTTTCGGAACTTGCAGCAAACGGCACGCCAGCGCGGCTTCGCGCGGGCCCATGGTGAACAAATCGCCGATGGGCAGAAACGCCAGCTCCGGCTTGTACAGCTCGCGGATGAGCAGCATGTCGGAGAATGGCGCCGTGTCGCCGGCGAAGTACAACGAGCGCCCGTCCGGCAGGCGCAACACATAGCCGCAGGCCTCGCCGCCGTAGATCACCTGTCCGCCGTCGTTGATTCCGCAACTATGCACCGCGTGCGTCATGGTGATGTCCACGCCGAACACCTGCTGCGTGCCGCCCTTGTTCATCCCGCACAGGTTCTCGACGACCTTCGAATGCAGCCACAAACAGGTTTCGAAGATGGCCACTACTTTCGGCGAAAACTTCTTGGCCAACGCGACGGCGTCTTCGATGTGATCATAATGGCCGTGCGTGATCAGAATGGCATCGACGCGGTCGATGCTGTGTTGTTTGGGATAGGCGGGGTTGTTCGCGATCCAAGGGTCGATGAGCAGCACTTCGCCGCTTTCCAGACGCAGTTGGAAGGTTCCATGTCCGAGCCAGGTGATTTCCAGCATACAAACAGAATTATGTCATGCGGGAGGCCTGATAAGATCGGGGTGTCGCCATGATGGATCGCCGCGAATTTCTGATGACTCCGGCGCTGGCTGCCGCTGCGCCCACACGCTTGCCCGAACCCGTTTCGGCCGAAGTGAAGGCGTTTAACGGCAAGCCCACGCTGCTTGTGAACGCACGCCCCACCTATGCGTGCTTTTACGCGCTAACCGATTGCCCCGGAGGGCGCTGGAGCTGGGAAGAAGCGCCGCGGCAGAGCATCCGCCAATTCGTCCAGATAGGCTTCCGGCTCTTTCAGTTCGATCTGTTCCTCGAATCGGTTTGGAATGCAGAAGGGCCGCTCGACATCGAACCGGCGCGCAAGCAGATTCGCGGTGTGCTGGACGTGTGTCCGGACGCCGCGGTTGTTCTGCGCTGGCATCTGAACGCCCCGGCGTGGTGGAACGAGAAGCATCCCGACGAACTCACTCGTTATGCCAACGGCGGCTTCGAGACCGTCGAATACAACACGCCGCCGCGCACGCTATTGGGCGACTTGCGGCGCACTCGGCGCGCCAGCCTGGCTTCGAAGCGCTGGCGCGACATGGCGACAGCCAAGACCGTCGAACTGCTGGAGCGCCTCGCCAAGACGCCCGAAGGCAACGCGCTCGCTGGCATACACGTCGCCTGCGGCGTGTACGGCGAGTGGCACTACTGGGGCTTCATGCACAACGAGCCGGATACGAGCGCTCCCATGCAGGCCCACTTCGACGCCTATCGGAAGGCTCTCGGCGAGCCACCAATTGCCGTGCCGGGTGTCGAGGAACGCAAGGCGCTCGACGACGGTATCTTCCGCGATCCGGCCAAACGCGCCGATGTGATTGACTACTACCGCTGCCAGCAGGAACTGGTGGCCAACAACATCCTGCACTTCTGCCAGGTAGTGAAAAAGACGTGGCCGCGCAAAATCCTGACTGGCACCTTCTACGGCTATTTCTTCTCCATGTTCGCGCGTCAAGCCGCGGGCGGCCATCTGTGCCTTGAGAAGATTCTCGCTTCGCCCGATGTCGATTACCTCAGCGCGCCGCAAGCCTATGGCGCCGCTTACCGTGGCATGGGCGGCTGCGGCATCACGCGCGCTCTGGTCGAGAGCGTGCGCCTGCACGGGAAGTTGTTCCTGGATGAAATGGACGAAACGCCAAGCTGGAAATGGGCCAACAACGTGGAAACGGCTTTCACGCTCAGCGATCCTGAAGCCGACTTCGCCATCATACGCCGCAACACGCTGGAGAGCTTCGCGCGCGGTATGGGGCTGTGGTTCTACGATTTCGGTCCGGCGAACATGTCCGGCTGGTGGTCGGACCGCCGTCTGCTCGCCGAAATCCGCCGTTTGAAGGAAATTCTGGAACGCTACCACCGGCGGGAATACAAGCCCGCCGGAGACGTTCTGTTTGTTTACGACACGGAGGTCTTCTACTACACGGGCTCGGCGCAGGGAACCGACAATCTGACCGACGTCGTGGCGGTGAACCGTGCGATCGGCGACGCCTGGCGCACGGGCGCGGCTATCGAGACCATTCATCTTTCGGACCTGGGGCGCGTTGATCTCGCGCGTTTCAAGGTTGTGGTGTTGGCGAATACCTGGCTGCTCACGGCCGCGCAGCGCCGTTTGATTCGCGAGCGTGTGATGGACGCGAACCGCCACGTGGTGTTTCAGGGCGCGCCGGGCTACTGCGACGGCCAGCGTCTCGATGTCGAATTCGTTCGCGAAGCGACCGGCCTTCCCATCGAGCGCCACGCGAGCGCGTACACGCCGCCGGGCATGAAGCCGTTCGCGCCGCATTTTACGTTGCAGGGAGCCGCGCCGGGTTTGGAGCGCCGCGGCAGCGTGTGGTTTGCCACCGCGCCGCCCGCGGAGCCGTCGGCCTGGCGCGACCTGTTTCGCGCCGCCGGAGCGCACATCTACGTCGACCAAGACACGGTGGTCCACGCCGGTGCCGGCCTGGTGTTGGTGCACACGAAAGACGGAGGACGGCGCACGATCAAGCTGCGAAACGGGAAGACGCTCGACGCGGATCTGCCGCCGAAGAGTTCCTGGCTGTTCGACGCGGAAACCGGTGAGCGCCTGCTGTAAGGCGTTTTTTCCGCCTGTTCTATGCGGGTGTAGACCGTACCTGGAACAAGCTAAGGAAACCGGAGAATTCGAAAATCTGCTTGACCATTCCATCCAAGTTGGCCAAAGCCAGTTGACCGCCGTTGGCCTGCAAGCGCTTGCCGATGGTCAGCACGGCCCGCAATCCGGCGCTGCTGATGTAATCGAGCGACCGAAGGTCGAGAGTCACATCCACCGCGCCGGCGCCGATCGCCTCAGCGCAACGCTGCTCGAACTCGGCGGCGTTGGTCGCGTCCAAACGGCCGCTCGGAGTGATGGTCGTGGTCTGCTCTGTTTTGGTGATTCCGATCTCCATATTGATGTTTATTCTATCCGTTCCCGGAGGAGCCGGAAGCGGCGCCGGCGACGCGTGGTTTGGCGTAGCGGTGTTGTGCGGCTGCCATGAGTTGCCAGAGCGGCTCTGAATCGGTTCCTTCGAGCGCGTGTTCGACGCTGTGTTGCCCGAGTTGCCGGTAGGCCTCAAACTGCGATTCGCTGAAGAACTGGTCGCCCGTTCCTTCCTGCGGGAATTGCGGGCATTGGCTGTGGTACAGACGGACATCCTGCTCCATTTCGCGGCACACCCCGGCCTTGAAGTAGAGAATCATGCCCGGTTTGGCTTGCCGGCCGTCCACGGCCGCGTAATCCGCCCAGAGCCACGCGCAATGGGATGCAGGTGCGCACTGCGGCAGGGCGTCATTCGCGCAGATCTTACTCAGCGATGGTTGTTCGCAAAACTGGATCGGGATCCCCAGGTCCACACGGATCTTGTGGATGGCGTTCGACAGATCATCAAACTGGTACTTGGGGTCCGCGCTGCCATCACTCACCACGATGAAGCGGCAGCGCCGCCGCACCAGTTCATACAGCCCCAGGTTCTCGAAGTGACCACCGTCGGATAAGTACACCCACTTGCTGTCGTCGTCGGTGGCGCCGATCGCTTCGGCGACCGATTGATAGGGAAACACCGGGTCGGTTCGCTTGAGCAGGTCCTCATCCGCCTTGGCGGGATTCGGCAGCCAGGCGCCCAGCCGTATGTTGAACAGCGACATCAACAGGCTCAGCGCCTTCGAAGAGTGATAGCCCATGTTGGGCGATGCCGCCGCGCCCGACAACGCCACCGCCGTGCCCAGGCTGATGCCGCCGCCATCGGTGTAGTTTGCCGACGGGCAATATGCGCCGTCCGGCGTGAGCGCCGCCGAACCAACGTGCAGACGCGACACGCTGAACGGCTCGGCTTTTCGCTGCTGCCACGCCAGTTCCTTGCCGGAAGTGAGGTTCAGCGTCAGGTTCAGCAGGTGGAACGGTTTGGTCTTGGGCATGTCCGCCATCGCGATGTTGTCTTTGGGATCGAAGCCGCTCCACAGATCCGCCTGCCGCCGCCGCGATGCTCCGAGATACGCGCGAATCAGACGGTTTCGATACAAGGCCATCATGGAGAAACGATTGGTGCTAAACAGCGCGCCGCTTGCCGCCGACACACCGACCGCCACGGCAATCGCGGCCAGCAGTTGCCACCAATTGCCACCCTCCAGGTTCCGTATCTGATCGGCGGCGTTTTGTAGCGCCCCGGTGGGAAGAACCCGGCTTACCAGCAGCGAAGAACCCGAAATGAGCAGCACAACAAACAGCGGCGCGGCGATCTTCTCCGTGCTGGCCTCGAGTAATTGCGAGGCCTTGTTCTTAGGCGCGCCCGCCGGCCCCGCGCTCTTGCTGCTCCACGCATAGATTGATGCGCCCGGGCCTGTCACCGCCGCCATGATCGAAGCCAGCAAAGCGCTCGACGATGGATAGGAAGCCACCACGCCCAATGCGCCGATGGGCATCCACATTACCAGACCACAGACCAGCAGCCATCCGAAGGCCGCCATAAGCAGACAACCGTCCGCCCGGCCCCACCATTCCTTGTCCAAATCCGATAGGTCGGCGCCTCTTCGTGCCGAAAGGTCCCCGAGTAGGTTGGAGGCCACCCCGACCATCAGCGTGCATCCCAACAACTGGCTGCAGAGTAGGATGGGAGGTGCCAGCGTGAAGTACCGGACCGGCGACGAAACCAGCGCCTGCATAAACCATTTGTCCAGGGCAAAGAACGCCATTCCGCCCAGCAGTGTGACAGCCACTGCGCCGGGCACCAGTGCCCAGGACGTTTCGCGTCCGCCCGGCCGCAGTTGAATCGCCGAGACGACCACCAGTCCCGGCAGGAACAAGACAGCGGTTGCGGCAATGCAAGCGGCGGCAATTTGAGCATCCTGGCTCCATCCGGGGAACAACGCGGCGGACCACGAGAGCAACACCGCGCGGCCCGCTTTCCAACCCATCGTGATCAGGATGTCCGCCGCCAGCAGCGGCAACACGTAGAGCAATATCACTTGCCGGGGTGGAGTTCCGTCGTCCAACTTTTCCCGAAGGCTGGGCAGAAACAGAGGCAGGCTCGCGACGGCGATCCAGGCCACCAGCGTGCCGGCTCCCAATAGCCAAAGCGCCGCGCTTCCGTTCATGGCCTGCAACGCCGCCAGACCGAATCGCGGCAGGAGTACCAGAGCCACCAGGAGTGGAACCAGCACGCACCAATTCAGAATCAGGTTGCGCAGGTAGATGGCAACCATCGACCACGCATCCGCGCTAAACAATCCGAGCCGCGGGCTCAGGTAATTGGAGTAGGCGCGCAGATGCCGCAGCGGTTCGGGTTCCGGCGCTTCAGGGTCGGGCGTGGCCTTGCCGGGATTCAAGAAACCTTCGAAAGAGCCGCCATCGTTCTTCTGCCAGGCTTTGAACCACGATCCGATGTAACCCCCTCCGGACACCGTGGACAGATAGTGGAACTGATCCAACAATCCCTTGCGCGCCAGGCCTTGCATGATGCCGAGCCCGAACGTCGCGCTACGGATGCCGCCGCCGGAAATGCACAAGCCGGTTAGCGCGCTCTGATCGGACTGTGTGTGCACATAGGCGTAGGCTTCGCCTAGGTTCTGGAATTTTTCGCTCTGTGGGAGTATCTCTTGGAACTCCGCGCAAATCACATCTTTCGTGGTTAACGGCTGCGCTGACATGACAGTCCCCTCCGCCATTCATGGTGCTGGCCGGCTGAAAAATCAGGGACAGACCACTCTGCCCCCGATGGGAAGCGCTGAAAAGGTGGTGTTTCCTTTGCGGGGCAGAGCAGTCTGTCCCCGGTTTTCAGCCATCCGCCAGACAGTTCAGGATGAAGTGGGTTCGCCCGGAGCCGCCACGGCCGGCGGTCGGCGTGTAGTTGCCCAGTGTGTGTTGCGGCAGACGCCGCTATGTTGCGCAGTCTATCACGAAACCACTTACTTCACACTTGTGGCTTCGGCCAGCACGTCCGGAGGGAAAGTCCAGTTATCTCTTAGGCGTGGTGGGACCTTACGGTCCACGATGAATACTTTCGGTATCTGGTACAGAATCGGCATGCGCGCGGGATCTTCTCCCCCGAGCACGCGTGCCGCTATGTCACCGGTTTGGCGGCCGATGCGGTAGTAGTCCGCGCCGATCGCGAACAGCGCGCCGCGGCCGATCAGCACCGG
>CAZDIZ010000022.1:7260-17696 GCA_964505625.1 uncultured Solibacteraceae bacterium | reverse complement strand
GCCATGACGAGCAATTCGCCGACGGGCATCAAACTGCCGATGCCGGTCATCGCCGGCGGATGGTCCAGCGGATTTGCCGGATTGATGCCCACGCGCGCGGCCAACGGATCGGCGACCACACCGAAGATGTGCTTCACCTTCCCGTCGCGGTTGGCCTTGGCCACGGCTTGCAAGCAGTTGGTGCTCACCGTAAGAACGTGCGAGAACTTGCCCGACACCGCTTCGCGCGCGATCGAATTCGCCGTGCCCATGTCGCTTTCGGCGTTGAAGAACGTCACTTCCATGGTCCGGCCGTGTTCCCAACCGTGATCGCGCAACGCATCCATGGCGCCCTTGATGCCGGCCTCTAGACTCTCAACCGAGTTGTACTGGAATACCGCCAGGCGCGGCATGGTGCGCCTGGCGGAACGTTGCGCGACATCGGAAATCAACAGCGCCGCCGACGTCAGCGCGATCAAGCTGATACCCAGCGCGAGTTTCCGCGCCGGTTGCAGCCACTTCTTCATGGCGATGGTCTCCCGCGGCCCTACACGTAGCGGCGCTCGAGCATCTCGGCGGCGCTTTCATCCAGCAGTTCGCTGCGGCGCAACTCCTGGAAGCGTTCGAGCAACTCCTCGGCTCGCACGCGCTTCTTGCGGTCGCCGCCGATATCTTCGATGACGTTGCCACGGTGCATCATGATCAAACGGTCGCCGAAGCGCGCGGCCTGCTGCATGGAGTGCGTCACCATCAGCGCCGTCAAACGGTCGCGGTTGATGATCTTGTCGGTGAGCGTGATCACCTGGTCCGCGCTCTTGGGGTCGAGCGCGGCGGTGTGCTCGTCGAGCAGCAGCAACCGCGGCTTGCGCCAGGACGCCATCAACAGCGTCAGCGCCTGCCGTTGCCCGCCGCTGAGCGTGCCGATGGGCGTGTTCAGACGGTTCTCCAACCCCATGTCGAGCTGCGAAACCACGTCCTGAATCTCGCGGCGCAGTTTACTGTGCACCGCCCAACCCAGGCCGCGCCGGAACCCGCGCCGCGCGGCCAGCGCGAAGTTCTCCGCGATGGTCAACGCGGGCGCCGTGCCGCTGAAGGGGTTCTGAAACACACGGCCCACCATCAACGCGCGGCGATGCTCCGGCCAACGTGTGATGTCCTCGCCGGCCAGACTCAGCTTCCCTTCATCGACGAAGAACGATCCCGCGATGGCGTTGAGCAACGTCGACTTGCCGCTACCATTGGTTCCGATCACCACCGTGAAGCTGCCCACGCGGACGTCGAGCGTCACGCCTTGCAGCGCCTTCACTTCATTCACGCTCCCAGGATGGAACGTTTTGCGAATTTGACTGATCTCAAGCATTGGCGGTCCTCCGGTTGCGGAATTTCATCTTCGCCAGCACCTTGGGTAATATCAGCGCCACGAACACAAAGCCCGCGGTGATCAGTTTCAGGTCGTTCGGGTTCAAGCCCCAACGCAGCGCGATGGCTACCAGGAGCCGGAACAGCACCGAGCCCATGACCGCGCCGGTGATGGCGTAGCCCAAGTCGCGCGTGCCCACCAGCGCTTCGCCGATGATCACGCTAGCCAGGCCCCACACCACCATGCCGATGCCCATCTGCACGTCGGCGAAGCCCTGATATTGCGCCAGCAGCGCGCCCGACATAGCCACCAGACCGTTCGATACCGCCAGGCCCAGGATGATCATCGTGGCGTCGTCCACGCCCAACGCGCGGATCATCTGTGCGTTATCGCCCGTGGCGCGCATCGCCGTTCCCACGTCGGTGCGGAACAGCGCGTAGAGGATCAGCGACACAATCGCGATCACGATGGGGCAGAGAATCAGCAGCCCCAGGTCGCGCGAGCTGACTTCCCAGCCGAACACTTGCAGCGCGGCCGCGCCGAACAGATTCTGACCCAGTGCCTCCACCTGCGAGACCAGCGTCTTTTCGTTCATCAATGGAATATTGCTGCGGCCCATGATGCGCAGGTTCACCGAATACAGCGCGGTCATGGTGAGAATGCCCGATAGCAGGCGGTTGATCTGAAAACGCATGGCCAGAACGCCGGTGATGGCGCCCGCCAGCGCGCCGGCGACAAACGCCATCGGCGTAGCCACCATGGGGCTCCAGCCGTGCACCAGTAGCACGGCGGTGACCGCCGCGCCCAGTGTGATGGAACCTTCGGCCGTGATATCGGCGAAATCGAAGATGCGGAAACTGATGTACACGCCAACGGCGAGAAGCGACAGAATGAATCCGATAGTTAGCGATCCGATTAGAAGACTCATAGGGTTTCTCCCGCGGCGAGGAATCGATCGATGGGCCCGAACCAGCAGGCACCGCGCAGGAACTCGCTCTCGCCCGCGCTTGCGCCCGGCCGGTCGTCGCAGAGCAGATGCATCACGCCCTGCAACCCGCCGGTGTCGAACAGTTTCGAAACCGCGATGTCCAGTTCAACACGGCCCTTTTGCAGTGGATGGTAGCCGAACGCCGCGGCATGGAAGTGTCCGTGCACGGTGCCATCCAGCGTCATGGGCCGCAGCAAGGGTTTCAGTTCCGGGGGCGGCGAATCCGACGCGATGCCGGCGATGACCGCCACCGAGCGTTGGTAGGCGCGCTCGGGCGAGAACGAGATCCACTTGCGGATCTCAGGGTGTGTGAACACCTTCGCCGCTTCGCCCACACCCGCCACCGGCGGGCGCTTCAAGCACGCGCCGAGCAGTCCAGCGGACTCAGCCAGCATCACCATGCCGACGGCTTTTCCGGGGAACTGCTGCTTCACCTGCGATAGCACCGTGCTGAAGCCGATCGGCGCACCGGAGGAAGCGCCTTCGAATCGAACCAGCTTCTGAAATCCGCCGCGCCAGGCCGCGCCGTAGAGCGCCACCACTTTGGGAATCAGCGCGCCGGAGGTCACCAGATAGTCCGGGTAGTTGGTGTTGTCGGTCGGCTGGCAGGCCGCGTTGCCGGCCACCGCCAGAAACTCGCCGAAGCGTTCGCGGCAGGCCGAGAAGCGGTCGCCGAACGCGCCCACGCCCAACGCGAAGACGTCCTTGGGCAGTTCCAGCACTTCGCACTCGTCTTCGTCGAAAGCGGCGCCGGAGAGTTTTTCCGGATGGCCCGAAGCGCGGCAGACGAGCGTCGCGCCGGCTTTGTAAGTGTAAGTTTCGAAGATGCAGCCGTCCACCTCGCGGCGTTCGGCCTGCGTCTCCGGCGCGGCTTCGGCCGCGGCCGAGCCGGCTTGCGCGTAGAGCAGCGGCCCCATGCCCGCCAGGTCGAGCACCTGTTTTACGCCCGGTGAAGGTTGCACGACGGCGAAGGTGCCGTCGACGCCGACGAATTCCTTGTAGGCTTCGACCAGAACGCGAATTCCGGCCGAACTCAGGTAGGAAGTCCGCGACAGGTTTAGCCGCAGATGATGTACGCCTTCGCGCAGTACGTCGCGAATCGCGTCGGCCAAATGATTGGCCCAATAGCCGTCGAGCCGCCCGCTGACCTTGAGTTCAACCTCGTTGGCCCGCCGCTCGCTCGAGATTTCCAATGCTGCTGCCATGGCAGAATCTCCTAGAAACTGGCAACGGCCTCCTCGGCCGATGCGTAAACCGAAAAGATCGTGTCGAATTTCGTCATCGCGAATATTTCGCCCAGATTGCGCCGCAGGCGGCAAAACACCACGCGGCCCCCTTTGCCTTCGGCAAGCTGCCCGGCCACCAGGAGCACTTGCAGGCCCGCGCTGCTCACGTAACGCAGATCGCCGCAATCGAGTACGATGCGCGTCTGCCCGCTCGCCCAACTTTGACTGAGCGCCTGTTCGAGCGTCGCCGAAGTGTGGCTGTCCAGCCTTCCGTCAAGCTCCAAGATGGCGACCTGCCCGGACTCGCGCCGGTTAATCTGCATGATTCTCTCCCGCGATTTGTTTGATCAACCGGAGACGGTTGCGTCCTTCCAGGCGTTCGTACTCCACACGGGTCATCAGACTGCGCACCAGGTGCACGCCCAGGCCGCCCACCTTGCGCTTGGCGATGTCCGCGCCCAGGTCCGGCGTGGGCAGATCCAGCGGATTGAACGGCACGCCCGTGTCCGTGATATCGATTCGAAGCTCTTCACCATCCAACGTCAGCTCCACTTCAATGGCGCCGGACGTTGGTTGGCACTTTCCGTGCTTGATCGCGTTAATGACCACTTCCTCCACCGCCACGTTGATGTGGTAGTGCGTGGAGTCCTCGATCCCGTGGCCTTCGCAAAATTGGTCCAGCCATTCGGTCAGACGCTCGAGTTCGGCCAGGTCGGCATCGAGTTGAATGTGCGCTTGCGCGGGTGTCAATGCCATACCTCCCTAGTCGAAATCCACCCGCACGATGGAGAAATCGTCTTCGAGGATTTCGCTCGCGTGCATTATTTGTAAAGATTTGTAAAGCCGGTCCATCTCGGCGCCGCCGGCGTCCGCTGGATGCCCGCTCAGGTACTGCTCGAGTTCCTCCAGGGTCCACATACTTTCGTCGGGGCGCTCCACTTCGTAGACGCCGTCGGAAAACAGGTACAGGCTCGATTTCGAGGCGAGTTCGACTTCGCCCGCTTCGTAGGCCACCTTGGGAAACCCGCCGATAAAGAAGTTCTTGGTCATCAGTTGCGCCGGCGCGGTTCCATCGGAAAACAGCAGCGCCGGCGGATGCCCCGCGCTCGAATACCGCATGCACCGCGTGCGCCGGTTAAAAACACCGTACCAGAGCGTGAAGTACAAGTTGTTGTGCTTGCTCATTTGGAAGCCCAGGTTCATGGCTCCCAGCACGGCCACCGGATCACGGAAGTCTACTCCGGCCAGCGACTGCGAACGCAGCACGTTCAGCGCCGACACCGACAGCAACGCCGAGCCCACGCCGTGTCCGCACACATCCAGCAGATACAGCGCGAAGTGGTCCTCGTCGATCCAGTGATAGCCAAACGAATCTCCACCGAGCGATGCCGACGGTTCATAGCGCCACGCCGTGCGCACCGCGCCAGTGGAAATCGGCTGCGGCAGCAGCGACAACACGTATTTCGCGGCCTGCGCGATTTCGGCGGCCAGTTTGCGCTGGCTTTCCTCGAGCGCCTGATAGGCTTCGTTGCGCTGCAGCAGGTTGATGTAGCCCTTGGAGTGATAGCGTATGCGCGCAACCAATTCGATGCGGTCCGGCAGCTTCACCAGATAGTCGTTGGCGCCAAGCGCGAAGGCTTCGGCCTTGGTGACGGCTTCTTCCTTGCTCGACAACACGATGAGCGGAATGTCTTTCAACTTCGGATGCGCGCGGAAGAATCGCACCAGGTCTAGTCCATTCACCTCCGGCATCACCAGATCCTGCAAAATGACGGTGGGCTGCCACTGGACCGCGGTGGGCAGCGCCTTGGTGGGGTCCTGGCAGTATTCGAGGACCATGCCGGCTTCCGGCGCCAGCATACGCCGCACGGTTTCTCCCACCATGGCCTGATCGTCCACCAGCAGGACGCGGATCTGGTATTCGGTCAGCGCGGGCATGAATGGTTGGTTCTCACTTACGGACAATGTGCTATCTCCCTTGATTCAATTGGCGCAGAATGGCCGCGGGCATTTGATCGACCGCCAGCGTTTGCACGGCCGCGCCCAGCTCGGTTGCCGCGCGCGGCATCCCATACACCACCGACGTCGCTTCGTCCTGCGCGAGCGTCCACCATCCGGCTTTGCGCAGCGCGAGCATTCCTTCGGCGCCGTCGCGGCCCATTCCGGTGAGCAGACAGGCCACGCCGGTTTCGGGCCAGTGCCGGCTCAGGCTAAGAAAAAACTCGTCCACCGACGGCCGGTACGGATAGTTTTCCGGCTCGCGTGTGTAGTGGAAGGAATAGTCGGCGCCCACCACCAGATGGTCGTTAGTTCCGGCCACGTAAACGCGCCCCGGTTCGGGCTTTTCGCCTTCACGTGCGAGCGTGACCTTCAACTCGGTCTGCTCACCGAGCCATTCCACCAGTCCCGTGGCAAACTGCACGTCCAGATGCTGCACGATGACTACGGCCGCTTCGAGTTGCGACGGCAATCCGCGCAGCACGGTGGCGAGCGCCTTCGGCCCTCCCGTGGATGCGCCGATGCCGATCAACCGTTGGCCGCGCGACGCGGCGAGGGGTTCGGCCGCCGGTTGCGGCGCCGGTGCCGCGGGCTTTGCCTGTCCGATGATCCGCCCGATGATGGCGATCTTGCGCAGCAGATCCTCTCCGCCGTCGATCGCGCCGCTTGATCCGAACACGGGCGTGCACACCGCGTCGAGCGCGCCGCAGCCCATGGCCTCGAACACTTTCGACGCGTTGCCGGCCACCGTCGCCGTCACCACCAGAATTGCGCACGGCGCCTGGCGCATGATGGCGCAGGTGGCCTGCACTCCGTCCATCACCGGCATGATCAGGTCCATCAACACCAGGTCCGGACGGTCGCGCACGCACTTCTCGACAGCCTCAACGCCGTCAGCCGCGGTCCACGCCACCTGATAGCCAGGCACGCTGCGCACCAGCCGTCGCAGTACTTCGACGGCCAGCGGCAGATCGTTCACGATGGCGATGCGCATCAGCCTTCGGCCTCCTCGATCAGGTCGCGCACCGTGTCCACCAGCGTTTCGTCATGGAAGCTGCTCTTGGTGAGATAACACGCCGCGCCGGCTTCTAGTCCTTTGAGCCGGTACTCTTCCTGATCCTTGTAGGATACGATCACCACCGGAATCTTGGCCGTGTGCGGTGCGCCCTTGATCCGGCGCACCAATTCGATGCCGTCCATGCGCGGCATGTCGATATCGGTGAGCACCAGATCGTAATGCGAGTTCTGCACCGCGTTCCAACCGTCCATGCCGTCCACCGCCACAGTTACATCGTAGCCGCGATTTTCAAGCAGCCGCCGCTCGACTTCGCGCACGGTGAGCGAATCGTCCACCACCAACACGCGCCGCCGCTTGCTCTTCTCGGCTCTACCGCCTTTGCCGAGCTTGACCAGACTGCCCTGTGTCAGCAGATTGTCGATCGAACGCACCAGGTCTTCGCTGTCGAGAATGGCGATGGGCGAACCGTTTTCGAGAATCGCGCCCGCCGACACATTGGGCACCTTCCCCAAACGCGCGGGCAGCGGAATTACCACCAGGTCGTGCTCTCCGATCAGACGATCCACCACCAGACCGTGCCGGTTCAGACGGTCGCTCAGCACGACGACGCGAAGATCGCCGGCTGGCCGCCCCGCCGAAGGAGCGTCGAGCACTTGCGCCGCTTCCACCAGCGAGATGTTCTGATCGCCCACACGGCAATACTGACGCCCTTCGACCACCAGAATCTCCGAGGCCGCTACACTCATCACGCGGTCCACACGCGTGAGCGGCAGCGCATACGGTTGATTCTGCACTTCGAACATCAGCGTGCGGATGACCGACAGCGTCAGCGGCAGTTGCAGCACAAAGCGCGTGCCGCGCTTGAGGCGCGTTTCGATGCGCACGGTGCCGCCCACCTGCCGCGCCATGGACTGCACCACATCCAGCCCCACGCCGCGACCCGAGATTTCCGTCACGCCGGACTTGGTCGAGAAGCCCGGCAGGAACAGGAAGTCCAGGACTTCGGTTTCGCTGAGCGTCGCGGCCATCTCCTGGGTGGCGTGCCCGCGCTCGGCTACCTGCTTCCGGACGCGCTCGACGTCGATGCCGCCGCCATCGTCTTCGACGACAATTTCCAGTACCCCGGAAACGTGGCGCGCGGCGAGCTTGAGCAACCCTTCCGGCTGCTTGCCGGTTGCGATACGCGCTTCGGGCTTCTCCAGGCCGTGATCCACGGCGTTGCGCAGCAGGTGTGTGAGCGGAGCTTCGAGCTTTTCGAGGATGTCGCGGTCGACACGCGTGGCTTCGCCCTCGACTTCAAAGCGCACGGACTTGCCGAGCGATTTCGCTAGATCCCGCACCATGCGTGGGAACCCATGCAGCCCATCAGCGAACGGTCGCATGCGGCTGGCCACCGCTTCGTCGTATAGACGATTGGCCAAATGCTCGAGCTTGCGCGAGAAACGCTCGAATTCGCTCGAGTGTCCTGGGATGGTGCGATGCACCCAGCCGGCTTGCTGCATTGCCTCTTCCAGGCGCGCCATGGCTTCCGAGGTTCGCTCCTTGCGCAGCGCCTCCATGGCTTGCTCAATGGCATTGCTCAGCATGGCGTGATGCTGCTTGATGCGCTGCACGGTTTGCGTGAGCGGGCGCAGCGTTTTCACTTCCACCAGGCATTCACCCGCAAAGCCGGTGAGACGGTTCAGGTTCTCCACCGACACGCGCACAGAAGAGTCTTCCACTTTTTCGGCGACCGGCTTTGGAGCGGGCGCCGGAGCCGGTGCGGGCGTGGGAGTCGGGTTGCGGAAAGCCGCCACCAACTGCTCGACCCGCGCGGACTGCTCGACGAGCGCCGCCGGGATCTTCACCGCCTCGCACTTGGCAAGGTTCGTGAAAACGTCGTTGGCGCTGAGCAGCAAATCGAAATCCGCTTCCGCCAGTTGCCGTGCGCCCTTCTGCGCCGCCGATAGCAGGTCTTCCATGGCGTGCGCCAGCTTGACGGCGGAGTCCAATCCGATAATGCGTGCCGCGCCCTTGAGCGAGTGTGCCGCGCGCATCAGCGGCTCGATCTTCTTGGGGTCCTGGCAGGTTTCGGTTTCGACCAGACCGGCTTCGAGTACGCGCGAGTGCGTTTCAAGTTCGGTGCGAAACAGATCCAGCAGGAACGGATCGACAGCCGCGGCCACCGGCGCGCGAGCGGGCTTCGCTGGTTCGGGTTCGGCCGGAGGCTCGGCGAGCGCACGCGTCAAACGGTCGATTTCTGGCGCGCGCGCTTCGAGCGTGGCCGCGATTTCCGGAGCGCTGCACTTCGCCAGTTCCCGCAGCAATGTGTTCGCCTCGCGCAAGTACTTCAGCACGGAGCCGCCCACCGGTCCCGTGTTGAACACCTTCTCCATGGCGCCGGCCAGGTCCGCCTCGCGCGCCAGGCCCACAATGCGCGCCGCTCCCTTGAGCGAATGTGCCGCGCGCATCAATGGTTCGATGTTCGCGATGTCGCCGGCGAGCCCCTGTTCGAGCGTGTGCGTGTGCGTTTCGAGTTCCGAGCGGAACAGCTCGATCATGGTGAAGTCGCCGCCCGAATCGATTACCATCGCAGGCTCCCATCGAGCGTTTCGAACAGTTTCTTCTCGTCGATCAATCCGACGTTGCGCTGATCGAACTCAAAACAATACCCCGTCTGCGCCGTGGGCGATTTGGCGAGCGTGGCGGGGACCGTTTGCAGAACGGACGCCGGGATGCGCCGCACGCCCAGGATTTCATCGGCGCGAAACGCGTAGCGGTCGCGGCCCGCGCCCACCACGCACAGACGGGGCTTGTTTCTGGTCTCCACCGCGCCTTCCCGCTCGACTTCGAGAATGCGATCCAGCGAGACGTAGAGCAGCAATTCGCCGTTGACGTTCGCCAGACCCGCCAGCATGCCGCCGCGCCGGAACGGCAGCCGGTAGGGAAGTTGATCGTCGGCGATTTCGTGAAAGACCACGCTACGCAGCGCGAACCACTCCGACGCCAGGCGGAAGATCAGAACCGAGATGGACTCCTGCTGCCGCGTGGCTTTTTCAGCGGCCAGATCCTCGGACACTTCGCGCCGGTAGTCTTCCGGCATCTCGCGGTCGAACAGCGTCCGGCCCAGCATCGAGTACTTCGGGCAGTTGCGGCAGTGTACGTGCTTGCGCAACTCGGGGCAGGAGCGGTCGCCCTCGGTGCCGATCACGCGCCAGCAAAGGAGCTTGTCGTCGGTCATGACATACTCTCCATGGTGTCGCGCGTTAGCTGGCGCTCGAGCGCGCGGCCGGCGCGCGTGCGATAGCGCCGTCCGGCTTCCTTATCGCCGCGGCGGTCGCACAGCAGGCTCATGTGCAGCAGCGATTCGTAATGGTGCGGGTCCAGATAGAGCGCCGTGCGGAACAGCTCCTCGGCGGGTTCGAACTGTCCGCCGGTTTGCGAGATCACGCCGAGCAGCGCATACACGGTGGCGTCCTCGGTGCCTTGCGCCACCAGCCGCTTGCAGATGACTTCCGCGGCGGCGAGGTCCCCGCGATTGGCAAGGTCGCCGGCTTGCGCAAGATCGGCCGCGGGTTCAGGCGCCGGAGTTTTCCGGGTGGAACGTTGCGGCGCCGGTTTGCGTGCTCGTGAAACCGGTGCGCGCACGGGCTTACTCGGCGGCGCGAGTGCCTGCGTGCGTTTGCGGCAGGCGAAGCCACTGTCGTGCTCGACCCGTTCGAAGCCGGCATCGAGAAACAGCATTACTTCGGAGTGTCCGGTAAACAACAATCCGTCGTCGCGAACCAGATCACGCAGTTCCGTGATGGCGCGCGAACGTGCCTCGGCGGTGAGGTAGATGAGAGCATTGCGACAGAAGACCGCGTCGTAAGCGCCGCGTGCGCGGTA
>CAZDIZ010000022.1:0-7160 GCA_964505625.1 uncultured Solibacteraceae bacterium | reverse complement strand
TCCGCCGCATGCTTCGCCAGCAGACGAAATGGCTCGCCATCGCGGAAGAACCAGGTCTCCTGTACTGTAAGCTCATCCACCAGCCGCTGCCATTCCGCGCTCGATGGCGTGAGTGCACGCAACGTGACTTCGCGTTTGCCGAAGGTGGCAGCCAACGCACGTTCCACCACCTCCACGCTCAACAGCTCCGGCAACAGGCCGAGCCGTTCGGTGAGCAGAGCGATGACTGTCCCGGTGATCTTCACGCGGCCTCCGGCGCGGGGAACAACAGCGCGCGCACGTCGGCGGGCAGCAGTTCGTCCACCGTCATCTTGTGTATCAATCGTCCCGCGCAATCGAAAGTGCCGTTCAGATACGGCGCGTCCGGGATCGCGACCTTGGCCGGCGCTTCCGCGGCTTGGTTCAGCATCACCGTTTCGACGGCCTTCTCCGCCACCAGTCCCAACGGTTGTGCGGAGCCGTTGCGCGTGCGATAGTCCACCACGATCAAACGCGTGCTGAGCAACGCCGGAGCGGGCGTGCCCGTGAGCAGCGCGGAGACGTCGATCACCGGAATGGTCTCGCCGCGCCAGATGGACAATCCGGCCACCCAAGCGGGCGCGTGCGCCAGCGGCGTGCACACAGGGTATGGCGCCACCTCGCGCACGACGCGTGCGTTGAGTCCATAGGTCTCGCCTCCGGCCTGGAAGACCAACAGCAGCATGCCGCCTCAGGACGCCGTCGAGAAGCGTCCCACCTCCGCTTGCAGTTCGCCGACTGCCTTGTGCAGGTCCTCGGCCACTCTGCGAAATTCCGCGAGCGACGTCCGCGTCTGTCCGGCCGCGTCACGCAAGTGCACCATCGAGTCGGCAATCTGCCCGGCGCCCTGCGACTGCGTCTGCATCCCGGCGTTCACGGATTCGAATTCCGGTCCCAATCGCGTGGTGCCTTCGATCACGCGGCCCAGCCCATCGCTCAACTCAGCGACGGCGGCGGAACTGGCTTCGGTGCGTTTGGTGTAGGATGCGACACCCGCCATACCGTCCCGCACCGCCTGCTGCATTTCGCGAATCTGTCGCTCGATGTCGAGCGCGGCCACCGCGGTCTGATCGGCCAGCCGGCGCACTTCCAGCGCCACCACAGAGAATCCGCCTGCCTGTTCGCCCGCCTTCTCCGCTTCGATGGCGGCATTGAGCGAAAGCAGATTGGTGCGGTTGGCGATCTTGGTAATGCTGGTAATGACCTTGTCGATGTTGCCGGTCTTCTCCTGGATGGCTCCGAACGATTGCGTCATCGATTGACTGGTTTCCACCAGCGCTTCAATCGCCGTCCGTATGCCGCTCAGACTGTCGACGCCACTGTTCGCGGTGCGCGCAGCGTCGGCGGCCATGACCGTCACCGACTGCATGGTGTCGGCCAACTGGCGCGCCGTCGAGTGGATCTGCTTGCTGGTGGCGCTCACCTGGTTGGTCGACGCCGCCTGTTCGGCCACTGCCGCTTCGATCTCCCGCACCGTCGCCGTGGTCAGGTTCGCGCCGCCGGCCACCTGATCACAGGCCACAATCACTTTGGCGAGCAGCGCATTCAGGTTCCCGGTCATGGTGTAGACCGAGCGGATCAAGCCGAACGTCTCGTCCCGCACCTGCCCGCCGGCCGCCTTCGCCGCCAGCATCTCCTTGAATTCATCGCTCTTGAGCCGGTTGAGCGCTTCCTTCACGCGGCCCGCCGCGATGGTGGTGGTCAAGTCCACCACTTTCTCGAGCGGCTGCGTAACGTTGCGGCTGACCACTACCACCACTCCCGCGGCCAACGCCACTGAGAACAGGCACAACAACAGCGCGCCCGCGCGGCTACGCCGGTTGTCGGAAGCGCGCTTTTCAAGCAGTCTGCGCAACTCCGGAATGGTTGCGGTCCACAGCGCCACACCGGTGGCTTCCGCGTTCGCCGCCGTCCGCCCCACCTTGTCGGTGGTCATGTTCGTGTCCGACATCTGCGAGAAGACGCTCAGTTGGGTGGCCAGGTCGTTCAGCGCGTTCAGGTAGCGGTCGCACAACGGTGGAATGACCTTCTGCAGCGTGAAACTCTGGCCGTGAAAGCGCGCATCTTCCTTTACCGCTGTCTCGATCGCCTTGCGCATGCGCGGGATCAGCGTCTCGCTCAGCATTTCGCTTTGCGTTTGCAACACCGCCAGGTCGCGTTGGCTGATGCCCTCTTTCTCCACGCCGCTGCGCAGGACGATCAATCGTGCTTGTGCCGCTGCCGCTTGCGATTGCTGCAGCAGCGTCCCGCTCAACTCCATCAGGTAGTAGGTGTCGAGCTCGGAATCCAGAACCAACGCGTAATGATCCAGCGCCAGTGGAATAAGTTGATTGGCGGTCTCGATCATCAGCCGGTAGGTCATGGCCCGTTCGCGCACCGTCATGCGGCGGTTCGGATCGCGGAACTGTTTCCACAAGCCGGCCACTCGCTCGGCGGCCTCCTTGATCGGCGCATCGGGGATCTTTCCGAGTGCCTCGACGGCGGCGTCCACGCGCTTGGCGGCGTCTTCCAGACCAGTGTCGGTGACCCGCACGCCTTCGTTCGCCAGGTAGGACCACAATTGCAGCCGGCGCAGATCGCTCAGCAGCATGGGACAGGGCTCGAGAGCGCGTGTGCCCGCAATCTCTCGTTCCGTCGCCCGGATCCCCTCGTTGAAGCCGGCCACGGCGAAGTACAACAGCACCGCGATCGGCAGCGCGAAAACGGCGCTACTGAGAATCAGCTTGTGCGCAATCTTGAGACGGGCCAGATAGCTGTTTATGCGATTCACATCGCCTCCCGTCAGACGGTGGTCCGGAACCGGCTCACTTCGCCTTGCAACCCTTGCACGGCGCCGGTCAACTGGTTGGTGGCTTGCTGGAACTCGCCGAGCAGAACCTTGGTCGATTCGGCGGCTTCGGCAAGCTGCTTCATGGCTTCGTTGATCTGTTGCGCGGCCTGCGTCTGTGTGTTCATCCCTTGCTTGGCCGTTTCAAACTCCGGCCCCAGGCTCTGCACCTTTTCGATCATCCTCCCCAGCGCGCCCGCGATGGCGTTCACCTCGCTCACCCGCCGGCGCACCTCTTCGCTGAACTTGTCCATCTCCATGACGCCGCTCGATACGGCCGACTGCATTTCCTTCACCACCGAATCGATGTCCTGCGTCGCCACGGCGGTTTGGTCGGCCAACCGGCTCACCTCGCGCGCCACGGCCGAAAAGCCCTTACCAAACTCACCGGCTTTCTCCGCTTCGATGGCGGCGTTGAGCGACAACAGCGCCGTCTGATCGGAGATCTTATTGATAGTGGTGACAACGGTGGAAATCTTGCTGGCGCGATCGCTGATAACGCCCAACCGCGACGAAATCGAGCCGGTGGCCTTCACTAGCTCGCGCATGGCCGTTTCCATTTCGCTCAGCTCGCTCTGGCCGGCTTCGGCCTGATCGATGGCTTCACTTACGGCGTTGCCCGCGCTCGACATGGTGCGCAGCAGTTCGCGCGACGTCGCCGAAATCTGCGTGCTGGTGGCCGAGACCTCGCGCGTCGCCGCCGCCTGTTCAGCGACGGTGGCTTCCAGTTGCTTGGCCGACGCCGTGATTTCGGTGGCCGATGTGGTCACCTGAATGCCGGAGCGCTGCACTTGGCCGATCAGGTTGCTCAAGGTCTTGGTCATGTCCTCGAACGACGCCAGCAGGTCCTCGCCCTCATCGGGGAAGTCGAAGCGGCTGCGCGCGGCGGCCTCCTTGTGGGAGCGGTGGATCAGGAAATCCGCCTTGGCGCCTTCCAGGTCGCCTCGCGCCACCAGTCCGGCGATCCGCGTCGACAGTTCGATGGGCTTCGAGATACGCCCGCCCATGAGGAACGCAATCGCCAGCGCCGCGCACAAAGAAATGATGCCCGCCGCCGTCACGCCCCACAGCAGATTCGTCAGCGACGCGGACACACCGTTCACCGCGCCGAAGTACTCATCGTCGTAGGCACTGGCGTTGATCAGCCAGTCCCACGGCTCGAAGTAGACGAAGGCGGCGCGCTTCATTCTCGGCTTGGCTTCCCCGGGATTCTGCCAATAGTAGGAGGCGCGGAACACTTCGCCCTTGCCGAGCGACAGCGCCTTCTCTACGTGCGGCTGCACCAGCAATTCGCCCGAGGCGTCGCGCGCGTCCCAAATGTCTTCGCCGTCGCGCTTGCCGTCTTTTGAAATGATGTAATGACCGCGGCGCGAACCCTTGCAGCCGACGACGATGATGTGCCCGGTCTTGCCGACCGTGGTGTTCAGGATGGTCCGCCGCAACGCGTCCACCGACGCCAACCGTTCGCCGACCGAGAGCATGCCGATGACCTTGCCGGTCCCATCCCGCAGTGGTTCGTACGCCGCTACGTACCAATCGTTCACCACATACGAGCTGCCGCGGTACGTTTCTCCGCGCAGCACCGCCGCCACCACCGGTGTGGCCGCGCCATCCGGTCCGACGGCTGGAACGTAGGTGCCCACCGCGCGTCCACCGGACGAAGCCGGAATGGTGGTCGCCACGCGCAGCATGTCGCCCTGTTCGTTCATCCGCTGGAAGACCGACACCGCGCCGCCCGTGTTGCGGCTGATCTCGTCCACCATGGAAGTGGCTTGCGCGCCCTGGCTCGGCGAGGCCGCCGCGCCGCCGATCGACATCTGCGCGAGCGACACCGTGGCGCTCTGCTGCGTGAATTGGTTGACCGCCTGCCAGGCGACCGTTCCGCCGTGGACGCCCGCGCCACCGCGCTGCGCCAGCAAACGCCGCGCCACCACCAGGTTCTGCGCCACCTGCCGCTGCAACAGGCCGTTGGTGGTTTCGCACAGCCCGTACACGTCGCGCGCGGTCTGTTCCACGTTGGCAAACGCCAGCGAGGTCAACTCCTGGGTGGCCTCCCGCGTGATGCTGCCGCGGTATTGAACCATCAGTAACAACAGCACCAGCACCGGCAATGCGGCCGCCACCGCGGCCAAGCCGTAGATCTTGTTACGAAGCGAGATTCTCACCGTTCCTCCCGCGTATTCCAGTGTCTCCGTGGATGTCGCGGCGGCCAGGGCGACAAAGGAAGTTACACGTCACCGCCTCCAGCGACCTCGAAAAACTTTGGCCGTTGTCCGTAAACTTCGGCCATTATTCGCATAACTTTAGGGGATACGCCCGAACGCCCGGCCGCTCCGCGCGACAGTCTCTCGCGCCGTCGGTTGTTCGGCATCTTTGTGCCGCCCGTACTAGCCAGTTTCGGGCGGCCCCAACCGATTATACTTGGTGCGGTGGTGTGCCCGCGCTAAGTTTCCGGGTACGCTCCATGCGCGGAATTCCATCTTATGAAAAATCTACTGCGCCGGCTCTCTCTTGGCATCGTCCTAATCGTCTCCGTGTCCGCTGTTCTGCTGCTGTCGGATTGGAATCGGAGGTCGGCTCCCAAACAAAAGCTCCCCCGGGTCGCGCTGTTCCAGTTCGCCAGCCGCGCGTTGCTCGACGAAGGCGTGGCGGGCGTCCTCGAAGGCCTGAAGGGCCGAGGCTACGTGCCGGGCCAGACTTTCCAGCTCGAGCGCTTCAATTCCGAAAACGACCTGCCCACGGCCAACAGCATCGCGCACGCCATCGCCGACGGCGGCTACGACCTGGCGATCACCGTCAGCACGCCCTGTTTGCAGGCGCTCGCTTCCGCCAATCGGGCCGGCAAAGTGGTCCATGTTTTTGGGTTGGTGACCGATCCGTTCGCCAGCGGCGTCGGACTCGACCGCGAGCATCCGGACGCGCACCCCCGTCATTTGATTGGCAACGGAACCTTCCAGCCCGTTCGCGATGCGCTGCTGTATATGAAAAAGTCCTTCCCTGGGCTGCGTCGCATCGGCACGGTCTGGAATCCGTCGGAAGCTTGCTCGGAGGCATGCATCCGCGTGGCGCGGAAGACCTGCAAGGAACTCGGCGTCGAGCTTCTCGAAGCGCAGGCGGATAATTCCGCCGCGGTGGGAGAAGCGGCCAGCAGCGTGGTGAGCCGGGGTGTGGAAGCGATCTTCATCGGCGGCGACAACACCGTCGAGATGTCCATGAAATCCGTGATCAAGGCCGCCGACCAGGGACGCATTCCGGTGGTCGGCTGCGCGCCGGGCCACGTGGACCTGGGTGCGCTCATCGCTTTGGGCGCGGACTATTTCGAAGTCGGCCGGACCGAAGGTGAACTGGCGGCCAGCGTGCTCGCCGGCAAAGACCCCGCTACCGTGCGCATCGGCGACGTGATGCCGCAGAAACTCGCCCTGAATCTGTCCGTGCTCTCCAGGCTGCGCGAAAAGTGGGTGGTTCCTCAGGATATGATCTCGATCGCGGCGATTCGCATCGATCCCGACGGCAAGCGTTGGGAAAAGCCGCGCGCGGCGGCCGCCTCGACATCGGCGGCTCTCGGTAAGAAGTGGAAGATTCATTTGGTTGAACTGGTTAACGCGCCGTCCATCGATGAAACACGCGACGGCATCCGCAAAGGCCTCACCGAAGCGGGGCTGATGGAAGGGCGCGATTACGAATTGAAGGTGGGCAACGCGCAAGGCGACCTGCCGACGCTGAGCGGTCTCGTTGACGCCGCCGTCACCGCGCAGGCCGACATGGTCTATACGATCACCACGCCCGCGCTGCAAACCGCCATGCGCAAGGTGCAGGATCGCCCGCTGCTGTTCGCTTTGGCGCTCGATCCGCTGCTGGTGGGCGACAACGGCACGCACGAGAAGCACCGTCCGAACGTTGCCGGTGTGTACGACCGCAGCCCGTTCGAAGGCATGATGAAAATCCTGCGCGAGTGCTTGCCGAAGGCGCGCTCGATCGGCACGCTCTTTGCTCCGGCGGAATCGAATTCGGTCGCCTTCCGCGACGATCTGGACAAAGCTGCGCGCGCCGCCGGCCTGCAACTCATCGCGATGCCATCGAGTTCGGCGACTGAAGCGGCCGACGCGGCGACGGCGCTCACCGGACGCGGCATCGATGCCATCTGCCAGATCAACGACAATCTGCACGGCGCGGCATTCCCCACCATCGTCGCCGCGGCGCGCCGGGCCAAACTGCCCGTGTTCAGCTTCAGCACCGGACAGATCGCGCAAGGCGCCGCTGTGGTGTTGTCGAACGACCATTTTGACGGGGGCAGGGAATCCGCCCTCATCGCCGC
>CAZDIZ010000021.1:44636-49631 GCA_964505625.1 uncultured Solibacteraceae bacterium | reverse complement strand
CGATCCAGAACACCGCGCGGCAAGCGCTATTTCTGCCCACCAGCCGCGAAGCCAAATACAAAGCCAAAGCCGCCATCGACACCTTCTTCTGGCGCTTCGGCGATGTGCTCGCAGCCGGCGCGGTCTTCGCCGGAACACGAATGAAGTTATCGCTAGCAGCCTTCGCGGCATTCAACCTGGCGCTCACCATCGTATGGCTAGCGGTGGTGGCCTACATCGGACGCGAATATTCGCGCCGCACAACAAGCACCTAGCAAGGACCAGCCTCTCTGAAGCAGCCCTACCGGCCCATCGCGCCGCTCCGGGTTTCGGATGGGGCGTGATCCGGGCAGAATCGGCGGACACAAGCCGACTCATGGGGAATAATTCTGTCAAAATGCGATCGGCCTCCGTTCGGCGGTCACCTCGGCAGAGCCGTCAACCCAGCCGGAGTGCCATCGACCTATGCAGAGCGCGGCTCACTGGCCTCCGACCGTGGTGCGTATGGCCGCTTCTACCAACAGCTTGGCAATCAGCTCGGTGAAGACGTTGCTGTTGAACTCTTCGATCCAGGTTCTGGACCTCTGAATGACTTCTTTTTGAGCGGGCGGGAGGCGGTCGAGAACATCCGAGAGCTCATCGTTGATGTGGGCTTCGTTGTGGACAACGAAGGACCGAAGTTCGCCCCAGAAGTACGCGGCCTCGGAAGGCGAGACCACGCGAGTGCGTAGGAGTTCGGCGATCATGCGGGCGAGATTCCCCACGACGTGAGGGCTCTGGCCGCGGGCGAACAGCTCACAGCGGAGGAATGAACGGAACTCACCGACGACCTCGCCGAGGGCGGCTGCGGCTTCCGCAAAGAATGCTTGGTCGTCCTTATCATAGTGCCGGCTGTCATCAAAGCTGTTGGGTAACTCGACCTTGATGACGCCGACTCTCTCGTCGCCGCAAAAGAGCGGCATGCCCATGATCTTGATCTTGTAGCGTTTGGCGACTTCGGTAAGCTCGCCTTCAGCTTCTTCTCCGCCTTTGATGAGCGCCTTGAAGTGCTGACCGTAAAAGGCCAGAATGTTCTTTCCTTTCCAGGACCCATGAAGGTGTACGGATGCCTGGACGCTGGGCTCCTTGGGTGCGGCGTCAAAGAGGTAGCGTGTGAATCCCCCTTCGCCGGGGAGGTAGTCTTTGAGTCCATTGCGGAGATAGGCAACGGGCTCGATAATGCCGAAGGCGTCCAGCAGCCGCAGGTTGGACTCGCTCTCGCCCACGATTCCCCTGACATCCAGATAGATCGAGGCGATGCTGGACCGGAGCGAGTGGGCAACAAACTCCAGGTATTCGCCGAAGTTGTAGGATCGTCTGAGATTCTCTTTTCGTTCAGTGATATGTGAGCCGCGGAGCGCACGAGTGATGGTGGCGTCGAGCCCTAAGCTGGCGCTGATCAAATCGGCCAGCTCCCTCATTAAACATAGATCGGCATCGGACAGTTCCTTCCCGCTACAAGAGCAGACGTAGCGGAGCACGCCAATGGTCTTGGTGGTATCGGCTGTGGACTTGACGGGAACGGCGACGTACCGATTCGGCCGTGCCGGGTCGTAGGGGAAGTCGCACACATGGTGTCCCCAGGAAGGATACCCATAGGTCTGGCAGGCGCGTTTTGTCTCAGGGCGGTCCTCATCCAGCCCCCCGAGTCGTTGCTTGCCATGCCTGCCGTTGACCAGGAGATGGTGCCCGGTGACAGCAACCCAACCAGTCAGCCCGCGGCTATCGCGAGAGCGGCGGGAATTGCGTTCTTTGGGCTGGACGAGGCGGTCAAATAGCGGGTAGAAGTAGCATCGACGTGCGTCGTCAAAGTAGTGACTGGGGTCTCTGACATCGTTCGTATTGGCCTGGCCGTCGCGGAGGTTGGTTGATGTGGACCAGATAAGCACCAGCCGGTCTTCGCGGGGATCGCGGATTAGCAGGGAAGCCTCGCCGAGGCGGCCCTGTCTATCGCGCTGGTTGAGATGTGATTGCGCGGTTTGAACGAGGTCTTCGATGGTGCGCATTTGACTCTGGTCAACTCTTTGAGTACCATCCCAGGTTGCCTCGAACCCGCTTCCAAAGTGGGCCTTCCATCTCTCTAGTATGAGGAAAAGATCCTCCACTCGCTCGATGATGTCCTCGTATCCGACTTGCTCGGCCATGTTGCCACCTCGATGCTTGCGGATCTGTCCAGAACTCAGGAGCTGATTGTATCATGTTGTTTAGGTCTAGCACGGACGGGCGAGAGCAGACGGGCGAGAGCTGATTAGCACGGTTCACTTCGATACTCTAGTTCCGGCCGACTGGTGATAACATTTTGGTCGGTCTAGTCGGTCAGGACGATTTGAACGCCCGCCCCTGCGCCCAAGCCGGTTCCCTAATAGTCGAAATGGGGAACGATAAACGCCCTAGCGTTGGCCCTCCGCCCGGGCTGTCGACCACTCGAAAACTGGCCCCGACGGCGGTCTGGGCAGCGTTCGAGCGTCTCTTGACTCGTAGCGGGAACAGGCACGTTCACAACAGCGCAAAGCCGGGGCGTCGCCGGTTTTGCCGGCTAGCCATCTTCTCCCCGCGACATCTGTTGAATTCGCAGCACCACGCTTTGGTTGGATTGCATCAGCGATTGCATGATTTCCTCGCTGGAACGCCTGGGCTGGCTGCGGGGTGCTTCGTCTACGATGTGCGAGAGCTTGCCGCGGATGTGATCCGGCAGCGCGGTTTCCAGGTATTCGAGCGCCAGGCCGCGCAGCAGACGGTCGTCGGTGTGCAGCGCGCGGAACACCACCTTCAATGGATCGCGCGGCAGTATCAGACCCAGCAACGTGAAGACGTGCTCCAGGCTCGCGTCGGCACGCTCGCGCAGAACCTCATCCAGAAACTGAGTCTCCTCGGACGCGTCGCGGCGATCCAGTAAGCGGTGCCCGCTCCATACCGAACGGCTCACCGAAAGCTCGCGATCCACCACATCCAGCACCGCCTCGCGGCTCACCTTCAGGTCCGGACAATTCTCGGCCAGCGTGGCCAGCGCACGGCCGCATTGAAAGCGCACTTCGAAACGCGGATCGGCGAATCCCGACATCAATCCATCCACGGCCCGCTGGCTTCCGGCACGCACCAGAATGGCCGGCAAACGGCGGCGCACGGCGAACTCCTGCTCCTGGTCGAGGAGATTGTCCACCAGGTGCCCGCAGAAACGCGCGGCGGACTTCGACAATACGCCGCGCGCCAGACCGGTGGCCTCGTCCCAACCAAGCAGCAGGATGATCTGCCCCACCAGAACTGGATCGGCGGCATCCATCGCGAGCAGCGCCGCGCGCACGCGTTCGGGCCTGCCCGAGCGCAGCTCGGCCAGCGTCTTGAGCAACGGTTCAACAGGAGGCGATGGACGCACCCGCTCGGGCACCAGTTCTACCGGCGCGGCCGCCGGCAAGACACTCGAACGAGTCAGCACGGCCGAGCGCGTGGTGGTGTCGTGCACCTCGTCGATATCCAATTCGACGGCGCGATGCATCAGGCTCTGTTCCAGCGCCTGCACGTAACCGCGATCCAGACGTAGAGCGAGCACGAAAGCGATGCTGGCCAAACCCGTCACGGTTAGCAGAATCCGATTCGACGCCGTCTCTGCGCCCATCCACAGAAACGCTTGTGTGATGCCGGCTCCCAACGCATCGCCCAAACGGTCCGCGCCAACGTCGATAATCGACTTGGCGGCGCGCTTTTCCGTGACTGGAATGGGCGTGTAGAACAGTTCGTAACCGGAGCGGAACAACGATCCGCGCAGCACCGACTCAGCGCCGCGCACTCCGGTCAGCATTGCGAACACCGGACTGAACAACGCGCCCAAGCCGCCCAATGCCACCGAGGCCGGCAGCACGCTGACGGTGCGGCCCAACCCGATCCGCTCCAGAGAGAAGCGCGTCACGAAGGTCTGCACCAGAAACGTGATCACGGCGATGGAAGTGTGGAACAACGTGAGGAAGCGCATCAACGGCTCGCCGCGTCCGTAGTGCACCGCCACCTGTGCCTTAAACACCCAGTCCACCGCGGCGGCCGTCGTGGTGCCGATCAGCACCAGCGCGGCAAGACTGAACAGATACGGGGCCTTGCTGAAGGCCTTGCGCGCGGAGCCTTCGCTCGTGCTTTCCACCGGCGGCGCGCACGGTCGCTTCCCGGTACCGGCGAGCCAACGCATCAGGCCCAGCACGATGGCGGCGGCCAGATGCAGCACCGCGAGCCACACCAGAACCGAACCCGTATCGAACCAGGCGTTCACGCGTTCAGCAGCGAGTCCTCCCACGATGCCGCCCAGAGTGCCCGAGCCCGCAATTTGCCCGAAGCGTTGCTTGGCCGTGTGTGCGTCGAGCAGTTCGTTGGTGAGCGACCAGAAGCTGCTGAGCAGAACCGCGCTGAGCGCCACCAGATGTAAATACACAACTACCGCCGCAATGCGGGGCTGCGTCGCAAGCAATCGCCATTCGAACAATTGCAAGACGCCGCTGACGGCGAATGACCAATGCACCACGCGAGCCGGCGTCAACCGGCTCAGCACTCGCGAACTTGCGACGCCCAGCAGCGCGGCGGTGAGTGCCGCGGCCACCATCATCGCCGGCAGCGATTTCGCGTCGAAGTTCGAAAGGAAGATGGCGTCGCGCGCCGCTTTGCCGGCCACTTGATGCGCCATCAGCAGCCCGGCGCCAGCCATGGCGGCGGCCGGAAGCGCACGATGCGATGCCGAGCTCGCGCTCACTTTGCGGCGGAGCCTTCCGGATCGGTGACGGGCTCCTCCTCCTCTTCCACCGGATGCGTGCAGCAAGGCAGGTTCACCTGCCACCAGCGGTGCGCATCCTCGGGCGTCCACAACGGCGTGTCGTCCAAACGGGCCAGCATGTTGTCCAGATCGATGGCCGTCTGCGGACGCTGTTCGCGCTCCTTCGCCAAACACGACATCACGATGCGCTCGAGCCCGGCCGGGATGGGTACTTCGCTGCGCTCGGA
>CAZDIZ010000021.1:10832-44536 GCA_964505625.1 uncultured Solibacteraceae bacterium | reverse complement strand
AGGCCGCGCATGTGCGCTTCTCCGAGCGAATCGCAGGCCTGCCGCAGAATCTGCACCACGCGGCCCGGCGGCTGCGGTCCAAAGCGCTTGGTGAGTTGTTCCAGGTTGATGCCGTCCAGCAACTCCATGGCGTAATAGAAGCTGCCGTCCTCGGCCACGCCGAAATCGTACAGCCGCACGGTGTGCTGTGAACGCAGGGCGGCGGTGGCGCGCGCCTCGCGCTCAAAGCGCTTGCGGATCAGCGACGCTTGCCGGCCGGTCTGAGAGACTAGCACTTCCGGGCGGATCAGTTTCACGGCGGCTTCGGCGGCGAGCAAACGATGCCGCGCCATCCACACTTCGCCCATGCCGCCTTTGCCCAACAGCCGTTTCAGATTGTAGCTGCCCATTTCCTTGGCGCGGGACAGGTCCAACTCCAGGCGGTACATGCGCCGGCTCACGTTGGCGATCCAAAGCGCGATCAGAAACGGAGGGAAACACCAGATGAACAGCGAGCTGCTGTGCGCCGGCGTATTGCCCAACGCCGCGGACAACGTGTAATGCGCCACCGGGCCCATGGCAGCCGCCGCGAGCCCGGTAATCAGACTCCGCACCGGCGTTTGCGGAAGCAGCAAACCGCAAACCACAATCCAAGCACCTACTGAAGAGATGCCGCGCGCCGGCATAAGTTCATTCCACGGCAGCACGTGCTCGAATAGCGCCACCGAGAACGCGCCACCCACTTCATAGAGCACGCTCAACCAGGACAGCGTTGTGGCTGGCACCAAGCCGAGGCGGCTCACCGCCGCCAGAGCGATTGACACCAGCACCAGAACGGCGGAGTTCGCCGCCAGCAGCCAGTGTTGCCCCGCGAGAAGGTTGGGACGCAGCAGGATTTCCGCCGTCCAAACGGAACTGACAATCACCGCCGTGATGCCGCCAATCCAACACAACTGCGTGGCTCCGCGCTGCACCAGGTCAGCGGGAAGTCCGGTCGCGGTCAACTTGCGCCGCGCAGCGGTATCGGTCGATTCGGCACGCAGTACCCGCATGGCACTCAAAGCACTTGTTCCAATGGTAGCAAAGGCCCGTGCAGCGGCCGAGCCATTATTCAGGTGGCCTTCTGTATCCGCCGCAGAGTGAACATGTCCGGATTCAGATTCTTGTGCTCCAGCTTGCGCCAGTCGTCCTTGACGTGGATCAGCTTGCCGCTGATGTGATTGGAGCGCTGGGAGGCCAGAAACAGGGCCAACTGGATTTGCTTTTCCGGTTGCACGCCGCCGGAGCGGCGTATCTGCTCGGCGTCTTCCTGTTCCTTCCATCCGGCGCGTTCACCGGCGCGCAGAATCTCGTCGGTCATGTTCGTGAACGTGCCGCCGGGAGCCATGCAGTTCACTTGTATGTTGTGCTCCCGGACTTCCTCGGCCAGACTCTCGACCAGACGCGCAACAGCCGTCTTGGAAGCCGCGTAGGCCGTGAAATTCGGACGCGCATAGGCGGCGCCGCCACCGCTTACGACGATGATCTTCCCGCGGCGGCGGGCGATCATATCGCTCAGCACGGCGCGGCAGCAGTGCATCACCCCTATCAGGTCCGTGGAGACCGTATCGGCCCAGGTTCGCGGATCGGTTTCACTCAGTGGACCGATGGGGCCCTGCATGGCCGCGGCACAAACCAGAATGTCGATGCCGCCGAATTCGGTCCGCATCCGTCCGGCGCTCGATTCGATCGCCGCGTAGTCGCGAACATCGGCCACCAGCGACACCGCGCGCGAGCCGGCGTGTTCAATCTCCAATCGGGCCAGATCCAGTTCCGGCTTACTGCGCGCGAGCAAACCGAGCGACGCGCCCTCGGAGGCGAAGCCCATGGCCAGACGCTTGCCGATACCCCGGCCCGCACCCGTGACCAATACGTTGTGATCCACGAATTCCCGCAAGAGCTTGCTGTCACCTTTCCTTTACCAAGGTAGTACAGGACGTGTTCAAGCGTAGCGGTCAGTCTGAATGGACTTGTCGCGATACAGGATGGCGTCGGCGCGCGCGAACATCGCCTCGGGGGTTTCGCTCTCACGGTGCTCGGCCACTCCGGTGGAAGCTTGCACCTGGACGAACTGCGGTTTCCCGGATAAGTTGATCGAGTATGCGCCGAAAACGTTGGTGCTGATCTGCCTGGCTCGCATCATGGCATCCGCCAGCGAGCAGGTCATCACCACGACGAACTCGTCGCCACCCCAGCGGCACACCACATCGCCTTCCCGCACGGCTCCCTGCAACCGCCGCGTGAACTGGCGCAGAACCTCGTCGCCGGCCAGATGTCCCATCCGGTCGTTGATCAGCTTGAAGCGAATCAGATCCAGCAGGATGATGCAGAATTTCTTGCCGGAATTGATCCGGTCGATGATCTGGCGTTCGCCTTCGCGCCGGTTGGCCGCTCCGGTGAGCGGATCGCGCGAGGCGGTTTCTTCGGCCTGCTTCAGACGCTGTTCATACTGCTTCAACTGCTGCTGAAGCTGGCCCAGACTGGCGGAACTCGTCGTGGACATCTCCTGCACGCAGGCCCGCATACGCTCCACTTCACGCGCCAGCCGGCGGCGAATCTCGGCCAGATCGTCCATCTCCACCAGCGTGTCCAACTGCTTGGCGAAGCCCTCAAACCGCCCCGAGTACTTGTCCGTATTCGATTGGAGCGACTCGGAAGCCTTGGCCATCAACCGCAAAATAGCGCGGATTTCGGCTTCGCGGCGTTGGTAAAACTCAGTGGCTTGCTCGGCGTATTCCCTTAGCTCGTCGTCCAAATAATCCGTGCTGTTGCGCAACACCTCGGCGCTGGGATCGGCTGACACCTGGCGCCGCAGCGCGCGCAACGCCGCCCGATGCCGCGACAGAATCTCTTCCTGCGAGGCCACAGCATGCTTCTCCACGCTGGCCAATACGGCGAGCAGACTGGCTAACGTCGCCGCGTGCAGTTGCTCGATCGACTCGAATTTCTCGAGGCTTCGTTTGAGCGAAATCATCCTCACACCGTCTTCCACCATATCGGCCGCGGGGGTAGCAATTTGAGAGCCAAATCGATCGGACCGCCGCGGAAGTTTTTGTAAAGAAAGTTCCAACGAAATTCACGACTGCTGCGTCTTTATTACGAGCACACATGCCCAACCTCAACCGCGCGCTGGCCACCGCGCTGGCGGCGGCACTTCTCGTAGCGGCACCCGCATGCAAGCGTCCGGCCAATTCCGCCGCGCCCGCGAGCAAGGCGTCCGCCCCAACTCCATCCGAATCCTCCGCCCGCCGCGTCATACGGGCCACCGGAACCATCCAGGCCGTTCGCGCGCATTCGATCCAGGTGCCTCAAATCACCGGCCAGAACGGGCGTCTGACGCTGATCAAACTGGCGCGCAACGGCGAAATGGTGAAGGAAGGCGACATTCTGGCCGAATTCGACCGCACCGCGCAGCTCGACATCGCCCGCGAGGCGCAGGCCAAGTTCGAGGACCTGACGCACCAGACCCGCCAGAAAGCGGCCGAAAGCCGCGCCGCGGCCGAAAAGCGCGCGCTGGATCGTAAGGAGGCCGAAGCCGACCTGGGCAAGGCGCTGATCGAACAGCGCCGGGGCCTGGTGCGCAACGAGATCGCGCGCTTGCAGGCCGAAGCTCGCGCCGTGGGCGCCCGTGCGCGTTTCGAATCGCTCGAAAAGATCAACCGTTTCCGCGAAGCCGCCGAGGCCGCCGGCCTGCGCATCGTCGAACTGCAGGCCCAACGCCAGAAAGTGGCGCTCGAACGAGCCCGCCGGAATTCGGATAAGCTGGTCCTGCGCGCGCCGCTGGCCGGCATGGTGGCGCTCGAAAACGTCTGGAGGAGCGGCTCCATGGGCAACGCCCAGGAAGGCGACCAACTCTGGCAGGGCCAGAACCTGCTCAAGATCTTCGATCCATCGCAAATGGAAGTGCAGGCGCTGCTGGGCGAGCCCGACGGCGCGGTTCTCACCCCCGCCACCACCGCCACGATCTCGCTGGACGCCTATCCGGAAGCCGTCTTCCGCGCGCGCTTTCATTCCGCCAGCCCCGTGGCCACCACCGCGCTTGGTAGCCCCATCAAGAATTTCCCGGCGCGCTTCCGCATCGAACAATCCGATCCCCGCCTGCTGCCGGACATTTCGGCCGCCGTGGTCATTCAGGTGGACGCCCGATGACCCGCCGGCGCGTGCTGAAGTGGACGGCAACGGCATTGGCGCTACTGGCCGCCTCCTGTCTGGCGTATGCCGCCTGGCAGCGTTTCCGGCCGCGATCGAGCGTGTCCACGCTACCCACGACGCGCGCCAAAAACGGTGGCTTCGACGTCATCGTGCGGTGCCGCGGCGAACTGAAAGCCCGGCGCTCGATGCAGATCAACGCTCCCACCAACGTGCCCGACCTGCGCATCGTCTGGCTGGCGCCGCCGGCGACGACGGTGCAATCCGGCGACGTGGTCATTCGTTTCGATCCCAGCAGCGCCAGGCAGCAGCTTCAGGAAAAAGAGGCCTCGCTCAAGCAGGCGCAGGCTGCTCTCGACCAGGCGGTCGCCGAGGAACACATCTCGGTCGAACAGGACAAAGTCGATACCGCCGCGGCGCGCTACGAGGTTGAGAAGGCCCGCCTGGAGGTCTCCAAGGCGGAGATTGAACGCCCGCTCGACGCCGAAATCAGCCGCATCAACCTGGATCTGGCCGAACGCAAACTCCGGGCGCAGAACGCCACCGTGGAGTTGCACCGCGTCTCGGGCCGGGCCAAGACCGCCTCGCTCACCCGCGCACGCGACAAATCCAAGGACGAAGTGGAACTGGCGAACTACCGGCTGAGCCAAATGGAACGCAAGGCCCCGCTCACCGGCATGATCAACTACATGCTCAACTATTCGGCCGGCTGGATGAACGCCAAGCCGTTCAAGGTCGGCGACCAACCCTGGCCCGGCGCCTCCATTGCCGAGATTCCCGATCTGGCGAGCATCGAAATGGAAGGCAAGGTCGAGGAAATCGACCGCGGGCTGGTGGCGGTCGGGCAGGATGTCAAGATTCGCGTGGATGCGCTGGCTGAAGCGAACTTCACCGGCAAGCTCACGTTCGTTTCGCCGATGATTGTCATGGGGTGGGACTGGCCGCCCACGCGCACCTTCCGCGCGCATGGAACTTTCGGTTCGACCGACGCGCGCCTTCGTCCCGGAATGAACGGCGCCATGGACGTGGTGACCCGGCGCATCCCGAACGCCATCGCGCTTCCCAAAAAGGCGCTGTTCACGCACGACGGCAAGCCCGTGGTCTACGTCATCGCCAGAGGCGTACCGCGCGCGACCGAGGTGCGGGTGCTGGCGCGCAATCCCGACGAAGTGGCCGTGGAGGGAATTTCCGATGGCGCCACGGTGTCGCTGGCCGAACCGGAAACCAAGGAGAGCAAACCGTGAAGCGGCGCATTCTGATTCTGGCTCCCACCGTCATGGTGCTGGCCGCCGCCGGTTGGCTCGTCCTCCATGTGGCGCGGCGCGCGCAGGCCGGCGCTCCGGCGACGGCGGGCGTACCGGCCACCACGGTCAAGCGCGGCGATGTCACTTTCACCGTCACCGCGAAAGGAGAGTTGCAGGGAGGCAATTCCCAAATGCTGGTGGTGCCCATGGTGGGCGGCGGCACGCTGGCCATCACGGCGCTGTCGGAAAGCGGCGAACTGGTGGAAGCCGGCCAGGTGGTGGCGCGCTTCGATACCACCGAGCAGGAATACAAACTGCGCGAGGCCGAAGCCGACCTGGCCGAAGCCGAACAACAGGTGATCCAGGCGCAGGCGGAAAGCCAGGCCAAGGAGGAAGAAGCCCGCTACGCCATCCTGGAGGCGCGCACGGAGTTGAAGGTCGCCGAGTATGAAGCACGCAAGAACGAGGTGAGCGCGCGCATCGTCGCGCGGTTGAACGACCTGGCCGTGGCCGCCGCCCAAGACAAGCTGCGGCAACTTGAAAAGGATCTGCCGGACCGCCTGGCCACCGCGCGCGCCGGTATCGCCATCCAACAAGCCGGCCGCATGCGCGCGCAAACCGCCGCCGCCACCGCCCGCCGCTACATCGATTCGATGACCCTGCGCGCCACGCGACGTGGCTATGTGGCGCGCCAGGCCAATACCGACGGCAACTTCCGCTGGGGGTCCTACGTGCCCGCCATGCAGGTCGGCGACATGGTGCGCCCCGGCGTGGCGGTGGCGCAGATTCCGGACCTGGAAAATTGGGAAGTCTCCATGAAGATCAGTGAACTCGATCGCGGCCATCTGGCGGTGGGGCAGACCGTCGAGATCCGCGTGATCGCCTTGCCCGGCGCCGTGTATCGCGGACGCGTCAAGGTGCTGGGCGGAACCACGGGACCGTTCTGGAACCGTTACTCGGATTGCCGCGCGTCGATCGACCAGCCCACGCCGGAGTTGCGCCCGGGCATGAGTTCGATTGTGCGCATCACCACCGAAACGCATCGCAACGCGTTGTGGCTCCCGTCGCAAGCGCTGTTTGATTCCGGCGGACGCAAGTTTGTCTATTTGCAATCGGGCACCTCCTTCATGCCCGTGGACGTCAAGTTGGTGCGGCGCAGCGAGTCGCAGGCGGTGGTGGAAGGACTGCGAGAAGGCCAACTGGTGGCGCTGGCCGATCCCGAACAAATGCGCAAGCGGCAGACACAATCGAGCGGCGCGCTGAAAGCGATTTCGCGATGATCCTCTCCGACCTGGCTCTGGCCGTACACAATCTGCGCGCGCAGAAAACCCGCACCATGCTCACCGCGCTGGGCATCGTCTTCGGTGTTGGCTCGGTCATCGGCATGCTGGCCATCGGCGCCGGCGCGCGCGAGGAATCGTTGAGCTTCATCGAACGGCTGGGCGTGCGCAATCTGTTAATCGATTCGCGCCATGCCGCGAGCGAAGAAGAGTTGCAGCAGCGCCGCCGTTCCTCGCCGGGCTTGACCGAGCGCGACGCCCGAACCATTGAAGCCAACATCGAAGCGCTGGAAATCATGTCGCCGCGCCGCGTGCTGCGGCCTTCGCGATTGCTGCCCAAGCCGCCCGGTTCCACACACGACCTCTACGGCGTGCGTCCCGCCTACGCGCCCATCCACGACCTGCGGCTGGCCGAAGGCAAGTTCTACAATCAGCGCCATGAAGACAACAGTGCTCCAGTTTGCGTGCTGGGCTCGAACGCCAAGGTGGCGCTGCTCGGCTATGCGCCCGCGCTCGGCAAATACATCAAGGTGAACGACACCTGGCTCGAAGTGATAGGCGTGCTGCAGGAGACCATCCAGGCGGGCTCGCGGAGCCGCGGCGGGCAGATGGAGGATTTGAACGACGCGATCTTCGTACCGTTCAACACCTTCCAATACCGCTTCTGGGACATGTCGAGCTACATCAAGGACGAACTCGACGGCATCGACCTGCGGTTGAAGCCGGGCGTCGACAGCATCGACACGGCAAAGGTCGTCACGGCGATTCTCAACTCGGCGCACAACAATACGCCGGACTTCACCGTAACCGTGCCCGCCGCGTTGCTCGCGCAACAGCAGCGCACGCAGACCATCTTCACCTACGTGATGGTAGCCATCGCGGCCATTTCATTGCTGGTGGGCGGCATCGGCATCATGAACATCGTGCTGGCGACGGTGCTCGAACGAACCCGCGAAATCGGAGTGCGCCGGGCGACGGGCGCGCGCCGCATCGACATCCTGCGCCAGTTCCTGAGCGAGAGCGTGCTGATCTCCACCTGCGGCGGAGTGGTGGGAATCGGCTGCGGCTACTTCCTGGCCTGGATGATCTCAAGCACCGCCGAGTGGAAGACCATCGTCACCACATCGAGCGTGCTCATCGCCTTCGGAGTCTCGCTCGCCGTAGGCGTGGGCTTCGGCATCTACCCCGCCTACAAAGCCTCGCGAATCAACCCCATCGACGCGCTGCGGTATGAGTGAGACGGGCCTGAGTCAGTTTCCATTAGCGACTTCACTTCTCAGCTTTCGCAACTTTTTTGTGCGGATACAGAACCTCTTGCTCAAAGCGCATGACGTAATGATTGGATGCTTTCACGCTTACCGAAGGTAGGTGCAGCCCGGCTCCCGGCGGATGCAGCACATAATCAAACCGAATTCTGAGGGTCTGCTCCGCGCAGGAGGCCGCGAACCGCGATTCCTTCATCCAACGCACGGTGTATGAGCGGAGATGCTCGCCTGGCCCGCTTGCAACAACTTTATCCGGTTGTCCCGACCTGCCTATTGTCACATCCACGTCGATCGTTGCGGACTTCCTGCTGTCGAACCAAAACTCAGGCAGGCCTGAACACCCTCCCCAAGTTTCCCATTGACTAGATTGTCCTACAATGCTACAGTCCTATAGGCAGTCAATATGACAGAATGGCCTCAGGAGGACGTCTTCGTGTCCAGTCGGTTTCGTTGTCTTGCGATTCTCTTCTTCCTTCTCGGATGTAGCGCGCTCTTAGCCCAGAACGGACGCATTGTGGGCACGGTCCGCGACCAGTCCGGAGCCGTGGTTCCCAACGTCCCGGTCCAAGCCACGCATCTCGCCACCAACGCTCAGCGTTCCGTCAACACCAACAACACCGGCGACTACGTGCTGACGGCACTTCCCGTGGGCGCGTACCGCGTCACCGCGGAGGCGCAGGGGTTCAAGAAGTTCTCCGCCGGACCGTTGCAGCTCACCGTGGATCAGACCATCCGCGTCGACATCGAACTGCACACCGGCCAGGTCACCGACACCGTCACGGTCACATCGAGCGTCCCGGTGGTGAATTCCGAAACTTCTTCGGTCAGTCAACTGATCGAGGAAACGCAGATCAAGCAGCTCCCGCTGAACGGGCGTCATTTCATGCAGCTTGGTTTGCTGGTGCCCGGCACCGCCGATGGACGCGACTCGAATGTCACCAGCCGGCAGGGTGGCGCTTCGATTTCGGTCAATGGCCAGTCGCCGGACCAGAACAACTGGATGCTGGACGGCGTGGACAACAACGCCACCATGTTCGGACTGGCGGTGATCATTCCGTCGACTGAGGCCATCCAGGAGTTCCGCTTCGAAACCAGTAACTACTCGGCTGAGTACGGACGCGCGGCCGGCGGCGTGGTCAACGTGCAGATCAAGTCCGGCTCCAACAACTTCCACGGATCGCTGTTCGAGTTTCTGCGCAACGACAATTTCGACTCGCGCCAGTACTTCGACGCCGGCGTGGACCCGCTCACCTACAACCAGTTCGGCGGCTCGCTGGGCGGAAGAGTAGTCCGCGACCGGACCTTCTTCTTCTTCAACTACGAAGGCCAACGCATACGCCAGAGTTCGACCACCGGAGGCATTGTGCCCACCGCCGCCATGCGCACCGGCGACTTCAGCGGCATGGCCACCATCTACGATCCGCTGACGCTGGCTAGTGGAGTGCGCCTGCCGTTCGCCAACAATCGTATTCCAACGGAACGCTTTCACTCGGCCTCGGCGAAGATCATCCCGTACTTTCCTCTGCCGAATTCCACCGACGCGGCGCGCAACTACGTCCGCCAGGCCAGCAGCATGAACGACGGCGACCAATGGCACGCCCGCGTGGACCAGAAGCTGACCGAGAAACAATGGATTTTCGGCAGGCTCTCGATGCAGAATCGAGATATCTTCGCGGCCTCGGTTCTACCCACCAACGGCGACGTACAGGACAATCAGAACTACGCCTGGACCGCGCAGCACACCTACACGCTGCGTTCGAACCTGATCAACGAATTCCGCGCCGGCGGCAACCATTACGACTTCGGCTACGTGCACGAGACCATGGGCGAACCGCTGACCAAGCAATTCGGCTTGCCGAACGTAGGCGCGGGCACGCGGCTGGATGGGATGCCGGACATCCGCGTGACCAACATGCCCAGCCTGGGAGGCACGGCGGCGGTGCCGCTCGATCGCGTGGAAACCACCACGCAGTTCAGCGACGCACTGACCATGATTCACGGCAACCACACCTTGAAGGTGGGCGGCGAATTTCAGACCTACACTTCAATGAACGATCAGGTTCAGTTCGCCCGCGGGCGCTACAGTTTCACCGGCAGCTTCACGGCGCAAAACGGCAAGACGTACACCAATGGGTTCGCCGATTTCCTGTTGGGTTACCCCAAGACTTACACCGTACTGGTCGATCTAAAGTCGGCGGAAGCCAATGAGCCGGAGTACATGCGCCAGCATCTGTACATTCAAGACGATTGGAAAGTCACTTCGCGCCTCACACTCAATGCAGGACTGCGCTGGGAGCACCACGGCGGCTGGAAGGAAGCCAACAACCGCTGGGGCGCGTTCGATACCGGCACCGGCCAGATCGTGTACGCGAAAGACTACCCGATGAATTACACGCTGAAATGGCCGTATCGCATGGCAGCGGATAACGTGATGGAAGGCCGCATGAGCGGCTTCGCCCCTCGCTTCGGCTTCGCGTTCCGCCCGTTGAACACCAACCGCCTGGTGTTGCGCGGTGCTTACGGCGTCTTCTGGTCGCAGCTCACCAGTCAGGATCTGGTCAACACCAGCCTGGCGGTTCCTCCGGGCCAGGTGCGCGACAGCCGCACCAGCGGCGCGACCACAC
The DNA here is from genome assembly GCA_964505625.1 of uncultured Solibacteraceae bacterium. GTDB lineage: Bacteria > Acidobacteriota > Terriglobia > Bryobacterales > Bryobacteraceae > JAJFUV01. The sequence goes on along the minus strand of CAZDIZ010000021.1, from coordinate 33,956 downwards.
CGGAATTCAAGTTCGGTGAACTCTCGGTCACGCTGGGTTCCACCTCGGATTCGCTCGTGGCGGCCACGCCGACCATCAGCCAGATCGTGGCCTACGGTTTCCGCGGCAATCCTTACATTCAGCAGTGGAACTTCGGCATCGAAACCGAACTGTTTCCCAACTGGGGATTGAGCGCCAGCTACGTTGGCAGTAAGGGCACGCATCTGCGGACCAGCTATCAGGCCAATCCCGCCATGCCGCCCGCCGCCGGCAGTATACAGGCTCGCCGCCGCTATCAAGCTTTTGGCGCCATCAGCATGTTCGACAGCGACGGTTTCTCGACCTACGAAGCCTTGCAGGTGAAAGTCGAACGACGTTACCGCAGCGGCCTGAGCCTGCTCGGCGCCTACACCTGGTCGAAGTCGATCGACGACGTGGATGGGTACCAGGATCCCGACAATCGCGCGGCCGCCAAGGGGCTATCGACCAACGACCTGCGCCACCGCGCCAGCGTCGCTGCCGTCTACGAGCTTCCGTTTGGCCGCGGCAAACAATTGCTTTCGAGCACCGCGCGTTGGGTGGACTACCTGGTGCGTGAGTGGCAGACCAACGCCATCGTCACGATGCGTTCCGGGTTGACACTTTCGGCGGTAACTTCCGGCGACACGGCCAACGCCGGAGCGGGCACCGTATATCCGAACGTGACCGGCAATTCGAACGGCAACCTGCCCAGCGGCGATCGCACCATCGACCGCTGGTTCGACACCTCGGCATTCACGGCGCCCGCCGCCTATACGTTCGGCAACGCCGGCCGCAATATCCTATCCGGCCCCGGATCGGCAACGGTCGACTTCGGCGTCTCGCGTTCGTTCTTGATCCGGGAGGGCCATCGTCTGCAATTCCGCGGTGAGTTCTTCAATCTGTTCAATCGCAGCAACTGGGGCACGCCGAACGCCACGGTGGGCTCGTCGGCCTTTGGTACCATTCGAAGCACCGGCGGCGCCCGGCAGGTGCAACTCGCGCTGCGGTATCAGTTCTAAACGGCGACAGGCATGCGCATCTCAAGGCACATTCCCGCGCTAGCAATCTTGCTGGCGAATCTGGCTTGGACGGCTCCGGCCGAGAAAGTCTTTCCGTTCGTTGACGACGCCGTGGTCGCGGCCCGGCGCGGCGTCGTGCGACAGACGCACGCAGGCAAAAAACTTCCCAAGCCGGTCCTCGAGCCAGACCGGCCATGGGAAGGGTTGCGCACATACATTTACGGCACGGTGCACTACGATGCGCCGAGCCGCCAGTTCCGCATGTGGTACATGAGCCGTTTGGGCCCCGGCCAGAAGCAACGTGCGCCGGGCACGCGAACCGAACACGGCGACTTCGTCAACTACGCCACATCGAACGACGGCGTGCATTGGACCAAGCCCGAACTCGGCATTCAGGAATTCGACGGCTCGACGAAGAACAACATCGTCTTCGACCTGCACAGCCCCAGCGTGATTGCGGACGAAAGCGAACCCGATCCGGCCTACCGCTACAAGATGGCGGGCGTGGGCGGCCCCACTCGCAAATACTGGGCGGCGTATTCCGCCGACGGGCTGCACTGGAAAGACTATCCGAAGAATCCGATTCTGGATTCGTCAGACACCATCACCGCGACGCGCGATCCTTCAACCGGTGTCTACTTCGCGTTTCACAAACGCAATCCGGAGATTCGCGGGTTCCGCCGCCGTACGGTGTGGCTCTCGACCAGCCGCGATTTTCAGAACTGGTCGGAGCCTGCGCTGATCCTCGCGCCCGATGAGATCGACGATCGCTGGGTGGCCAAACCCGTGCATCGCACGGAGTTCTACGATATGTCCGGATTCCCCTACGCGGGCCAGTTCCTAGGATTGCTGGCGGTGTTCCGCGTGACGGCTGAAAACCGCAATGTACAGCTGATGGGCGGCGAGAAGCCGAGCCCCGTCGACGGCCCCATCGAGATCCAACTCGCGCACAGCCGTGACGGCAAGACGTGGCAGCGGGCCGATGACCGTTCGCCGCTGATTCCCGTCGGCCCGCCGGGCGCGTTCGACGGCGGATGCATTTTGGGGATCGCCAACCCGATTGTTCTTTACAATGACGAAATGTGGGTGTATTACACCGCTGTGACTACCGGACACGGCGGCGCGCTGCCCCAAAAACGTATGAGCATCGGCCGGGCCTCCTGGCGGCTGGACGGTTTTGTTTCGCTCGATGCCGGCGCCGCGGGCGGCACCATCGAGACCAAGCCGCTCGCCGCGGCCGGAGGCAAGCTCTCGATCAACGCGGAAGCTTCGCGAGGCGGCATTGTGGTGGAAGTGCTGGACCAGGCTGGCAAACCACTGGCCGGCTACGGCCGCGCGGACTCGATTCCCATTCGTGGCGACGCAGTCCGGCAACCGGTGCGCTGGAAGACCAAGACGACTTTACCGGACGCGGCCGACGTGCGGCTGCGCATCTATCTGAAGAATTCAAAACTGTACAGCTTGCGTATTCAGTGAGAGCGCATAAACACATGGAAACCTCGATTTCCGAGATATTCAAACCCGTCCAGAAAGAATCCACCCGAGAGAAAGTGTGCGAAGCCATCCGGCGAGCCATCCTGTCCGGTCAACTCAAGACCGGCCGCCGGTTGACCGAGATTCCACTATCGGAGGAGTTCCAGGTCAGCCGCGGCGTGGTGCGCGAAGCGCTCCAGCAACTGGCCCACGAAGGGTTCGTACAGCTCAATTCGTTCAAGGGCGCGCAGGTGGTGGCGTTGACGCCGGAAGAGGTTGACGACATCGTTCACCTGCGCCTGATCCTGGAGACGGAAGCGGTCCGGCTGGCCATCCCGCGCATGACCGACGCGGACAAAGAGGAACTCATGCGCATGGCGCGGGCAACCGACAGCGCGCGGAGCTCCATGCAGGAATTCGCTCATCTGGATTTGGAATTCCATCGCAAGATCTGGTCGCTTTCCGGCAACGGCGCGCTCGAGCGGCATCTGACATTGCTCTCGGCGCCGCTATTTGTCACCGGGCGCATCATGCGCGAGCGGATGCACACGAGCGTGTTGGCGCCACCGTCCGAACACGCTCCGGTGGTTGAGAAGATCTGCCGCGGCGACATCGAGCAAGCCGTGGAAGCCATACGCACCCACATCTCCGCCAACTGGCAGCGCAGCCGCCAGGCGGTGGAACAATTCCGCAACGCGGAAAAGCCCAAACAGGCCCGGCGCGGTAAGGGCGTGGCGGAATGAAGTTACAGGGAGTGGTTGTCCCGCTCGTCACACCGCTCAACAGAGAGTTCGGGCTCGACCGCCAGGCGAACCGGCGGCTGCTGGACTACGTTTGCCAGGCCGGCGTGAACGGAATCTTCGTGAACGGCAGCATGGGAGCGTTCGGGCTGCTCAGCGACGCCACGCAACTGGAAAGCGTGGAGGCCACCGCGGAGGCGCTCGGCGGAAGGCTGCCGCTGCTGGCCGGCGTTTCCGACACCGGCACGCTGCGCGTCCTGGAGCGACTGCGCGACATGCGCCATCTGCCGGTGGACTTCTTCGTCGTGCTGCCGCCGTTCTACTACGCGCTCACGCAGCGTGAACTGGCGCACTTCTATCGCACGGTGGCCGACGCCGCCAGCCGGTCCGTGATTCTGTATTCGAATCCGGCGCGAGTTGCGAACCGTTTGGAAATCGCGACCGTGGTCGAGTTATCGCAACATCCGAACATCGCCGGCATCAAGGAATCCTCGGCCGATGCCGAGCATTGGCGCCAGTTACTGGAAGCGCCCATCGACCGTTCCCGCTTCGCTTTGATCTGCGGCGCGGGCCGCGTCACCGATGCCGCGCTCGGCATGGGCTTCGACGGTATCACCGAAGGGCTGCACAACATCGTGCCGAAGCTCGCCGTCGAGTTGCATCGCGCCGCGCGCGCCGGAGACGCGCACGCAGCGGCCCTGTGGCAAAGCAAGATCAATCGCGCTTTCCGGATTTTCGAACTTGATGGAGGCTGGCGCGGCGCCGAAGCGGCCTTGTCGCTACTGGGCCTTGCCGAGCGTATTGCCCCACCGCCGTACGACCTCCCGCTGGACGACGCCACCCGCGCGGAGATACAGCGCGTGCTCGTCGAAGTGGGAGCGTTGCCGGCATGACGCCGCTCGATTACGCGGTCATCATCGGCTATCTGGCCGTCACGATTCTCATCGGAGGTTGGTTCGGACGAGGCCAAACCACACTGCGCGAGTTCTTTCTGGGTGACCGCAACATTCCCTGGTGGGCGGCGGCATTCTCCGGCATCGCCACCATCGTCAGCGGTGCGTCGTTTCTGGGCGGTCCTGGCCAGGCGTTCAAATCCGATTTCACGTTCCTCCAATACCGTCTAGCCGCGCCGTTCGCCGCCGCGGTCATCTGCATTGTCCTGATCCCGTTCTTCTACCGGTTGGATGTCTACACCGCTTACGAATACCTGGAACGGCGCTTCGATCTGAAGACGCGCGTCATGGCCAGCGGCCTGTTCCTGCTGCTGAAGGCGTTGTACTTGGGCATGGTGATCTACGCACCGTCGCTCGTGATCGCGGAGATGACTGGCGTTTCCCTGCCCTGGGTCATCATCGCCACGGGCCTGCTCACGACGGCTTACACCATGCTCGGAGGCATGCGCGCGGTCATCTGGACCGACACCATGCAACTGGTGGTGCTGCTCGGCAGCCTGGTGGGCGCGCTGCTGATTCTGATTCATCGCATTGACGGCGGCGCGGCGGGATTTCTCGCGCAGGCTTCGGCGCACGGCAAGCTGCGTTTCTTCGACTTCTCTCTCAGTCTCGAAAATGAAGTGACGATCTGGGGAGGACTGTTCGGCGGACTGGTGCTGACGCTCGGCCAATACGGTGTCGATCAGGCGGAGTTGCAGCGTTTTCTCACGACGTCGTCGATCCGGAAGAGCCGCATGGCGATGTTGAGCGCCATGACGTGTGCCGCCGCGCTGGGATTCCTGCTGTTCCTGGTGGGCGCGGCGCTCTATGTGTTCTATCTACAGGCGCCGGAAAAAGGCGGCATGGCGGTGAATCCGGACCGCGTGTTCCCCAAGTTCATCATCGAGGAGTTGCCCGCCGGAATGACCGGACTGGTGGTCGCGGGCGTGCTCGCGGCCTCCATGTCCACCATCAGCGCGGTGCTGAATTCGCTCACCACGGTGACGCTCTCGGACATCTACGCGCGATTCGGCAAGCGGCAGCCCTCGCTACGCGGCGCGCGCTGGGTGACGGTGGCGTTCGGCGTGGCGTGTACGGGCGTTGCGTTGTACGCGGGCAAATTCGGGACGATCCTGGCGGCCACTTCGAAGATTTCCGGTTTCTTTGGCGGGACGCTGGTGGGCGTGTTTCTCCTCGGAATGCTCACGCGCAGAGCGACGGGCACGGGCGCGTTCCTGGGCGCGCTGGCGGCCTTCGCTGGTGTCGGCTACGTTTCGTTTGCGACTACAATTTCCTGGATGTGGTACAGCCTGATTTCGGCGGGCCTCGCGTTCGGGCTGGGCTGGCTGTTCAGTCTCACGTCGCCCACACCCGCGCAGGAGCAATTGACGGGGCTGACCATGTACCAACAGAACGCCAAACTATGAACCTGAGTGAATTGCTTCCGCGTCTGGCTGGCGCGATCGATCCCGCACATTGCGCCGAAGCACGGCGTTTGCAGCAGGAGGCCTGGAGCTTCCGGCCGGTGCCTCGCATTCCGGTGCTGGTAACCGGCGCGCGGCCGCCACATTGGGCGTCGTTCCCCTATCGCGAGACGGTGGACAATCCGGAGAAGATGCTGCTCAACGAACTGCGCGAAGTTTACGCAGGGGCGCTGTTGAAGGACGATCGCGTGCTCGCCGTGCGCGCCAATTTCGGGCCGGGCGTGATCGCGTCGTTGTTCGGCGCCGAGTGGGTGCAGATCGACGATCAGCTTCCCGCCGTGAAACCGCTGAACGGACGCGAGGCCATCCGGCGCGTGGTACGCGCGGGGCTGCCGGCTTTGGACACGGGCCACGCGGCGCGCGTGTTGACCTTTCAGCGCTGTTTTCTAGCTGCGCTGAGCGTGGTCCGCGGTTCGGTGCGTGTCTTCCTGAGCGACACGCAAGGCCCGCTGAGCAGCGCGCTACAGTTGTGGGGCGCGGACCTTTACGCGGCGCTGGTGGAAGAGCCGGCACTGGTACACGCACTGCTCGACCTGCTCACACAGGCCACCATCGGATTCACGCGCCTGCAAAAACGCAACGTGGGCGAGCCGGAGACTTCAGCCGACCATTTCTTCTACGCGGTTCCAGGCGGCATACGCATTGTCGACGACGTGGCTATGAATCTCTCCCCCGCCATGTACCTTGAGTTCTGCGTGCCCTATCACGAGCGCCTCTACCAGGCGTTCGGCGGCGGCTACATGCACTACTGCGGACACAAACTGCAATCGCATGCGCTGCGCCTGGGCACGGAAGGTTTACGCGGCATCGAGATGGGCTTCGACAATCCCGAACGCAGCGCCGCGTACCGTCTGGAAACGCTCTGGCGTGAAGCGCAGCCGCACGGCCGGGCGCTGCTGTGGATGCGCGACTGCTTGCCGGAAGCGCGGCCCGACATTTCCACCGGCTTGCTGTTCGGCTACCGCTCGCCAGGCGTCGACTGGGCCGAAGCTGTGCGGCGCCTCGAACACGCACGACGGTTCTGGACTAACGAGGTGGCGGCATGAGCGAGTTCGCCGTGGATGTGGTCATCGCCGGCGGCGGCACGGGCGGCTGCGCCTGCGCGATGGCCGCGGCGCGCAACGGCCTCAGCGTCCTGATGGTCGAGCCGACGCGCTGGATCGGCGGGCAGTTCACCTCGCAGGGCGTGCCTCCGGACGAGCACGGATGGATCGAACGTTTCGGCTGCACGGCAAGCTATCGCAGCTTGCGCGACGGCATTCGGGAATTCTACCGGCGCAACTATCCGCTTACCGAATCGGCGCGCGGCGCTCCGGCGCTCAACCCTGGCAACGGTTGGGTGTCACCGCTGTGCCATGAACCGAAGGTTTCGCACGCCGTGATCGAGGCGATGCTCGCGCCGTGGGTGGCCACGGGCCAACTGCGCATTCTGACCGAAGCCGAATGCGTGGCGGCGGATGTTGACGCGGACCGAGTGCGATCGGTCGGCATCGACTGGCGCGGCGAACGCGTCGACGTGACCGCGAAGTGGTTTGTCGACGCCACCGAGTTGGGCAATCTGTTGCCGATCACCGGAGCCGAGTTCGTGACCGGCAGCGAAGCGGCGGCCGAGACCGGTGAGCCGAGCGCTCCCGTCGAAGCGCGTCCGGACAACGTGCAGGCCTTCTCCTGGTGTTTCGCTATTGAGCATCGCGAAGGAGAGGATCATCGCATCGCGCGTCCGGAACGTTACGACTACTGGCGCGACTACCTCCCGCGGCTCACGCCGCGCTGGCCCGGCAAGTTACTAAGTTGGGTCACGCCCAACCCGCGCACCATGCAGCCGAACCACTATCGCTTCGAGCCGCACGCGGAAGAGCCGCGCGTGTTTTCGGGATTGTGGTCTTACCGCAGGCTGCTGGACCGCTCGAACTTCACGCCGGGTTTCTTGGCGTCCGATGTGTGCCTGGTAAACTGGCCGCTCATCGATTATCTGGACGGTGAACTCTGCACGGCGAGCGCGGAAGACCGTCGCCGCTATTTGGCCGAAGCCCGCCAGATGAGCCTGTGCGTGTTCTACTGGATGCAAACCGAAGCGCCGCGTCCAGATGGAGGCTGCGGCTGGCCGGGGCTGAAGCTGTGCGGTGCGCCGCTCGGCACCGATGACGGTTTCGCGCAGGCGCCTTACATTCGCGAGTCCCGCCGCATCCGCGCGAAGAAGACCATCGTCGAGCAGGAAGTCTCGGCGGCATGCCGCGCCCGCGCCGCGCATTACGCCGATTCGGTAGGCGTCGGCTACTATCGCATCGACTTGCACCCATCAACAGGCGGCGACAACTATATCGACGTCCCGGCGCTGCCGTTTCAAATCCCGCTGGGCGCGCTCATTCCCATACGTTTGAAGAATCTCCTGCCGGCGGCGAAGAACATCGGCACTACGCACATCACCAACGGCTGCTACCGCTTGCACCCGGTGGAATGGAACATCGGAGAAGCCGTGGGTACGCTGCTCGCCTACTCGCAGGAACACGGCGTTGTACCGGCGGCGGTTTTCGAAAGCTCGTCGCACACCGAGGCGCTACAGGTCCGCTTGATGAAGGCGGGCGTGGAACTGGAATGGGCCAGCGACCTGAACCTGGAAGAGGGCGATCCGCACATCCACGCGCGATGACAGCCCGGCCATCATCGCGCTACGCTACCTAAAGCGTCTTGAATCCGACTTCCGCATCCCGGCTCGACTACGAACGGCGCATCAACCGCGCCATGGACTACATCCAACGTCATCTCGATGAAGAGATCTCGCTGGAGACGCTGGCGGGCCAGGCGGCTTTCTCGCCTTTCCATTTCCACCGCATATTCACCGCCATGGTGGGCGAGACGGTGGCCGCATTCATCCGTCGCGTGCGCCTGGAAAACGCCGCCTCCGATCTGCTATCCCAGCCCCGCTTGAACATCACCGAAATCGCACTGCGCAACGGCTTCGCCAGTCCCGCCGTGTTCGCCCGCGCCTTCCGCGAACGCTTTTCGATGACAGCCAGCGAATGGCGCAAGAATCGCAAAGTGACGCGCAAGGATTCGAAAGATCTCTCGGGCGCTCCTCGCTATGCTCTTCCTAGCTGGGCCGCGCAACGGTCCGGCGATGACAAGGAGATCACCATGGAAGTGCGTATCGAAGAGATGCCCGCAGTGCGGGCGGTTTATGTGAGGCGCGCCGGACCCTACGCAAAGGCCGCCACCGAAGCCTGGGAAGTGCTCTGCCGTTGGGCCGGACCGCGCGGCTTGCTCGCGCCGGGACACATGCTATTCAGCATCAGTCACGGAGATCCGGACGTGACGCCGCCGGAGAAACTACGCTACGACGCCTGCATCGCCATCGACGCGGATACCAAAGTGGACGATCAGGTGAGCGTCACCGAACTGCCGGCGCGCCGCGTCGCTAAGGCGCGTTATGTGGGGCCGGGCGAAGGCATCCTCGGCGCCTACCGCGCGTTTTATGGCGAGTGGCTGCCGGAATCCGGTTTCGTTCCGGCCGGCACACCGCCGATTGAAGTATATTTGACCGAACAAGGTAATCGGCCCGAGGCAAATCACTTTGTGATGGACATCTGCGTGCCCATCGTGCCGGCGTAAACGGGAGGGGCAACGCGCCCCCTCCCGATTGACTCCTGGCGTGATCTAAGGCAATATCTTGAAAGGGTTGCACGAACCTAGCGGTTCGGCGCCTGGTGGTAGCCAATATCAGTTAAGGAGGCGAATGAGTAAGGAAGATTGCATTGAAGTGGTGGGAACAGTGGTCGAGAAGTTCCCTAGTGGATTATTCAGCGTTCAGCTTGATGAGGAGCGGACCATTCTGGCGCACCTGGCCGGCAAATTGCGGAAGAACCGCATTCGCGTGCTCGCCGGGGACCGGGTCACGCTCGAGATGTCTCCCTACGATTTAACCAAGGGGCGCATTACCTACCGCCACAAATAGCGCCCCCCTGGCGCATCCTTTTCTACTTGCGTCCCGAATACTTGTTGAGTAATTCGATGAGCCGGCTGGCGGCCTGAGGTACAGCTGTGTCCCGCGTCACGATGTCGCGGTTCTCATACGGCTTGCCGTAGAGTTCCTTGTTAGAGTCAAGGTCCTGACGCATGGTGGCGCCTTGCAGGCTGACACCGGCGAATACGCCGCGCGAACGCGACCAGGACAGAATCTCCGCCGTCAGAAACGCGTCGGTCTGCGCGTCGGTCTGGCGGCCCACCGGGCCGGCGGCCACGGCGGCATCCGCACCCAGCGTGAACTTGCTCGACAACAAACGGTTCATGCCGCGCTCATTCATCACCAGCATGATCACGTCGGTTTCCGATCCGCCGATCTGGAACCCGAAGCTCCCGCCTTCCACCTTCACGGTTCCGGGAGCCGACCAACCCACACCTTGCTTCTTGCGGCAGCTTACGTAACCCTTGCCGTACTTCGCGCCGATAATGAACGCGCCTTTCTTCAAACCGGGCACGATAATGGCGCATTGCGCCTTCTCGAGCAGATTCTGCGGAATGGACTTGTCCGGTGTCCCCATTACTTCGGAAAAGACTGTGGCGGCAGCCTCCAGGCGTTTGGCGCTATCGGATTGAGCCAACAGCAAACTCGACATCAACGGTAATGCGGCAATCAGCGTCAGTTTCATGTTTTTTCTCCTCCGTCCTTCCATGATGCCACGGAAGCGGGTTCATGGGTCGCGTTTCTATAATGGGTATGATGCGCCTGATAATTCTGGGTTGCGTTCTGGTTGCCGGGCTGGGAATCGCTCCCGCCAGCCAGAGCCACCTGAGATGTAAACAGAAGATCGCCTCCATCGTCGACGGCAAGGCTGCGCCGGGCTCCCGTGTTGTATTCACCAAACCTGAACTCGACGCGTTCCTGAACGAGGAAGTCATCCAGATCATTCCGGGCAGCGTCTACGGCGCGCACGTTGAGCTCGGATACGGCCGAGCCTCCGGCGGAGCGCAGGTGAATTTGGTCAAGCTGCTTCAAGCGCGCGGCTCCTCACCCGGCTGGTTGTTCACGAAGATGTTCGAAGGCTGGAAGCCGGTGAGCGCAGCGGCACGCATGGTATCGGGCGGCGGACAGGCCATCGTCTATCTGGACAAACTGGAACTGTCCGGCATGACCGTGCCGAACATGATGGTGGATTTCGTCATGCGGCACTTCGCCGAACACTACAGCCCGGACATCCGCCTGGGACAGCCGTTCCGCTTGAAGCACCGCATCGAAAGGCTAGAGCTGTCGCCCGCCGGCTTCGCCGTGGTGATGCGGCGGTAGCATGGACGACTTTGGGCACGTGAGGATTGCGTCCCACCGATATTCCGTCTAAACTTTAGACAGGAATGCCTGTGACCACAGTCGAACTCAAGCTGAAACAAGCCAGCGCCGTGCTCGGGGTCTCCGCGAAAGAACTCCAGAACCTGGTGCAGTTGAAGGTCATCCGCCCGCGCCGCAAGGACAACCTCTACTGGTTCGACGGACGGCTGCTACTCGAAGCCAAGGTGGCCCTTTATCTCAAGGAGTCGCTCGGTTCATCGAGCGAATTGCTTTCGCTCTTCACGGACGCACTCTCTCGGAGTCTCGCGAACCAAGCCCCAGGTATCCGCCGCTTCATCTCATTGCGATCCCTGCCGCCGCGGGGCCGGCAGCCCATTGAGATCCGTATTCCCTTGGGAAGCCTGGCTCGCGAAGTGGAAGAGCAGATGCCACAGTCGCTTGCGCAAAAGGACCTTCCGCGCGGACGACGGCGAGCCGGATGGCGGGAAGAGATGAGCCGGGTCTTCGGAGACGCGGCAAAGCAAATGGGTACTATTCAGGCTGGCGAGATTCTGGCGGCGGTGAAGACTCATCGGCGCCGGCCGCGAGTGCTCCCGGAGGTAACGGTCGTTGCCAACCGCTCGCTCAAGACGGCCTAGGGGTGTTGTGGATACGTCGGTTCTCGTCGCCGGAATCTCCGGATTTCGCACCGGCGTCATCTCGTGTTCGAACCCCAGCGCTCAGTTGCTGCGGGATTGGCTCGACCGTGGCACCTTCACCTGGATTGTCTCCGAGGAGATTCTCGACGAGTACAAGGCCGTCCTCAGGCGGCTAAAAGTCCGGCGTGAGACGATCGGGCTGCTTATCAACCTGCTGCGGGAAGAAGCGGAACTGACCGCGCCACGGATCAAGGCGATGTCTCCCGATCCAGCGGACGAGCCGTTTTGTGCGTGCGCCGAGGAGGGCGGCGCCGACTTCCTCGCGACCCTCAACCCAAGAGACTTCCCACAAACGGCGCTTTCCGCAAGAGTCCTCGCGCCCGGCGCGCCCCTGCCCTCCGGACGGCGCCCGAAACGGCGGTGAGCCGTCTTCTTTGTCGGTAGTGGGTCAGTTTGAAGCGTAGCGAGCGAGGCGGGTCTTGGCTTTTTGGATTTCAGCGTCAGTGAAAAGCGGCTTCCATTTGGGGTTTTGCAGGAGGGCTTCCACAGACCAATCCAACTTGTGCGCTTTTCGTAATCGCATGAAGCCTGATCGCGGTGATGGTTCGCCGCACAGCAAATGTTTGACGGTTCCCGTCGGACCTTTTCCGTATTGTGTTTTTTTGCTCGTCAACATGCGCCAGAAATAGCCAGCTCGCCAGATCACCTGCCACTTGTAGTAGAGTGCCCGCAGTTCTGAATCGAGTTCCCTTTCAAGTGCTGTCATGGCATGATGGTATCATTCCTGCCCGATCGAGCAAACCCAAAGGAAAACCGGGGAGGGACGCATTTGTCTTCAACCACTGGGAGTGTGTTTTTTCAGCCGACATCCGCATCGACGGACTTATCCGTCCGTGGCTTTGAAACTTGGCTGGGTAGAAATCCAGGTTAACCGGCAACCCCGTCGATCTTCGCTGCCGCGTCGCGGCCCATTCGGATGCAGTCGGGCACTCCGATGCCGTGGTAGCCGTTTCCGGCCAGGTGCAGGCCTGGCAGGCGCGCCATGCGGGCTTCGATGCGCTTCACACGCTCGTGATGTCCCACTGTGTATTGCGCCATCGAGCGCGGCCAGCGCGCCACGCGCGTGAAGTTTGGCTCGACGCCCACGCCCATGATGTGCTCCACTTCCTGGCACACCGCCGCGACAATGGATTCGTCGCTGTCGCGGATCGAAGCGTCGCCGCCCAGAAAGCACCTTAGCAGCACGTGATCGTCCGGCACGCGGTGCGAGAATTTCGTTCCCACCCAGGTACAGGCCATCATCCGCCCGCGTTCGCGTTTGGGGACCAGGAATCCAAATCCGTTGAGCGGATGCGGAAAGCCCGCCTTGCGGTAGCCGAGCGACACCGTTGTCGAAGAGCTGTACGGGATCTCATTCAGATCGCGCGCCAGTTCGCCGTCCAGCCCCGCCAGCACTTCCGCCGCCTGATAGGCCGGTGTGGCCACAACAACGTGTTCGGCCTCCAGCCACTCTCCGCCGGCGCGTACGCGATAGCCGCTGTCGGTCGGCTCGATGGTCTCCGCCGCGGCTTGCACACGCGTCAGGGCCGCGCCCGCGCCTTTGACGGCCGCTTCCACCAGCGTGCCCAATCCGCGCTTCAACGTGCGGAACAAGGTGGCCTTACCGGTGGCTCCGTGCGCGCGGCGCATTTCGGCCAGCACGCCCCGGCTCAGGCTGCCGTACTTGGCTTCCAGTTCGACAAACCGCGTGAGCACGCTTGATACGCTGAGCGCTTCCGGATCGCCACCGTAGACGCCCGCAAGCAACGGCTCGGCCAGATAATCCACCGTTTCCTGCCCGTAATGGTCGCGTATGAATTCCGCTACCGAACGGTCCGGCATGGGGTTGCGTGGTGGACGCCGCAGCATCTCCAGCCCCATGCGGAACTTGGTGGGCCAACCGAGCAAGCGCGTCGAAATCATGGGCCCCAGTTTCGTCGGGACCATGAGCATCAGTCCGTCCGGCAGCGGCACCAATTCGCCGTGCCGTAGCAGATAGGTGACGCGCAGATGATCGTTCGAACCGATGACCTCGCTCGACAGCCCCAGTTCGTGGATTAGTTCGAGCGCCCAGGGCTTGATGGCGATGAAGCTGTCCGGCCCGCTTTCGATCACGCAGCCTTCAACATTCTCGGTGTGTATGACTCCGCCCAGACGGTCGCGCTTTTCGATCAGCGTCGCCGAGATGCCGCGCTTGGAAAGATAGTAGCCCGCCGCAAGTCCCGCGATGCCTCCGCCCACGATGACGACACGGCGCATGTCAGTTCGTCCTCAGCTTCTCTTCCGCCACTTGAGCCAGCGCTTCGATGAACAACGGCGAATCGTTGAGCGATGCCGGACGCGCGATTTCGATACCGCGCGCGGCGGCGTAGTCGCGGAACAGGATATCGACATCGTACAGCACTTCGACGTGATCGGAGACAAAGCCGATGGGCGCCAGCGCCACGCGTTTCACGCCTTCTCGGGCGTAGGCCTCCAACCGCGCCTCGACCGTGGGACCGAGCCATTTCTCGTCGGTCATCCCCTGGCTCTGATACGCGAAGTCATACTGCGCCAAGTCCAGCCGCGCCGCCACCAACGCGGCGGTTGCGCGCGTTTCGGTGTCGTAGCGGTCGCCCTGTTCCAGAATTTTCTCCGGAAGGCTGTGCGCGGTGAACAACACGCGCTCGGCGGGAAGAAGCGGCGCGAGCTTTTCGGCGAACGCGTCAATGAGCGCCGGCCGGTTGTGGAAGCTCTGCGTCCAGACGATTTCCGCATCCATACCCAGCGCGACTTTGGCTTCCTGCACGCGCCGGAAATAGAAGCCCACGCTGAGCTTGGAGTACTGCGGCGCAAGACAGATCGCCACGATGCGTTCGACTTTGTCGTCGCGCATTCGTTGAAGTATTTCTTGCAGAAACGGATGCCAATTACGCATGCCGAAGTAGACCGGCACGCCGATGCGCGCTTCAAGCGCTTCGGCCTGACGGCAAGTGCATGCGAGCAGCGGCGATCCGCCGCCAATCAGCACATATCGATGTTTGATTTCTTCGAGCACGCGGGGCGCAAGCGGACGTCCCGGGCGAACATAGCCCAGATACTCTTCGACATCCTCCACGCGTTCCGGTGCTCCGTGCGCCAGAAGGAGCACGGCTGCATTCATGGGCGAAACTCCCGGACCATCTGTACGGCGGCCTTGACGTGATCCACCGGCGTTTCCGGCAGAATTCCATGGCCTAAGTTAAAGATGTGTCCGGGACGCGCTCCGGTGCGTTTAAGTAGCTCGTGTATGCGGGTCTTGAGTTCGGGCAGCGGCGCCAGCAGCGCAGCCGGGTCCAGGTTACCCTGAATGGCCGAGCGGTAGCTGATGTCCATCCACGCCTGGTCGATGTTGACGCGCCAATCGACGCCCATCACATCGCCGCCGGCCGCGTGCAGTTCGCGGAAGAAGCCCGCCGCGCCGGTGCCGAAGTGGATCACCGGAACGCCGGTCGAACGCAGCCGTTCGATGAGCGCGCGCGAGTACGGCGCCACGAAGCGCACGTAATCGTCCGGTCCAAGAGCGCCCACCCAGCTATCGAAAACCTGTATGGCGCGCGCGCCCGCGGCGACTTGCAGAATGCCGAACGGGCCGAGCACGTCGACGATCTTACCCATCAGACGGCGCCACAGCGTTTCGTTCGAATACATCATCTGCTTGGTGCGCAGGAAGGTCTTCGACGGGCCGCCTTCGATCATGTAGCTGGCGAGCGTAAACGGCGCGCCGACGAATCCGATTACGGGCACCTTACCGGCGAGCGCGGCCACCACTTGACGGATGGCGTCGCCCACGTAGCCCAGGTCATCGGTGTTGGAAATCGACAGTGCGTCGACGTCCTCGTTGGTGCGCACCGGATTGCTGATCACCGGCCCTTCGCCGCTGACGAACTTGAGCTTCAAGCCCATCGGCTCGACCGGCAACAACAGATCGGCAAAAATGATGGCGGCGTCGACATCCAGTATTTCGACGGGTTGCAGGGTCACCGCGGCGGCCAGTTCCGGCTGCTTGCAGATGTCCAAAATCCCGTGCTTGGCGCGGATGTCGCGGTACTGCTTCATGTATCGACCAGCCTGCCGCATAAACCACACCGGCCGCACATCGGTGGGCCGCCGCCGGCAGGCATCCAAAAAACGGCTATTCATTGGAGCCACGCGCATGACAATTCCGCCTTGTCCTCACAGAGAAACGATCGAGAAGCTTCCGGCTTGTTGCGAGCCGCCCAGGCGCGGCCATGGATGAAAATCGGTTTGGTCCATGCTTCACTGTCGAGCGTGCTGGGCGCGATCACGGATACCGAAAGCATGCCCGGAGCCGGAAACCCGGTCCGGGGATCCATGATATGGCTGTACATGCGCCCGTTGGCCTGGAAGAACTTTTCGTAATTGCCCGAGGTCGACATGGACTCGTTTTTCAAATGAACTTCGGCTACCACCCGCCGCGAATCTCTTGGGTGGCGGATGCTCACCTTCCAGCCCGGGGCGCCCGGCGGCGTCCCCAAGGCGTAAATACTGCTCGAACCGGCCGAAACGATCCCGCTGGTGACTCCGTTTTCACGAAGCACATCCACCATGCGGTCCACGGCGTAACCCTTTCCGATGCCACCCGGGTCCAGTTCCACACCCGGCCGGTCGAATCGAACGCTGCGATGTTCGGCGTCCAGAACCACGTGCCGGTAGCCGACCGTCTCCAACGCTTTTGCCACTTCCTGCTTGGTTGGGAGACGCCCGGAACCGCGATAGAAGCCCCACACCTTCATCAGGGGGCCCACGGAAATGTCGAAGGCACCTTCACTGCGGCGGCTATAATCCAAACACCGCTCCAGCAGCCGGAACAACTCCGGCGTCACGCGAACGGGCCGTTCGGCCGCGAATCGGTTTACTTCACTCCATTCACTGTCGCGGCGATAGTTGGATAGCATCCGGTCGAGCCGCCGAACCTCTTCAAACGCCTGTTCGATTACCGCTTCCAGTTGGTCCCGGCTCTCGCCATAGAGCGCCACCGTGTAAGTGGAACCCATAGCGTCCACGCTGGCCTCGACACGCACCGTTTCGCCAGCGTATACAGGCGCGGCCGCAAGCCACGCCACTAAACACAAAAGTACCACAAAATGCTTCATGAGAAAGGATTTCTAAGAGCTTTTTTCAACTGCGGACGAAACTTTACGATGCTGCTTTTCCGCTCTTTTGAACAGCCGTTCGATGCGGGCGACCTCTTCCGGGTCGCGGCTTACTTCGAAGCGAAGGTCTGGAATATGATGGACTTGCAGGCGGGAGGCCACCTCCCGGCGCAGGTAGTTCTCCGCGCCCATCAGCGCGGCGAGCGCGGCCTTGTGTTCGGCTTCCGCGCCCGGTACTGTAACCAGTACCAAAGCGTGCTTTCCATCCGGCGCCACACGCACATCGTCCACCCGTACATCGCTTACGCGCGGGTCTTCCATCTCGTAGCCGACCAGTTCGGCCAGTTCCTCTTTCAGCGCGGTCGAAATGCGCTCAACACGATGAGCATCCATATGCTTACTTCAATCCAACCATTCGACGCTGGCTTCCACCAGGTAGCGCCCGGCGAGCGCGGCGGCCTCGCGTTCGGCCGCGTCCAGCACCTGTTTGGCGAACTGCCGGCTGGTGGAAACGGTTACCACTGCGATCATGGCCCGCTGCCAGATGTCCTGGTAGTCGATCTCCGCCACCGAGACGTTAAACTTGTGCCGCAGCCGCTCTTTCAGGCTAAGCACATGATGGCGTTTGTCTTTCAGTGAATGCGCGTCGGGAATCCGTAATTCCAGCGTCAGAACCCCGATGGCAGCCACGGCGTTGCCCGCGTTATGCCACGACCTCCGCCGCCACACGTTCGGTGACGAAGGCCTCGATGATGTCGCCGGGCTTGAAGTCGTTGTAATTGTCCAGCGACAAGCCGCATTCGAACCCGCCCTTCACTTCACTAGCGTCGTTCTTGAAGCGCTTGAGCGAGCCCAATTTGCCCTTGTGAACCACAACGTTGTCGCGCAGCAGGCGGACTTCGCAACCTCGCGTGAGCACGCCGTCCTGCACCATGCAACCGGCCACGTTGCCGACCTTGGAGATGTGGAACACCTCGCGGATGACAGCGCGTCCCTTGTAGACTTCCTTGAACACCGGTTCGAGCAGGCCGGTCATGGCCCGCTTCATTTCATCCACCAGTTCGTAGATGATGGTGTGCAACCGGATGTCCACCTTTTCCTGTTCGGCCGTGGCGGCCGCGTTGCGTTCCGGACGCACGTTGAAGCCGATGATGATGGCGTTCGAAGCCGAAGCCAGCAGCACGTCGGTTTCGGTGATGGCGCCCACGCCGCCGTGCAGCACCTGGACGCGCACCTTGTCGTTGGACAGCTTCTGGAGCGTGTCGGCGAGCACTTCGGCCGTGCCGCCCACATCGGTCTTCAGGATGATGGGCAGCTCCTTGACCTCGCCTTCCTTCAACTGGTCATGCAACTGATCCAGCGACAGGCGGGCGCCCTTGGCCATGGTCTGTTCGCGTTCCTTGGCCTCGCGGTAGATGACGATCTGCTTGGCCTTGGCCGTGTCGGTCACCACCTGGATGGAATCGCCGACTTCCGGCAGTGAATCAAGACCCAGCACTTCGACAGGCGTCGACGGCTCGGCTTCGCGCAACGCTTCGCCGCGATCGTCGAACATGGCGCGCACCTTGCCGAACACCGCGCCGGAGATGAAGTAATCGCCCACGCGCAGCGTGCCATTGCGCACGATGACGGTGGCCACCGGACCGCGTCCGCGATCCAGCTTGGCTTCGAGCACCGTGCCCACGCCGGGACGTCCCGGGTTGGCACGTAGATCCTGCATGTCGGCCACCAGCAGAATCATTTCGAGCAACAGTTCGAGATTCTGCTTGCTCCGCGCCGACACCGGCACCATGACGGTCTCGCCGCCCCACTCTTCCGGCATCAGGCCGCGATCGCTCAACTGCTGCTTGATGCGATCCACCTGCGCTTCGGGCTTGTCGATCTTGTTGATGGCGACCAGAATCGGTACGCCGGCGGCCTTGGCGTGGTCGATCGCTTCCAGCGTCTGCGGCATCACGCCGTCGTCGGCCGCCACCACCAACACCACGATGTCGGTAACTTTGGCGCCGCGTGCACGCATGCGCGTGAACGCTTCGTGGCCCGGTGTGTCGATGAAGACGATCTTCTTGCCGTCTTTCACGATGTGCGAAGCGCCGATGTGCTGCGTAATACCACCGGCTTCGCGTTCCGCCACGCTGGTCGAACGGATGGCGTCTAGCAGCGACGTCTTGCCGTGATCGACGTGGCCCATGATGGTGACCACCGGAGCGCGCTTGACCAGATCGGCCTGATCCTCGGCCTTTTCGATTTCCTGTGTCGCTTCCTGCTCGTAACTGACTTTCTCGGTCTTGGCGCCGAAATCGCGCGCCACTTCCTCGGCCAGCTTCACATCCAATGCCTGGTTGATGCTGGCGAAAATCTTCTTTTCAAGCAGCCGTTTGATTACCATGCTGGCTTTGACGCCGAGCTTTTCCGACAGTTCCTTAACCGTGATACCTTCGGCAACCGTAATGTCGCGGTTGACGGCCAGCGCCGCCAGTGATTCGCGGCGCGCGATGGGAACGTGCAGCTTGCCTTCTTGGTCGACCTTGCGGTTGCGATCCATCTGCCGCCGCTTGTCGGGGACGCGCCGGGGTTGCTCGACGGTGGGCGGAGGTGGAACCTCGCCACGCGCCGAAGCCGCCGTGGGATGCATGGGACGGCCGCGAGTCATCTTGCCGCCCGGGCCGCCGGGGCCCGGACGCGGCGTCATGGCCTGTCCTGGACGAATCGGTCCGCGATAAATCGGCTGACCCGGAACCGGAGTAGCCGCCGGGCGGCTGGGCATGCCGGGGCGCGCGGAAGGCTGTCCCGGAACCATGGTCTTCAGGCGTGCCACCAGATCGGGACGCGGCGGAACCACGGGACGGGCGGCGGGCTGGCCCGCCAGAGTCCTTTGCTGCTGGGATTGCTGCGCGGGGGCGGCAGGCTGCGACGGAGGCTGGGGAGCCTGCGGCGGGGCCGGACGCCGTGGAGGGGCCGGCGCCATGTTCATCGGGAACGGTTGGCGCGGGCCGCTCAAAATCTGACCTGGACGAGGCGGCGGCAACGGCTTGGCTGGAATGCCGGCCGGCTTGGGCGCGGGCGCGTGCGCCGGGGGAGCAGGCATCGCTGGCGCCGCGGGCACGCTGGGCGCCGATGCGGCAGGCGCTGCCGGCGCGGCAGCCACCGGCGGCGGCTCGGCCGCACGCGGTCTCGGCTGAGGCGGAGGCGGCGCGGCTTCCCGCGACGGGGTGAGGCCCGCCAGTGGCGGACGAATCGGCTGCGGCGCGCGCCGCGGAGGCGCTGGCGCTTCAGAGCCGGGTTCCGCCGCCTGTGTAGGAGCGGCTGGAGACGAAAGGATAGTGCCCGGACGGACGTGAGCCACGGGCTTGGCCGGTTCGCTCACCGCCGTGGCGGCGGGCTCAACCGTCTCGGCCGGCGCTTCGATTTCAGGCTCGGCGACTTCTTCCGGCTCAATCTCGCGCGGTCCTACGTACCCGCCCAGCCGCCGGCGGATCTGGTCGGCCACGTCGTCGTCAATCGAACTGGAGTGCGTCTTCTTCTCGGTGACGCCGAACTCGGGCAGCAGATCCAGGATCTTATTCGGCTTGACCTCGAGTTCGCGAGCCAGCTCGTTGATCCGAGTCTTCTTCATACGGTGTTAAAGTGACACTACCCTTCTTGCAGATTGTCCAACCGGAGAGAGCGGCAACATACCCCACAGCGTGCTCCCACCATTGACACACAAGCGCCACATCCGATTCTTCGGGAGCGTCAATCCGCGTCCTTTATCCTAGCAGATTCGCCCTCTTCCGACGACTCACTGGCCGCCGGTTCGGCCGGCTCGACGCCAGCTTCCGCATCGGGCGCGGCTTCGGCTTCCGCCGGTGCGCCGGCAGCCGGCGCTTCGCCCTCAACCGCCCCGGCCGCTTCGTCCGTTTCCGGAACGCTGGCCGGTTCGAAGGATTCGGCTTCCGACACGCCCAAGGCTTCCTCGTACTGGCCGAAGTAATTGTTGACGGCCACTTGGATGCGTTCGACCGTTTTAGGTCCGATATTCGGAATTGCTTCCAATTCCTCCGGCGTCATGGCGCCGAGTTTTTCGACCGTGGAAATACCGGCTTCAATCAGCGTTTCCACGACCTTTTCGGTCATGCCGTGATCGAGCAGCACCGAAATCGGAGCGCCGGCCACCACCAGGGCGGCCATGGCGGTCTCCACTTCCTGGCGCTTCTCTTCCTCGCTCTTGATGTCGATGCGCCAGCCCATGAGCTTGGCGGCCAGACGCACGTTCTGGCCCTTCTTGCCGATGGCGAGCGAGAGTTGCGAATCGTCCACCACCACTTCCATCTGGTGTTCGTTCGCGTCCAGAACCGTGACCTTGGCGATCTTGGCGGGGCTGAGCGCGTTGGTGGCGAAAGCCACCGCGTCGTCGGAAAATTCGATGATGTCGATCTTTTCGCCGCGCAGTTCGCGGATGATCGACTGCACGCGCATGCCCTTCATACCGACGCAAGCGCCCACGCTGTCCACATCGCGGTCGCGGCTGGAAACGGCGATCTTGGTGCGCTCGCCGGCTTCGCGCGCGCAAGCCTTGATGACCACCGTGTTGTCGTAGATTTCGGGCACTTCCTGTTCGAACAACCGCACCACCAATTCCGGCGCGGCTCGCGAGACGATGACCCCGGCGTTCTTGCCGGACTTCTCGACGCTCTTGATGACGCATCGCACGCGCTCGCCCACCGAGAAACTTTCCAGCCTGGACTGTTCCTTCTTGGGCAGGCGCGCTTCGGTCTTGCCCATGTCAACGACGATGTCCATCCCCTCAATGCGTTTGATGACACAGTTGACCAGTTCGCCCACGCGGCCGGCGAACTCCGAGTAGACCGTTTCGCGTTCGGCCTCGCGGACTTTTTGCAGAATGACTTGTTTGGCCGTTTGCGCCGAAATGCGCCCCAGCGATTCGGTGGCCTTCGGAATGCGGATGACTGACCCGATCTCGGCGGCCGGATCGTGGCGTTGCGCTTCCTCCAGCGTCCACTCATTGAGCGGATCGGTTACGGTCTCCACCACGCGTTTGACGACGTAAACCTGGATGGCACCCGTGCGCGGATCGAAGTCCGCCTCCAGATCCTCAGTGAGACGGAAGTGCTTCCGCGCCGCGACCAACATGGCGTCCTTGACGGCATCGATGACGATCTGCGGATCGATACCTTTTTCCTTGCTCAGGATCTCGATGGACTGATAGATGCTGCCCAAACTTAGTACCTCTTTCCCGTCTGTCCGGAGATTACCACTCGAACTTGAGGTTCGCCTTTTCGACCTGATCCAGGCCGATGCGCAGTACCTTGCCGGAGCTTGGCTCCAAGGTGATGACGCCATCGGCAAAACCGGCGAGCACGCCTTCCCAGCGGCGTTGATTCTCGACCGGCGATTTCAATACAATCCTGGCCTTCTGCCCCAGGAACCTCTCGAAATCGGCGGGCTTGGTGAGTTTGCGTTCCAGGCCCGGCGAGCTCACTTCCAGTGTGTAGCGCCCGCCCGGCACAACGTCCTCGACATCGAGGATGGTCCCCACGTCCCGGCTCACCAGTTCACAATCGCCGTGGCTGACGCCGCCGGGCTTGTCAATGAAGATGCGCAAAACACGATTCCGTCCGCCGCCGAGCAGTTCGACATCGACGATCTCAAGTCCTTCGCCGGCGCCGACACGTTCGGCGACCGCTCTCACTTTTGCTACGACTTCGTCCTTCATTGTCCGGGAAAAAGGGAACCAACAAAAAAGTGGGCTTTCGCCCACTAGCCAAGTCCGACACTTGTATTATACACCAGGCGCGAAAAGGGGTGCCGACCCCTTTTTCTGTACGATAATAGAGGGACATACGCGACACCGCGGTGCCGGTTTGTCGCGCCCGACACGGACTCAAGCGAATGAAAATCTGCTATCTGGACGCTTTCTCAGGACTGAGCGGCGACATGTTGGTGGGCGCCCTGGCATCGGCGGGTGCCGATGAGAAGGCGCTGATCGACGGGCTCAATGCGCTCGCGACCGGTGCTCAGTTTCGCTTCGACCGGGTGGTTCGGCGCGGCATCGGAGCGCATAAGTTCGTGGTGGATGAAGGACATACACACCACCACCATCATCGCCACCTGAGCCACATCCTGGATATGATCGGCGCGGCCACGCTGCCGGAGCCAGTGAAACGCGACGCCACGGCCATCTTCCGCCGTCTGGGTGAAGCCGAGGCGGCCGTGCACCAAGTGCCGATCGAGAAGGTCCATTTTCACGAAGTGGGCGCCGTGGATTCGATTGCCGATATCGTGGGCGCCGCGCTCGGATTTCACTTGCTGGGCGCCGAACGAATTGTGTGCTCGGCGGTGAACGTCGGCAGCGGAACGGTCAAAACCGAACACGGCCTGCT
>CAZDIZ010000021.1:0-10732 GCA_964505625.1 uncultured Solibacteraceae bacterium | reverse complement strand
ATCGAAGCCAACATCGACGACTCGAGCCCGGAACTGTTGGGCCACGCGCTGGAACGATTGATGGAAGCTGGCGCGCTCGATGTGACCATCTCGCCCGTGCTGATGAAGAAGAATCGCCCGGGGTCGCTGGTGCGTGTGATCGCAACGCCGCAGGATCGCGAGCGGTTGGCGCAACTCTTATTCACCGAGACCACCACGCTTGGCGTGCGGATTTACGCGGCCGAGCGCCGGGTGGAAGCGCGCCAACTCGTCGAAGTCGAAACGCCGCAGGGCAAGGTGCGCGTGAAGGTATCTGATTCGGGCAACTTCGCCCCCGAGTTCGAGGACTGCCGCCGTCTGGCCGCCGCCACCGGCGTCCCGCTCAAACAAATTCTGGCCGAAGCCAATCACGCATATTTGAAGAAGGTTCGATGAAACCTAAGTTCTATTTCACAACTCCCATTTATTACGTCAACGCCGCGCCCCACATCGGGCACGCCTACACCACGCTGGTAGCCGACGCCATACGGCGCTTCAAGCGCATGCAGGGCTACGAAGTGGTCCTCACGACCGGCACCGACGAGCACGGGCAGAAAGTGGAACGCTCGGCCGCGGCCGCCGGCAAGAGTCCGGAAGCGTTCACCGACGCCATCTCGAACGAATTTCGTGAACAGTGGCGCAAGCTCGGTATCGAAGCCGACCGCTTCCAGCGCACCACCAATCCGGCGCATCACAAAGTGGTGCAGGACCTGTTCAAGCGCTGCCAGGCCAACGGCTACATCTACAAAGGCTCTTACACCGGACAGTACTGCTTCCACGACGAACTTTACGTGAACGAGGCCAAGGCTGGCGATCCGTGCCCGGAATGCGGGCGTCCGACCGAAACGGTCACCGAAGAGAATTACTTTTTCAAACTGTCTGCGTTTCAGCAGAAGCTGCTCGATCTGTACGAGAGCCAGCCCGATTTCATACAGCCCGACATACGGCGTAACGAAGTGATCAGCTTCGTCAAACAGGGCTTGAGCGATCTGTCGATCAGCCGCACCACGATCAAGTGGGGCATTCCGGTGCCCGACGGCGGCAAGCACGTGTTCTACGTCTGGTTCGACGCGCTGACCACTTACATGAGCGCGGTGGAGGGCGAGAACCGGTGGCCCGCCGACCTGCATTTGATCGGGAAAGAAATCGTGCGTTTCCACGCCGTGTACTGGCCGGCGTTCCTGATGGCGGCGGGACTCGAACTGCCCAAGCGCATCTTCGCGCACGGCTGGCTGCTGTTTGAAAACGACAAGATGAGCAAGTCGCGCGGCAACATCGTGCGCGCCACGCCGATTCAGGAAGTGATGGTTTTCGACGCGCTACGTTACTTCCTGCTGCGCGAAATCGTGTTCGGCAGCGACGGCAGTTTCAGCTACGACGCGCTGGTGAACCGCTTCAACTCCGACCTCACCAACGGCCTGGGCAATCTATCGAGCCGCGCCCTCACCATGATCCGCAATTACTGCGGCGGCGCGATTCCGGCATCGGCGGGCGATGAGACCATCGCGGCGCAGGCGCGCGAGACCATCGCGAGTTATCTCGCGTCGATGGAGAAGTTCGAATTCTCGAAGGCGCTCGAAACGCTGTGGGCGCTGCTGGGCGCGGTGGACCGCTACATCGTGCAGCAGGAGCCCTGGAAGATCGCCAAGAAGCCGCAGGCGCAGGATAAGCTCGCCGTTACGCTGTACACGGCCGCGGAAACGCTGCGCATTGCCACCGTACTGCTCGCTCCGGTGATTCCGGAATCGGCGGCGAAGATCTGGGAGCAGCTTGGCATGACCACGCCGCTCGCCGAAGTGGACATCAACGCTCTCGCCTGGGGACAGTTGGCCGCCGGACAGACGATCGGCGAAGTGGCGCCGGTGTTCCCGCGCCTGGATGTGAAGAGTACTGTCGACAAGATGCGTGAACTGGAAGCCGCCGAAACGGCACGCCAGGCCGTCATCATGGGCAAGGCTCCGGCCGCGCCGGCCACGCCGTTCATGCCGCTTGCACCGCGCATCACCATCGACGATTTCGTGAAAGTCGACATGCGCGTGGGCCAGATCCTGTCAGCCGAACCGGTGAAAGGCGCCGACAAGCTGTTACACATGCAGGTGGACATCGGCGAGGGCGCGCCGCGCTCAATCGTCGCCGGCATCGCCGCCGCGTACAAGCCCGAAGACCTGGTGGGACGCAAGGTGGCCATTGTGGCGAACCTCGAACCGCGTAAGCTGCGCGGCGTCGAATCGAACGGCATGGTGGTAGCGGCGTCGCTCGAAGGCGGCAAGCCCGTGCTGGCCGGCTTCCCCGAGGACACGCCCGTCGGCGCGCGCCTGAAATGACGCTCACCGATTCGCACTGCCATCTCGACGATAAGCAGTTTGACGCGGATCGGGAAGCTACCATCGAGCGCGCCTTGGCGGCCGGTGTCGCGACCATGCTGGCCGTGGGATCGGGCGACGGTCCGCCCGATCTCGAAGCCGGCGTGCGTTTAGCCGAACGCTACCTGGCGATCTACGCCACCGTGGGCATACATCCGCACGAAGCGCGCAAAGCGGACCCGGCTGCGTTGAAGCATCTGGCCGAGCTGTGCGTGCATCCGAAAGTGGTGGCGCTCGGCGAGATCGGCCTGGATTATCACTACGATTTCTCCCCGCGCGAAACACAGCGCGCCATTTTCGCCGAACAACTCCGAATTGCACGCGACGCGCGCCTGCCCATCGTCATCCATACACGTGAGGCGTGGGAGGATACGTTGCGGCTGCTCGAAGAGCATTGGACGGGCACGACGGCGGGCGGCATCATGCACTGCTTTTCGGGAGGACCGGACGAGGCCCGGTGCGTCCTGGACATGGGCTTTCATGTGAGCTTTGCCGGCGTGGTGACGTTTCCGAAAGCACTGGACATGCAGCGCGCGGCGCGCGTGGTGCCGCTCGATCGCATTCTGATCGAGACCGACGCGCCGTATCTGGCGCCGGTGCCGCATCGCGGCAAACGCAACGAGCCGTCGTTCGTCGCACACACCGCGCGCAAGCTCGCGGAACTGCGCGGTGAATCGGTGGAGACCGTGGCCGAAGCCGCCGTGGCCAACTTCCGCCGGCTTTGTTTGCAGAGCAAGCATGGGTCTGAGTACACTGGGAAAACCTGATGGCGTTCGGTAAGCTCCGGCAAGCGCTGACATTCCGGGAAGTACAGGACCTGGTTCGCGACGACCTGCAACAAGTCGAGCGCGAGATCAGTCTGGAGTCTATTGCGTCAGTGGACGCCATCACAGCCATCGGCCGTTACCTGCAGGATGGCGGCGGCAAGCGCCTGCGCCCCATGCTGGTGCTGCTGGCCGCGAAGATGGTGGGTGAAGCCACCGGCGACGTCATCAGCCTGGCGGCGGTGGTCGAGATGCTGCACACCGCGACGCTGGCGCACGACGACGTGATCGACGTGGCCGAGACGCGCCGCGGCCGTCCCTCCACCAACATCGTCTGGGGCAACAACACTTCGGTGCTCGCCGGCGACTGGCTATATATGCAAGCGTTTCAGGTAGCCCTGCGGCAACGTAACTTCCCGATCCTGGACCTGCTCATCGGACTTACTCAGCGCATGGTGGAAGGCGAGCTGCTGCAACTCGACCTGATCGGCAGCCGCAGCGTTAGCGAAGCTGATTACATGGAGTTAGTCGACCGTAAAACGGCCAGCCTGTTTTCCAGTTGCGCGCGGCTGGGCGGCATGGCCACCGGCGCAAGTTCGGAAACCGTGCAGAGATTGGGCGACTTCGCCTGGAACCTCGGCATGGCCTTCCAGTTGGTGGACGACATTCTCGATTTCACCAGCCGCGAAAAAGTGCTGGGCAAGCCCGTGGGCAACGATCTGCGCGAAGGCAAAGTGACGCTGCCGCTGATCTACGCGCTAGAGCGGGCCGACGAAAGCGAACGCCGCGCCATCGAAGCGGTGCTCGAGGATTCCAGCTACGACCGCACGCCATTTGCCTGGGTTCGTGAGTTTCTGGAGCGCCGGCAGGGCATCCAGCGAGCCATGGAACGCGCCAGCACCTTCACCGATCAGGCGCGTTTGATTCTGTCGTCGTTCCCCGACAATCCCTACCAGCGGGCCCTGTTCTCGGTCACCGATCTCATCACCGAACGGGATCACTGAAGGTGCACCGATGAAACCGATCGCGGCGCTTTCCTTCCTCCTGATGGCAAGCCTCGGGTGGAGCGCGCCGCCGGTGAAGTTGAAGGTCGCTGCCGTGCAGTTCCGTTCCTCGTTCGATGTTGAGGCGAACCGCAAGCGCATGGTGGAGATGCTCGGTAAACTTGCGGCCGATGGCGTCCAGGTGGCGGTATTCCCCGAATGCGCGCTCACCGGCTATCACAAGGACGCCGTGATGGCCGCGCGTGCCGAGGAGGTCGCCGCGGCGGAAGACTCTCTGCGCGAGACCTGCGCCGCAAACCGGATTGCGGCCGTGGTGGGGAGCGTCTACAAGATCAATGGACGAACCTACAATACGGCGGTCGTGTTCAACTCCCGCGGCGAATTGGTGGAGCGCTACGCCAAGATCTACCTGGCGGGCGAAAAGTGGGCCACGCCGGGCAATCACATCGCGCTGTTCGATCTGGAAGGCGTGACCTCGACCGTCATCATCTGCCACGACGAGCGTTACCCGGAGCTGGCGCGGCTGCCCGCCTTGGCGGGCGCGCGCGTGCTTTACTACATCAGCCATGAATCCGGCATGGCCGAGGAGCGTAAGCTCACGCCGTATCGCGCGCAGATGGTGGCGCGTGCGGTGGAGAATCGCATGTTCGCGGTAGCGTCAAACGCCCCCGCGAACGTGAAGGACAATAGCGGTTCGCACGGCCAAAGCCGTATCATCCTCGACGACGGCAACATCGCCAAGGAGGCTTCTTTCTACGGCGAGGACATCCTGGTCGAAACGCTGTCGATTGCCCCCTCCAAGCTCGAGCGTCCGCTCAAGGAGTTGCTTGCCGGCTGGTGGCGGCAGGGTTTCGAATGGATGATGGCGAACCGGCACAAACCACTCGATTGAATGCGAGGATCATGA
Source organism: uncultured Solibacteraceae bacterium (assembly GCA_964505625.1). Classification (GTDB taxonomy): domain Bacteria; phylum Acidobacteriota; class Terriglobia; order Bryobacterales; family Bryobacteraceae; genus JAJFUV01. The sequence continues at coordinate 5,676 of CAZDIZ010000021.1, read as the reverse complement.
ACGAAACGGAAATGCGGTTGGCACAAGCAGCGGCGTTGGATCTGGATCTCTCGGCCGGGCGCGCCGAGGGTGAGCTGGACGGCTTCCGGCGATTGGATGACGCCGCGCGTTGGGTGCGCACGCAGGAACTCGGCTTCGAGGACCCGGCCTTCTTCTTCAATGCGCTGGTGGGGCTCGGCAAATGAGCGCGAGCGAATTCTGCTATTGGCCCATTTCGAAACTGACGGCAGCGTATCGTTCGCGGCGATTGTCGCCGGTGGAAGTGACCGAAGCGATGATCGAACGCGTCGAGCAATTGAACCCTTCGCTCAACGCCTACATCGAACCATTGGCGAAACGCGCGCGCGCCTCAGCTCTGGCGGCCGAGCAGGAGATGTCGAGCCACATATTCCGCGGTCCGCTGCACGGCGTGCCGGTGGCGGTTAAGGATCTGTTTTTCGTGAGCGGTGCGCACGCGCGCGCCGGCAGTCTGCTCTATCGTGATTTTCGTCCCAGCTTTGACGCGACTGCGGTCTCGCGGTTGGACGCGGCCGGGGCCGTCATCCTGGGCATAGCGCACATGCATGAGCTGGCCTTTGGCGTGACCAACGTCAATCCGCACTATGGCCCGTGCCGCAATCCCTGGAACACCGAATGCGTGCCCGGAGGATCCAGCGGTGGTTCGGCAGCGGCCGTGGCCGCTGGCCTGGCTTACGCCTCGCTCGGTACCGACACCGGCGGTTCCATACGCATCCCGGCGTCGTTCTGCGGCGTCACGGGCTTCAAGCCGACTTACGGACGCATCAGCCGTCATGGCGTGATTCCGCTTTCCTGGCAACTCGACCACGTGGGCGCGTTCGCGCGTTCGGCCGAAGACTCCGCCCTGGCGGCACAGGCCATCGCCGGCACGGATGCCATGGACCCGAGTTGTCTGGCGTTCCCGGCGCCGTTGTGGAGCGAACAGATCGACGAAAGGCCGGGCGAGTGGAAGCTGGGTTTGGTCGGACCGCCGCTCGTTTCCCGCCTTCATCCTGACGTCGAAAGCGCCATGGCGCGCACCGTTCGCACACTTGAGGACGCCGGAATGAGCGTCGAACAAGCCGTAATCCCGGACGCCGTCGAAGCCGGAGAGCTCGCGCACGTGCAGGTGCTGGTGGAAGGCGCCACGGTGCTCGACAAAGGCTACCGCGAGAATCCGGCGCAGTTCGGCGACGACGTGCGCGCGTTGATCGAACAGGGGCACTTCGTCAGCGCGGTGGATTATCTGCATGCCATGCGCTACCGGCGCGTGTTCCAGCGCCAACTCGACCGCATGTTCGACACCTATCGCGCGTTGCTGTTGCCCGCCACGCCCATGCCCGCGCCGCGCATCGTGGACCAGACCGTCACGCTCGGCGGCGTTGAAGAGAGCGTCGGCATGGCGGCCACGCGACTGGTGCGGCAGTTTAACTTCGCGGGCGTGCCGGTGCTCACCGTGCCGTGTGGCTTTTCGAGCGACGGCCTGCCCATCGGCATGCAGATTGTGACACGCGCCGGCGACGAACTCAGCGGCTTGCAACTCGGACACTTCTTTCAAAGGCTGACCGGTTTCGACCGGGCGATGCCGGCATTATGATCGTTTGAGGAGAAACGCATGGACCTTTCGCGTAGAACGATGCTGGCCGCCGCAGCGGGGCTTCCCTTGTTCGCGGCAAAGAAGAACCGTGGACTGAAGCTGGGAGTGACGGACTGGAACCTGCGCTTGCGCGGCAAGGTGGAGGCGCTCGCGCTGGGCGCGAAGATTGGGTTCCAGGGAGTCGAACTCAGCCTGGTGCCGGCCGAAGGCGGCGATAAGCTTTTGCTGGAAGATTCCGCGCTCGTCGAACGCTATCGGAGCGAATCGGCGCGGCTCGGCATCGCTATCGCCGGCACGGCGCTTACCGAATGCAATAACGTGTGCATGGTCAGCGAGAAGCGCGCCCAACAGTGGCTCGCCGCAGCCATTCCCATTACCGCGCGGCTGAAGGCGCGTGTCATTCTGATACCGTTCTTCGTGAAGTGCGAACTGAAGCAAGCCTCCGACAAAGACACGCTGGTGAGCATTTTGAAAGAGCATGCACCGGCCGCGGAGAAAGCCGGCGTGTTGCTGGGCCTGGAGAACTATATCTCAGCCGAAGAGAACGTCAAGATCATGGATCGCGTGGGTTCGAAAGCCGTGTCGGTCTACTATGATCTCAAGAACTCCTTCGACGCCGGCCGCGATCCGTACGCCGAACTGCGCTGGCTCACGGCCAAACGCATCTGCCAGATTCATCTGAAGGACAAAGCATACCTTGGTGAAGGCGCGATCGATTACACCAAGGGTATGAAGATCATCGAGGAGATCGGCTACCGCGGCTTCGCCAATCTGGAAACCACGGCGCCCTCCGGCAGCGTGGAAGACGACATGCGCCGCAACCTGGACTACATCCGCCGCCTCATCGCGTAACTATTTGCCGCGGAGGCGGTGCCAGAGGTTTACGATCGAATCTTTGATGCGCGTGGTGAGCGGCTTTTCTTCCGGTATGCGGTCGGTGAACTGATCGGCGGCCGTCGGCACGGCGGCTTCCTCCGGCTCCGGCTTGTAAGGCACCTTTGAGACCAGTGCCACACGATAGCCCTGGAAAGCGTAGGTCCGCTTCTCGGGTTGGCCCTGCTTGTTCTCCACGATGATCGAGAAGCCGGGCGATTCGTACGAGCCTTTCCGCGAGCCGAGCGTCACCATACGAATCTCCACCGGGAAGTAGCCCACCACGTTGCGCTCGATGTAGGCGGTCTCGTAACGGTGGCGGCGAACGCTCCAGACGAAGACGCGGAAGCCGTCGAACTCGTACCGCTCTCCGCCCTTGGCGATGGTAGTCCAGAGCCAGTTGTGCTTCACGGCACCGCCGTCGCGAACCTCGCCCAGCGAGAAATACGCCGTGATGCGATGGCCTTCGGCGTATTGCGCGACTTCGTCCGGAATCGCCATGTGCAGATTGCGCGTCAGCACCCAACCGGCCCCGCCGTCTTTCATCCGCACCAAGCTCCAGTCCTCCATCGCCACGGCCGGCGCCGGGGTGGCGCCGAATTTCGAGGCGGCGGGTGCAGCCGGCGCGGGAGTGGGCGCCATGCGCGTTCGCGACAACTCCAGCCAGTTGGGTGGAGGCGGCGGTGGAGCGGGCATGGGCGGTGGCGGAAGCTTGTCGCCGGACTTCACTTTCTTCGCGGCGGACTTGCGCGGCTTCTTGACCACCACGGGAGGAGCGATCAAGTCCTCACCCGGCGGCTTGGTTCCGGTGCGCGGCGTGAGACGGTGGCCAACGACGTCAACCATGTCGCCTTCCTTCAACTGATGAAAGCTGGGCGAGAGACGGTGCGCCTCGGTGTGAACGTTGAGAACGTCGAACACGCTGGCCCGGCCGTGACTGGCAAGAGCGGCGGCTCGTTCCGCCAGTTTCCGCAAAGCGGCCATCTGCGCGGTGCTCAATAGTTGCCGGTTGTCGGTCCAGCCTTCTTTTTTCTGCGCCGTGCGCACCAGCAAAAAGCGCCGGCGGCGTTGCAGGATCTCCAACCGCTCGCCGTGCTTGACGGTGGCGACGGTCTTCGACCGCAGGCTGATTTCTTCCCGCAGGTTCAGCGTGGCGGGCCCAACAAAGGCTTCTCCGATGGCCGGCGCCGGCGCGGGTCCGGATCTGCACCCGGCACCCAACAGAATCAGCAGGAACAGGAAAACGGGGACAGCGTATTCGGTTACTCTTTTCGCGAACGGGCTTCCGGTGACTGGATAGACTGTCCCTGGATTATTCTTCAGCTGCACCGAGCGTTACCTTCACTTTGATGATGCGGCTGCCCCGGAAAATGGTCAGTTCCAGCGTGTCGCCGGCCTGCTTGCGGCGTATGACGCGGCCGAGAGCCTCGCGGCTGTCGGTGGCAGTGCCGTCGGCGGCCATGATCAGATCGCCACCCACGGGGACTTCTAGATTGCCGACGATGACGGCGCTGGTGGCGCCGCGCAAGCCGGCCTTTTCAGCGGGCGAACCGCGTCCGACGCGAATCACCAGCAGGCCACCGTCGGGCGGCAGGTTGAGGGCTTCCGCCAAGTCGCCCGTAACCGGATAGAAATCCACGCCGAGATACGGACGGCCGTGACGGCGCCCGGTCTTGAACTGCTCCAGCATCACCTTGGCTTTGTTGACAGGCATGGCGAAGCCGATGCCGATGTTGCCGCCGGGCCCGTAGATGGCCGTATTGATTCCGATGACGTTGCCCTGGCTGTCCAGCAGCGGACCGCCGCTGTTTCCGGGATTGATGGCGGCGTCGGTCTGGATCATGCCTTCCAGTTCGCGGCCGTTTTCATCCGCAATGGTGCGTCCGAGGCTGCTGACAATGCCCGTGGTGAGTGTGCCTTCGAGTCCGAAGGGGTTGCCGATAGCCAGCACTTTCTGTCCGACCTTCAAGTTGCTGGAATCGCCCAGAGCCAGTTGCACGAGCGGCTTCTTGGGGTTGATCTTGATCAGCGCCAGGTCGTTGTTGGTGTCCTTGTCCAGGATCTCGGCCGTGTAGCGGGTCTTGTCCGGCATGGTCACCTGCACGCGCGGAGCGCGGCCGCTCACCACGTGCGCGTTGGTCAGGATCAGACCGTCGTCACGGATCACAAAACCGGAGCCGGTGCCGCGCTCAGGCACGATCTGGAAGAACCAGTTCTGCCGCAATACCTCGGTAACAATGTTCACCGTGGCCGAGTGCGCTTTGTTGTAAACCTCGATGTTGTTGACCTCGTCCGCGCTTAGGCCCGCCGAATGCGCCACATCGGGTCCGGACCACAACGGGCCGGAGGTAGCCAGGGAACGGATGTATCCAAACGGGCTGTAGCGAGTGAGCGACGTCAGGTAAATGAACGTTCCCACCAGGACCGCTGCCAACAGAAGAGGACGAAGTTTCATGACTCGATGCTCCGCAAAGACTCGTAGACGCTGCGCGTCTGGCGCAACGTGTCTTCCTTTTCGCCGCTCGTGTCGATCACGTAGTCGGCATACCGCAACTTTTCGCGCAGCGGCATCTGGCGCTCCAGGCGGCTGCGTGCTTCGGCTTCGCTCATCTGGCCGCGGGCCATGGCGCGTTCAAGCTGCTGGCGCTCGGAACAAACCGCCAGAATGAGACGATCGAAGCGTTTGTAACTGCCGGTCTCGATGAGGATGGCGGCCTCCACCACCACGATGCCCCGCGGAACTTCCTGCTGGTACTGCCGGATGAGATCCTCTTCGCGGGCAATCACCGCCGGATGAATCAAAGCATTCAGCCGCGCCAACCGTTCCGGATCGGCGAACACGACTGCCGCCAGCCGCCTCCGGTCAATCGAACCATCTTCTTTCAGAATACCGCGCCCAAATTCTGCAATCACCGCCGGGTAGCACTCGCCGGTGGGAGTCAGCACCTGGTGGCCCAGCTCGTCGGCACGGATCAAACGGCATCCGAGTCCGGCCAGCGCATCGGCGACAAAGCTCTTGCCCGAGGCCAGCCCGCCAGTGAGTCCTACGCGGAGCATGCGGCGAGTCTCCGCTCGGCGCTTTCGATCGTGTTGACCATCAGCCAGGCGACGGTGAGCAGGCCAACGCCGCCGGGAACCGGCGTATACGCGCCGGCCTTTTCGGCCACGTGGAGCGGATGGACGTCGCCCACCAGGGTTCGCTTGGTGGG
>CAZDIZ010000020.1:3925-53310 GCA_964505625.1 uncultured Solibacteraceae bacterium | reverse complement strand
TGACGCGGCTTGTCATATTCCGTGCAAGACACGACACTGGTATCCAATGACCACCGAACTGATCCAAAGCCTACAAGCGGCCCGCGTCTACGATCTGGAACAGCCGCGCTTCTTCGGTATGCCCATCTATCCGTCGCACAAGCCCGGCTATCAGTACGCGCTGCACCGGCGCCATCGCGACGCCTACAAGCCCGCCGTGAACGGCCAGCGCAGCGGCGCAAGCGGCATGATCGTCATGATGGAGCACACCGGAACGCACATCGACGCGTTGTGCCATCAGGCATGCGATCTGAAGCTTTACGGCGGCGTGGCCATTGAAGACGTTGAGACCGGCGCGGGCTTTACGCAGCTTGGCGTCGAGCATATCGCGCCCATCGTCGCGCGCGGCGTGCTGCTCGACGTTGCCGGTTGGAAAGGTGTCCCTCATCTGCCGCTTCGCTACAGCATCCCGGCCGAAGAGCTCATCGCCTGCGCCGAAGCGCAAGGCGTGGAAGTCCGCAAGGGCGACGCCTTGCTGGTGCGCACCGGCTACGGCGCGTTGTGGAACGACGATGCCGCCTATCAGGACGCGGCGGGCGTGGCCAAAAGCGGCAGCCTATGGGCCGGCGAGCGCGGCGTGGCGGCCATCGGCATCGACAACATGAGCTGGGATACGCCCGGCGAGCGCGATCCCGAGAGCGGTTCGCTTCTGTTCGCGCACGTCTACCTGCTTCCGAAGAAGGGCGTCTACATTATGGAGAACCTCAACCTGGAAGAGTTGGCGCGCGACCGCCGGTACGAATTCGCGTTTCTCGCCACGCCGCTCAAGTTCGTGGGAGCCACCGGATCGCCGATACGCCCGCTCGCCCTGGTGTCGTAACGGCCGGTACAATAGAGTCCTATGCGTATCCACGCTTTCGCTGCCTTTCTGGCCGCCGCCATGTCCGTTTGTCTGGCCGGTGATCCGGCCACGCCCTCGCGCGAAAAGGTGCTGGCGCAACTGGACCGCATGATCAAAGCCCAGCGCGGCATGATGAACATCGCGCCCAGCGAAGGCGAGTATCTGTCGAACGTTGTGGTGAAGCTGAAAGCCAAGCGCGTGCTCGAAATCGGCACCTCGCACGGCTATTCGGGCATCTGGCTGGCTTGGGGTGTGAGCCAGACCGGCGGCAAGCTCATCACGCTGGACATCGATCAGGGCCGCCACGCGCAAGCGGTGGAGAACTTCCGCCTCGCGGGCCTTTCCTCCTTCGCCGACTTGCGCCTCACCGACGCCCTCAAGGAGATCCCCAAAATCGACGGCCCGCTGGACTTCGTCTTCATAGACGCCTGGAAGCCCGACTACATACGCTACCTCAAGATGGTGCTGCCCAAGATGCGTTCCGGAGGGGCGATCGCGGCGCACAACGTCAAGTCGCAGGCGGCCGAGATGGAAGATTTCATTGAGGAAATACAGAAAAATCCCACACTTAAAACTGAGTACATTTCAGTAGGGCCGGCTGGGATGTCTATCAGCTACGTTCGCTAGGGTACTTGACTGAAGAATGGGCGGCGGGTGCGCTAGAGGGTGAAAACCGCGTTTCAGCGGTCTGCAAAGTGGTGCACTGCATATAGATAAAGTTCTTGACGAACCCCTAGATATTGGGGTATCTCTGACAGAGCCAGCCTCTTTTCTGGATAAGGAATTCAACATGGGTCAGCTTAGCGTCAATCTCAGCCCGAGAGCCCAAGAACTGCACGGTGCCTCCCCCAAACTGGCGCGCGCCGGGGTGTCGTTCCCCCGTTACTTCACTGCCAAGCTGGAAGCTGGCAGGACCCCCTACGATGAAATTCAGTGGGATTTGCGCAGCGCTTCGATCGGAAATGAAAAAGGAGCAGTAATATTCGAGCAGCGCGACTTGGAGATACCCTCCGACTGGTCGCAGACGGCCACCAACATCGTGGCCAGCAAGTACTTCCACGGCAAGTTGGGTTCGCCGGATCGCGAACACAGCGTGGCGCAGATCGTCCACCGCGTGGTGGACACCATCGCCGATTGGGGCGCCCAGGGCCGCTATTTCGCTACGAAAGAGGACGCTGAGAACTTCCGCCATGAACTGGCGCATCTGATGCTGACGCAGAAGGCCTGCTTCAACTCGCCGGTGTGGTTTAACGTCGGGGTGAAGGAGGCGCGAGGCTATGGCTGGTTTTACGACGAAACGACCGACGCCATCTGCCAGCTTGAAAGCGGGCAGCCGCGGCCGCAGTGTTCGGCTTGCTTCATCGTTTCAGTGAAGGATTCACTGTCGTCGATCCTCGATCTGGCCAAGACCGAGGGCATGCTCTTCAAGTGGGGTTCCGGCACGGGCACCAATCTTTCATCGCTACGAGAAGAAAACGCCATCCTATCCGGTGGTGGCCGTGCTTCCGGCCCGCTCAGCTTCATGAAGGGCTTTGACGCTTTCGCCGGCGTCATCAAAAGCGGTGGCAAGACGCGCCGCGCGGCGAAGATGGTCATTTTGAACACGGACCATCCGGACATCGAGAAGTTCGTCTGGTGCAAGGCCAAGGAAGAGAAGAAGGCGCATACGCTGATCGACGCGGGTTACGATCCCTCGCTCGACGGCGACGCCTACAGCTCCATCTTCTTCCAGAACGCCAACAACAGCGTGCGCGCCACCGACGAGTTCATGCTGTCGGTGGTGGAAGACCGCGAATGGTGGACCCGCGCCGTGCTGGGCGGCCAGCCCGTGAAACGTTACAAGGCGCGTGACCTCATGCACATGATCGCCGAAGCCACGCACCAGTGCGGCGATCCGGGCATGCAGTTCGACACCACCGTCAACCGCTGGAACCCTTGCAAGGCCACCGGGCGCATCAACGCCTCCAATCCTTGCTCGGAGTACATGTTCGTCGACGATTCGGCCTGCAACCTGTCCAGCCTGAACCTGATGAAGTTCGTCGGTCCGGACGGCCAGTTCGACGTCGAGGCTTTCCGCCACGCCGTGGACACCATGATCATGGCGCAGGAGATCATCGTCGATAACGCCAGCTATCCGACCGAGAAGATCGCCTCCAACTCGCACCGTTTCCGTCCGCTCGGTTTGGGCTTCGCCAACCTGGGCGCGCTGTTGATGTCGCAAGGCATCGCCTACGACAGCGACCGTGGGCGCGACTTTGCCGGCGCCATCACGGCCGTCATGTGCGGGCAGGCCTATCTGACCAGCGCGCGCGTGGCCGAAGCCGTCGGCACGTTCGCCGACTACCGCAGAAACGAGGAATCGTTCCTCGAAGTAATCCGCATGCATCGCGAATCGGTGAACCGGATCGAGCCCAAGCACGTTCCGGCGGCGCTCTACGACGGCGCCAAGGAGTGCTGGACCTCGGCTTACGAGTTGGGACGCCGCGCGGGTTACCGCAACGCGCAGGTCACGGTCATTGCTCCCACCGGCACCATCGGGTTCATGATGGACTGCGATACCACCGGTATCGAGCCGGATCTGGCCCTGGTGAAGTACAAGAAGTTGGTGGGTGGCGGCGTCATCAAGATCGTCAACAATACCGTGCCGCAAGCGCTCATCCGCCTGGGCTACACCACCGAGAAGGTGGACGCGATCGTCAACCACATCGATTCCACCGGCACCATCGAAGGCGCGCCCGGGCTGAAGGATGAACACCTGCCGGTGTTCGATTGCAGCCTGCGGCCGGCCAACGGCGTGCGCTTCATACACCACATGGGCCACGTGAAGATGATGGCCGCCGTGCAGCCGTTCATCTCCGGCGCCATCTCGAAGACCATCAACATGCCCGAGGAGTCCACCGTCGAGGACGTCATGGACGCCTACATCGAAAGCTGGCGTCTGGGCTTGAAGGCGGTGGCCATCTATCGCGACAACTCCAAACGCGTGCAGCCGCTCACCAGCGGCAACGGAACGCGTAGCGAGTCGAAGAAGGCATCCGCCGAGGTGGCTGCTCCCACTGAGAAGATCGTCTACCGGCCCATCCGGCGCAAGTTGCCCGACGAGCGGCAGTCCATCACACACAAGTTCTCCATTGGCGGCCACGAAGGCTACATCACCGTGGGCCTGTACGAAGATGGCCAGCCCGGCGAACTGTTCATCACCATGGCCAAGGAAGGCTCCATCATCAGCGGTCTGATGGACAGTTTCGCCACGGCCATCAGCTTCACGCTGCAATACGGCGTGCCGCTGAAGTTCCTGGTGGACAAGTTCAGCCACGTGCGCTTCGAGCCGGACGGCTGGACCGGCAACCCGCAACTGCCCTACGCCAAGTCCATCATGGACTACATTTTCCGGTGGCTCGGCATGAAGTTCCTGGGGCCGGAATACGCGGTGACCGAAGCGGGCAAGACCACCAAACTGAGGCCCACCGAACCCGAACCGCAGCAAACGCTGCCGTTCGCGCCGGTGACCGAAGACGCGCCTTTGTGCGCCGAATGCGGCTCGCTGATGACCCGCAACGGTTCCTGCTTCAAATGCGAGAACTGCGGCGGCACCAGCGGTTGCAGCTAGTATCTCCCTGTGTGGGGTGGGCTTCTTCCAGCCCACCCCACTGGATCAAGATTCCACCAACCGGATCATCTCGCGCATGGAAGCGTGAGAATTCTCGATGAAGTTCTCCTTGATGTGCGTTTCCAGGCCGATCTGTCCGCGGTAGCCATCGCGTTCGAGCGCGGCGAACACGGTTTTCCAGTCCATGCGTAGCGGGCCGGGAAGCACGCTGCGTCCTTTCAGGTGCACATTGCCCAGCCGTTGTTTCGGAATGAGCGCGTAGGCTTCGGGAAACGGCGGCTCCTTGAAGCTGACGCCGTTCAGTACGTCCCAATTGAAGCCCAGCCACTTTGACGGAACCATCTTCAGCAGTTCGGCCGCTTCCGCGCACGTCGCCACGTTGCAGGACCCTTCGTTTTCGATCAGCAGTCGAATGCCGCGTTTGCCTGCCACTTCCGCCATTCCGGCAAGAATCTCCGCCACGCGCGGCATCAGCTTCTCGCGGTCTTGCACGCGATGGAACGTGAAGACGCGTACCGCCGGAGCCCCGACGATCTCAGCGGTTTCGAGCGCTTTGCGGAGATCGTCGATGCCACGCGCCAGACGGCGTCTGCCGTTTTCCAAACGGTTCGCGCGTTGCTCGGCCGTGTCCGACGGCCGCCAGATGGGCTCCACATCCGGCAAGGTGAACTTCAGCAGAGGGGCATCCAGGAACGATACTTTCAGGCCATTGTCGCGAAGTCTGCCGGCAAAGGCGCGAAGCTCACCGGCCGGCAGATCGACATATTCGGTGTTGGCTCCCGGAACGCCGCGCAACTCCACCCATTGAAGCTGGTACTGGCGTGTGAAGGCGAACGCCTCCTGCTCGCTTGCGGCGATTTCGTCCGTCATGGGGCTGAAGCGCGTGCGATCGATGCGCCCGCCCGCAAAAAGCGAGCTGGCGGCAGTGGCTGCCGCCAGCAATTCTCGTCTTGTCATGCGTGTTGGTGTCTACCAGACCAGGCGCGCTTGAATCTGGATGAAGCGGTTGAGCGCCTGCGTTTGCTGCACAACGCGGCCGAAGTTGGTCGAATACGGGTTGTTGTCCGGCGCCTGGAACTGCGACCGGTTCTGCAGGTTCAGCATCTCGAAGCGAATCTGCAGAGCAACTCGTTCGCGAATCGGGAATTGGCGCTGGAGGTTGGCGTTGATCTGCTTGGTCCCGTCGCCGCGAACGCCGTTGATGCGGGTGGGGAACACACGCACGTGATAGGTGCCGGGGCCCAGGGCTTGATTGCGCTCAAAGTTGGCCGTGTTGAACCAGTGGTCGAGCGACTTCGAATCGTTGTTGGCCACCTGCGACGGATCCCCGTTGTAGAAGTAGTTGTTCCAGCCCAGCAACTCGCCGTTCTGGAACTCATAGGTGCCGGCCGTCTGCCAGCCGCCGAACAGGACGTTGAGAATGCCGCTCTTGGCCCAGCGCCCGGTTTTGCCGAACGGCAACTCGTACACCACGGCGCCGGTGAGACGGTGCGGACGCCCGCTGTTGCTCGGCACCGTGGTCAGGAACGAATCAAATTCGTTCAAGTACGTCAGGGTCTCGGTCGAGTACGTGCGATTGCAGTTCAGCATGAACTGGAGACCTTTGGAAAATCTGCGATTGAAGGTTAACTCCAGCATGTGCATGTCCTGGTGGCCATACGGATCGTCGCCGCCGCCGGTACGCGCCAGCGTGCTCATGTGCGGATAGGCGCGCAGAAGCTGGTTTCGGCGAATGGTTGAGCTCAAGAAGAACGACTGGCGGCTCATGTTGCTGTAAACGGCCGGGTTGGACGATTGCAGCGCGGCGAAATTGAGGAGGTAGAACGGATTGGAAACGTTCGAGTTCAGGTTCGAATCGATGGCGCTGTTGCGAGTGTTCCCGGTGGCCCAGTATTGCTGGGGCAGGGCGCGCAGGTTCCGGGCCACAGCCAGACGTTCACCATACGAGCCGGCATAGGCGGCTTCGAGCACCATGTTTTCGCCGAGCTGGCGCTGCACGCCGGCGCGCCAACGATGCACGCGCGAGCGCTTGTAGTCGTAGTCGGTCCACGAACCGCTACCGCCGGCGACGGCGCTCAGGCCGAGCGAATTGCCGAGCGGCGCATCAAAGCGCGTGCCGTCGGAACGAAGCGGGAACGGGTCACTCATCGGCGATACGCCTTGTCCCGGATTGCCCATCAGCCAGCTCATGCCGTAGTTGGTGCTGGGTACTCCGATCGTGTCGCGCGTGTAGTTGAGCTGATTGGGGCTGTTCTCGAGCACATTGAAGCTGTTGTAGTAGAGACCATAGCCGCCGCGCAGCGACATGGACTTACCCATGCGGTACGCCGCGCCAAACCGCGGCATCCACATCAGTTCGTCGGCGATCCATTGGCGAGGTGCGCCGTCGATGCCGGCGTAGAGCGATCCGCCGAGTGCGCTGAAATACTTGGGATCAAGCTCGGTGACCGGCTTGGCGGTGTAGGCGGCCAACGCCAGATCCGTGATCGGCAGCTTGGCCGTCGTGTTGAAGCCGGTGATCATGCGGTTGTAGCGCTCGGTGGGACCGAGTTCGTATTCGAGCCGCAGTCCGGCGGTCAACGTCAAACGCGGCGTGGCGCGCCAAGTGTCCTGCGCGTACCAGCTAAAGACCGGCGAGTGCATGGCGTAGGTGTCGGCAACGGAGTTCTGTGTGGTGCTGGGAATACCCATCATGAAGGCAGCCCAGGAGTGCCCCAGATTGCCGGCCGGCGTGAAGGTGTCATCGTTGCGCCGCGTGTAGGTGTTGTCGAACGAGAAAGCGCCCGACGTAATGCCACCTCCGCCGCCGGTGCGCTTCAGTTCTCGCACATCAAAGCCGGTGCGTATGGAATGATTGCCGCGAATGTGCGAGAGATCGATCTTGCCGGACATGGTCTGGTACTTGGTGAATGTCGAATAGACGGCGCCGACGGCGGTGTAGCCGGAGATGGTCATATACGGCAGGATGTGTTGATCACCCGCCTTGTCGTCCAGGTACTTCGGCAGGCCTACCTGTGAGGGCGTGTATTCGCTGGCGCCCGGGTATTTGCTGCCTTCGCGGTATTCATTGGCGCTGACGGTGACGTTCAACAGTGTGGCGGCGCTCTTGGTCCACACCCAGTCGGCCGAAGCTCCGTGGTTGTGGCGGTTGGCGCCGGTTACGAACAAACCGTTGATGGTCTCGTAGGTCCAGTTGCCGCTGCCGTCGTCCCAGTCGTTGTAGCTCCCGCGCGCGAAGAAGCGATGGTTGTTGGAAAGGTGATAGTCAACGCGGTTGCTGTAAGCTTTGTAATCCCAGAGCGACTTCTGACCGACGCTGCGATAGTTGTTGAGGGGCTCCATGCTCGCATCGGTGGGCGAGGCGTTGGGATTTGGGAAGATCTTCGAATAGAAGGAGTAAGCCGGGTTGACGATCCGCGAAGCCGGCAGCACGTTGCCGGAAAACGGAGTGCGGATGTAGTGGCCAGCCCGGTCCGGATCGGCGCGAACGCTCAGCGGATCATAGATCTGATAGAGCGACGCACCGTTTTTCACCTTCAGCAGATCGGAAAAATCGCCCTGGCGGTTGAGTGACGTGGGTACGGTCTTGTTGAGCTGTGAGGCTTCCTCGGCCTTGTTGTCCTTGAATCCATTGAAGCTGAAAAAGAAGAACAGCTTGTTCTTGCCGTTGAAGACTTTCGGAATCACCACCGGACCGCCGATAGTGCCGGCGTAGTTGTTGGAGTTGCCGGCTACCTGTTTGGGCGAGTTGCGCAACTGTTCGGCCAGAGCTTTGTCGCCGGCGGCCTCGGCGGCGGCGATTTTGGCGTAGTATTGCTGCTTGACAAAGAAGGACGTGCCCTGCCAGCGCTGCTGCCAATGCTGTTCGGTGATGGTGCCGTGCAGATCGTTGGTGCCGGCCTTACTCATCATGATGACGCTCAGCCCGCTGGTGTGTCCGGTGGCGGCATCGAAGTTGGCGGTCTCGACCTTGAACTCCTGGATGGTGTCGTTATAAGGCAGGTAGGCGATGCGGCGGCTGACGCCCTGGTTCGGCGTGCCGTCGATCAGCCACTCGTTGCGGCCCGCCGCGCCCGGCGGGGCGATGCCGGCGGCGTTGGTATGCGAGTGCAGCGACACGTAGTTGTTCACGCCTCCCACGGCCATGCCGGGCGCCAGTTTGGCGAACAGCACCGTGCTGTTGCTCAGAATCGGCAGGCTCATGATGGAACGGCTGTTATAGATCTGGCCGGAGGTGACCGAGCTGGTTTCAAGCAGCGGCGCGTCGGCCGTAATTGACACGCTCTCGGAAACGTCGCCGAGTTGCAACGTGAAATCCACCTGCAGACGGCTGCCCACCGGAAGATCGACGCCTTCGCGCACGGCCTTCTTGAATCCCGTCGCTTCCACCGTCAGCCGGTACTTGCCGGCGATGAGCAGGCTGGCCTCGTAGTAGCCGGTCGAGTTGGTTTGATAGCGCTGGGTGACGTTCGTTTCCGTGTTAGTCACGGTGATCTTAGCGCTGGCGACCGCCGAAGAAGAAGGATCCACCACCGTGCCATAGATCATGCCGCGCGTATCCTGGCCGTAAAGCACCGAGGCATACAAGAACGTCAAACATGCGAACAACCTCACCAGTTTCATTCCGTTTCCTCCCATGATCGCGCGCCGGCTACCCGTCCGATGCACGCAAATTGGAAGAGTCTTCGCGCGGCGGCTTTCCTCACAAGCGCCGTCATTTTCTTTTCTCGCCGCGTGAGGAAAACGCGGCGAATCCCCCTCTTCTTTGATAGGATCGGCTTCGAAGGCCATCGAGCCGGACCGGATGGACGAGCGGGAAGCTACCCAGATCGTTAGCGAACTCTATGAGTCGCTGTATTCGCCGCTGTTGCGCTATTTGACGCATTCCAGCGGGGATCTGGAAGTGTCTGAAGAGGTTGTGCAGGAAACTTTCACCCGCTTATACCAACAGTTGAGGCGCGGCCGCCGCGTTGAAAACCCAAAGGCTTGGGCCTTCTGCGTGGCGCGGCGGGAAATGAGCCGGCGCGCTCGTGAAGCCGGAATGCTGGGCATCCGCGCGCCGATTGAGAACGTGGATGAACTGGCGGCGCCCAGCTTCTCGCCGGTTAATCCAGCGGGCGCCGACGATGTCACCCGGCTGATGGGGCTGCTGTCGGCCCGGGAAGCCGAGGTGTTGCACCTGCGGCTGGGCAACATGAAATACCGCGAAATCGGAGGGGAACTGGGTATCAGCGTCAAGGCGGTGGGGACGTTGCTGGGCCGCGCGCTGGGAAAGCTGCGCCAGGCGTTAACCGCGAACACGCAAGGCGGATCCACGAGAGCATATGTGGAAGCTCAATCACCGAAGACACTGCAGTGACGATCTGCTGATCGCGCACGCCGACGGCGAGCTAACCGGGCGCGACAAGCGGCGTGTCTCGGAACATCTTGCGGAGTGTTGGGAATGTCGCGCGCGGCTCGAACAACTGGAAACGACGGCGCGGACTCTGGCTCGCATGTCCGCCGAAGCGCCTTTCGGTGGTGCGCAACGCGCGGCGGCGGCGAAAGCATCTTTCCTGGTCTGGCGAACTGAATTCGAACGCGAGCTTTCCAGCCGCCGCCCCGCGTGGCCGCGTTGGCGCATGTTGCCCGCGCAGGCCTGGGCCACACTGGCGGCCTTGCTCGTGGTGGGCGCGGCGTTCTGGATGGAGCAGAACTGGAAGCGGCCGCGTCCGATGGAAACGCTCGAAAAGGCGCGGCGGGCCGAGCAGTCTCTGTTTTCTCAACCCGCGGTCGTGCATCAGGTAATGAATATCGAAGTGATCGAGACCGCTCCTCAGCCGAAGCGTGGCGGCGGCCGGTTGGAGGTGTGGGCGCAGCACGGACAGCGCTATTCGGCCCGTTGGACGGATCTGCGCGGCGAGTTGAAGTACGCCGTCTGGCATCCCTCGCCCGAGCAATCCTGGCGTTACGACAGCGGCGTGGCGCGTCACGCCTTGCCGGTGAAGCATCAGGACACTACGGATACTTCGCTGGTGGAGATGCATGCCGACCGATTCGAGTCGCTGGAATCGGCGGTGCTTGATTGGGTGCGCAATCGCACGTGGAAGCCGGTGGAAGTAGCGGGAGACTTCGCGCGTTATGCGTCTTCGGGAGGGCTGTCGTTAGACGCTCGACGCAGCCGCACGTCCGACGGGCAGGAAACGCTGCGACTCACTGCGCACAAAGCCGGCACCGGGATGAGTGTGGATTTCACGCTCGAGCTCGACGCGGATTCCTACCATCCCAGACTCCAGCAGGCTACTTATCGCGTGGGAGGACGCGTGCTTGTGGTGCGCGTGGACGTTGCCAAAGAAGTTCCTCTGCCGCTGGCGCAGGTCGCGCCAGGGATCTTTGGGCCCGATGCGGCGTTGCTGGTTTCATTGCCGCGCGTGAGCCCGCGGCCTCCCGCGCCGGTGCTTCCGGTGCCGCCCGCGATTGCATCGCTCGACGTGCTCGAATCGCCCGAAGCCGAACTGGAGCGTATGAGCACGGCCCATCTGCTGGGCACCTGCATTCCGCCGCATCCTCCCGCTGTTTTGGGAGGGCCTGGACTGGACGCGGCGCTTCGCCGTCAGGTTGAGCGGCGCCTGGCTGGCCTCTCCTCTCCGCTCACGGTGGATTCGATTGCCGCCGAAACTCTGTCACTCGCCACCACGGCACTCGATGAAGCCACCGAACTGCAGCGGTTAGCGGAGTGGAGCGCCTCCGGACAGGCCGGGCAGTTGGATGCGCGCCACTGGAGCATGTTGGATCGCATGATTCAGGACCACGTGGCCCGGCTGCGAAGTAAACTCGCGCGCGCCCGCGGTCTGCTGGAGCCGCTGCTGGCTGGATCGAGCGACGGCACCTATCTGGTTTCCCCGCACGGACAGAGGCGCTCGGACGAAACCTGGCCCTCGGATGTGACGCACATCCGCTCGCATCTGAAGCGTTTCGAACAGCGCGCGCGCGACCTGTTCGCGTCCACTCGCCAGGCGCGCGTAAACCCGCATCTGGCTATCAGCGAAATTCTGATGGACCTGCCCACCGCCGAGCAGGAACTTGGCTGGTTGCAGACGGAGTGGAACCGCGCCGTGCAGGCCAGAGCGGGACGCGCGTTTTGACACCCTCCTAGGAGATTGCCTCGCGCATCCCCTAGAATGGTTAGAATGTCCTGGCAAAATGAGGAGTTTTATCGCATCAAGAAGCTGCCGCCCTACGTCTTCGCGGTGGTAAACGAGATGAAGGCCCGCCTGCGCGCGGCACAGCAGGATGTGGTCGATCTCGGCATGGGCAATCCAGATGGAGCTACGCCCAAGCCGGTTGTGAGCAAACTCGTCGAAGCAGCCAGGAATCCGCGCAATCACCGCTACTCGATGTCGCGTGGCATTCCCAACCTGCGTCAGGAAATTGTCAAACGCTACAAAGCGCATTACGGCGTGGATCTGGACCCGGAGAAGGAAGCCATCGTTACGATCGGCGCCAAGGATGCCGTGGCGCATCTTCTGTTCGCCGTCATCGGCCCGGGTGATCAAGTGGTGTGTCCCAACCCGGCCTATCCCATTCATCAGTACGGCGTGGTGATGGCCGAAGGGCACGCCGTGGCGCTGCCCATGCCGACGCCGGAAGAGTTTTTGAACCGGCTCGAGGATACTTACCGCACCTCGCTCATGAAGCCGCGCATGATTCTGATTTCGTTCCCGCACAATCCCACCACCATGTGCGTCGAACGAGAGTTCTTCCGCGAAATCATTCGCATGGCGGCGCACCATGGCACCATGGTGCTGCACGATTTCGCTTACGCCGACCTGGGCTTTGACGGCTATCGCGCGCCCAGCATCCTGGAAATCGATGGCGCCAAGGAAGTGGCCGTCGAAATCTACTCCATGTCGAAGAGTTTCAACATGGCCGGCTGGCGTATCGGCTTCTGTTTGGGCAACCGCAAGATGATCGGCGCGCTGGCGCGCATCAAGAGCTATCTCGACTACGGCGTCTTCCAGCCGCTGCAAATCGCGGCCATCATCGGTTTGCGTGAGTGCGAAGAGGACACCCGCAAGATCTGCGAACTGTACCGCCGCCGCCGCGACGTACTGATCGACGGGCTCAAGCGCGCCGGATGGCCCATCGAGCCGCCGCGCGGTTCCATGTTCGTCTGGGCCCCGATTCCGGAGCGTTTCGCCCAGGCCGGTTCGCTCGAGTTCGCCAAGATGCTGCTGGAAAAGGCGCTGGTGGCCGTTTCGCCGGGCATCGGCTTCGGACCCATGGGAGAGGGCTTCGTGCGCTTCGCGCTGGTCGAAAACGACCACCGCATCCGCCAGGCCACGCGCTCCATCAAACAGGCATTGCGATGATGGCCGCGCTGCCGCGCCGGTAAACGTGAATCGGGAGCAGCCATGACTCCACGACTGGAAACGGCGGAGTTCGAGGTGGCCGACCTGAGCCGCATCGCCGCAGCCGACATGGCCGCGTTGCTGGAAGAGGAGGCCGTCGAGTGGCGTGAAAAGCTGGATTGGGATTTCAGCTCTTCGGCCGATTTGGTGCGCCGCTTCACGGACCGTGGGATGCTGGCCGGCAATGCTCTCATCGCTCATGGCGCCGTTTCCGGTTACAGCTACTTCGTTGTCGACGAGCACAAGGGACTGATTGGCGATCTGTACGTGCGCGCGGCGGCGCGCGATGCGCGCACTGAAGCACTGCTGCTTGAGACCGTGGTGCGGCGCCTGATGCGATCTCATCACGTGCGCCGCATTGAAAGCCAGCTCATGCTGCTCGACGATGCGTTTTCGCTGGCCTTGCCGGCTCAGGAATACTCAGCCGTGCATGCGCGCAGCTTCATGATGGCGGATTTGGCCGCGCTGCGCCTCAAACCGGTGCGCATGCCGGACGGCGTCCGCTTCGAGGAGTGGAATGAGTGGCGGCAGCCGGAAGTAGGCACGCTCATTGCCAGCGCCTACGATGGCCACATCGACAGCCAGATCAACGACCAGTACCGCAGCGTGGCCGGGGCGCGGCGTTTCCTCACCAATATCGTGCAGTACCCGGGCTGTGGCACCTTCTTCGCGCCTGCGTCGTTGTTGGTGACGCACGCTTCCACGGCCCGTATTTGCGGCGCCTGCCTGGCCAGCATGGTCTCCACCCGCGTGGGGCACATCACGCAGGTTTGCGTGGAACCCGCCATGCAGGGAACTGGGCTGGGTTACGAGATGATACGCCGCTCGTTGGCCGCGCTGGGCGCCGCGGGTTGCACGCGGGTGAGTCTGACGGTTACAGTGGCGAATCGCTCCGCGGTGTCGCTTTACGAGCGCATGGGCTTTACCACCCGCCGCCGCTTTGCGGCCTACGTCTGGGAGGGATTCTGACCGGCGGCCGGCTCAGGCGCCGGAGCAACGGCGGCGAAGCGGTTCACCATGTCCATTAGTTGCTGAATCTGGAACGGCTTTGCGAGATAGGCGTCCATTCCGGCTTCCAGGCAGACCTCTTTGTCCTTGGCCATGGCGTGCGCGGTCAGAGCCACAATGGGGACGTGCGTGCGGCCTTCGTGCTCGCGTTCGCGAATTGCGCGCGTGGCGTCCAGGCCACCCATGCGCGGCATCTGCACGTCCATCAGAATCAGGTCCACGCTCTGCTGCGCGAGGATCTCCAGAGCCTCCACGCCATCTTTGGCGACGCTCACCAAGTGGCCGTGCTTTTCGAGCGCCCGCACCGCCACGCGTTGATTGATGAGGTTGTCTTCGGCCAGCAGAATACGCAGATGCGGATGCTCGCCCGAATCCATGCGGCGGTCGTCGGCCGGCTGCGGCGCCGGCATCGGCCCACCCAGTGCCTGCTCGATAGCTGCCAGCAAATCCCGCGGCGAGATGGGCTTGGTCAGGTACGCCGACACCCCAAGTTCGTGGCAGCGCGCCACGCCCGCCTCCAGCCCCACCGAACTCAACATCAGCACGATGGCGCTGTCCAGATTCGTGTCGGCGCGAATGGCCGCCGCCACTTGGAACCCGTCCATTTCCGGCATGCGCTCGTCCAGTAGCACCACCGAGTAGGGGCGGCCCTCGGCTGCCGCGTTACGGAGCAGGCGCAGCGCCAGCACCCCGCTGTCGATCGTGGACGGCGTCATGCCGTTGCGCGCCAGAATCTCGTCCAGGATGCGGCGGTTGATCGCGCAATCGTCCACCACCAGCACGCGCAAACCCGCCAGTTTCGGCCGCGGCGCGTCTTCCGGACGTTGCTCGGCGCACATTCCCAGCCGGGCCGAGAAGTAGAACCGGCTGCCTTCGCCCAACTGGCTTTCCACCCAGATGCGGCCGCCCATCAGATCCACCAGACGCGCGGAAATCGCCAGGCCGAGCCCGGTGCCCCCGTAGCGGCGCGTGGTCGAACCGTCGGCCTGCACGAACGCCTGGAAGATGGAGGCCGTGCGGCTCTCCGGAATGCCGATGCCCGTGTCGGCGACGGTGAACTGGAACTCTGCGGCGTCTCCCTTGCGAGACAGCAGCTCCACCTGCAGGGTCACTTCGCCGCGGTCGGTGAACTTGAGCGCATTGCCCACCAGATTCAGCAGCACCTGCCGCAGCCGCACCGAATCGCCCACCAGACGCGGCGGTACCTCGGGCGAAACGCGCCACGCCAGTTCAAGCCCTTTTTCGTGCGCCCGCACGGCCACCGAACGGCAAATATCACCAAGCAGCGCGTCCAGGTCGAAGGGAGCCGCGTGCAGCGTCATGCGGCCGGCTTCAATTTTGGAGAAGTCCAGGATGTCGTCGATGATGGTGAGCAGGCTCACCGCCGAAGTCTTCACCGCCGCCAGGTATTCTTTCTGCTCCGGCGTCAGCGCGGTTCCGAGCGCCAGTTCGATCATTCCCAGGATGCCGTTCATGGGCGTCCGGATTTCGTGGCTCATGTTGGCCAGGAACTCGCTCTTCAGGCGCGTGGCCTCCTCGGCTCTCTCCTTGGCGTCCTGCAACTGCGCGTTGAGATCCATCAGGTCGCGCGTGCGCGTCGAAATCTGCGCCAGCATCATGTTGAAGGCATCGATCAGCGTGCCGATTTCGTCCTTGCTGGGGCGTGGCAGGCGCAGGTCGTAACTCTTGCTCGATGCGATCCAGCGCACCGTGCGGGCCAATTTCAGAACCGGCTCCGACACGCGCTTTTGCAGCAGCGAACTGATGGCGAACGCCACCACCAGGCTCAGCAGCGTAATCGCGCCGCACACCGCCGCATAGCTGGCCAGTTGCGAGTACATGTCGCGCATGTCCCCGCACAGGTACATGGTGCCGACGGCTTCTCCCTCCAGCCGTATGGTCTGGAAGACCAGAACCTGGCCCGATTCGAAGTACAGGCCATCGGATCGCGGCCGCGCCGGGAACTGGTGCTGGCCGTCTCCCGAGCGCGCGTAGTGGGCCAGTATCGTTCCGGTTTTGTTGTAAATCGCCGCCGCCAATACGCGCGGATTGGCTCGCAGTCCCTCCAGCGTGCCGCGCGCGCCGCGCTCGTCCTGGAATAGCAGTGCCGCGGTGCTGTTGGCTCCCACTACCTCACCGATGACGGCCATCTGCCGCGCCATGTTGCGGCGCGTCATGGACATCTCAATCAAGATGAACGCCGTCGAGGCCAGCAGCAGCGCCAGCGACACGCTCGCCAGCGTCAGCACCATGAGCTTTTTGCGGATCGAATAATCGCGGAATTGGTCCATGCTACCGGCCCCCCTCCGCTTCGTCGTGAACCTCGATGCGCGCCAGCCGGATCAACTGCGCACTGAGCTTCAGATGCGAACGCCCGGCCGCGGCCGGGTTCAGCTCGAACCGCACCCGGTTGTTGTCCAGGTAGAAGTTCATCACGCCACCGTTGGCCAAGAAACCCGGCCCATCGCCCACTGTCAGAATGGCGGCGTGGCGCAGCGGCTTCAGAATCTCCCGCCAGCGTCCGCGTTCGGACGCGCTCACGTAGAGGATGGAGCAGCCGGCGGCGCTCTCGACGTTGTTGATTCTGCGTACCTCAATGGGGCGTTCTTCGACGCTCTTGCCCTGCACGGTCTCCAGTAAGGCTCCGTGGAACGGGTCCGCTCCCATGACTCCGATGATCAGGGGCGTGCCCTTGGGTGCCGAGGGCCATTCGACGAACCGCGCGAAGTTATACAGGAAGGCCGCCTTCACGCGGTATTCCATGGTGGCTTCGGCGGCTTGCGCGGGCGTGAACGCGGACAGGGCCACCAGCGCGGCCAGAAGCACTCCGGCCAAAGCCCGGCGAACCTGGTTCCCACGCGTCAGAATCGCCATGCGATCCTCCCGTGGAAACTGCGTCCGAATACGCCGGGCCGTCCGAAGAACTCGGAGTAGAATTCGAGGTGACGCCCGCCCTGCAACTCGGTACCGGTGACGCTGAGTTCCAGATGGCGCGATGGGTTCCACCCCAGGCGTGCATCCAAACGTGCATGCGTAGGCAATGCGAACTTAGTCAATTCGCCGGTTACGTATAGCGACGTGTCGAAGGTCACTTTGCGCGGCAGCGTCAGATAGCTTCGGATCTGCCCTTCGTGCGACGGTACGCTACCGCTGCCACCGTCCCACACCGGCAAACTCGGCCCGCCGGGGTTCAGAGTCAACCGTGTCCAGGTGTGGCTGGCCGCCAGGCGCCAGTAGTGGCGCGGTTTCCATTCGACGCTGGACTCCAATCCCACCGCGCGACCCCTGTCGCCGTCGTTGAATCTGACTTCCAGCCGCGGAGGAATCCCGGGCGGAGGCGGAGCCAATTCCACGCCGCGCAGCCGCGAGTAGGCGTTCCAATACCCGGCGACGTCCACCGACCACTTCGAGGAAAGCTCGGTCCGATAGCCGCCCTCTACCGCCCGCACTACCTCCGAACGAATCTCCGGATTGCTGGCCAGGTAGACCGTGGCGGTCATGCCGCCGACGCCGATGACCTCTCCCACTTCACCGCGGGCGTCGGCTTCCACTGGTGTCGGCGGACGCACGCCGCGCGCCACCGCGGCCCAGAAGGTCTCGCCGCGCCGTGGTTCCCACGACAGCCGGACTTCCGGCTGAACTTCGACTCCGGTGTAGCTGTTGTGCTCGACCCGGGCGCCCATGCTCAGATGGAGGTTGCTCGCGAGCGACCATTCATCGGTCAGAAACAGGCTCGATCTCCGTACCACCCGGTGCATGCTGGCTGGAGTCGGCGCGGCCCGGTCGACGAGTCCGTTGCGGGTCTCAACGTAATTGAAGCCGTAGAGCAACTCGTGGCGCCCGTAGGGACGTGGTAGCCGGCGCAAATCGAAATCGATATTGTGCGTGGTTTCCTCGAACCGCCAGCCGTTGTTGCTGACCCAGTCGTGCGAGAACTGCACGTCGGTTCGGGTGCCGTCACCGGAAGTGCGTAGCCAGCGCACTCGTGAATCGCCGCCGCGCCCCGTGCTATTCACGGCTGCGTTCGTGACAACAGCCTGAGGTTCGGGCACTCCCGCGTTCTGTCCGGTCCGCAGTTGATAAGTATTGCCCCGCAGACTAACTTCGTTGCGGCCCGCCGCGTTCCAATCGAGCTGGAATCCGGCGCGTTCCGTGTTCAGACCGTCCGCGCCGTCGGTACCGTCTTCGCGCTCGGAGTGATGATGGCGCGCGAACTGGCCCGTGACGCGGTAATGTGCGTTAGCGCCCCAACGCCCGCCATAGCGCATGGCGCCGAAGGCGCGTTCCTGGCCGCCGCCGCCGGCTTCGGTGTAACCGCCCTGCGTTTCCGAAGCCTTCTTCATGATGATGTTCACCACGCCGTTGGCCGCCCGTGGCCCCCACGTTGTGGCGCTGGGGCCGCGGATCACCTCGATGCGGTCGATGTCTTCCAGCAGCAGATCTTGGGCGTCCCAGTACACACCTCCGTAGATCGAAGTCGACAACGCCCGCCCGTCGACCATCACCAGCATCCGGTTGAAGAACTGGCTATTGGAACCGCGTGTGGAGATGGCCCATTGGCTCGAGTCGATGCGGGCCACGTGCAAGCCTGGCACCATGCGCAGTAACTCAGGGATTGAGCGCGCGCCCGAACGACGGATATCCTCGGCCGTGATGACGTAAATGGCCGCGGCGGTGCGCGACATGGGCTGGCGCTTGCGGGCCACCGAGACGACCTCGATGTCCATAAGCTGCTCCATGCTGGCGCTGGAAAGGTCCTGTGTCGGGGCAAGCCGCGCCGCGGATGGTTCCGGCGACTGGGCTCTTCCAAGGCCCAACGACGCCACCAGCGCCCAGGTACGCAGTTGTTGACACACCCGCCCCACACTCTGCTTATCGGAGCCAACCGGAGGGGCGTGAGGAGGATCTGGAGATCAATCCCCCTTTTCGTATCTCTCAGAAACGCCAGACGATCTTGCCGTGTACGGTGCGCCGCATCAGGTGTCCGCGGCTGATCATTTCGGGTTGGAATTCCAGGTGCTCACGGCCGGTCAGATTCTCCGCCGCCACGCTCGCTTCAAAGTGTGACGAGGAGCGCCACCCCAGGCGC
Organism: uncultured Solibacteraceae bacterium; assembly: GCA_964505625.1. GTDB lineage: Bacteria > Acidobacteriota > Terriglobia > Bryobacterales > Bryobacteraceae > JAJFUV01. Next base: position 34,333 of record CAZDIZ010000020.1, on the reverse strand, counting down.
GCGTCCACGCGCACGTAGCCCGGTACATCGAGCGTCGGCAGGCGCCCGTAAGCGAATGCGAAAAGATCCACGCTGAAGCCGTGCGGCAAGTCGAGTAAGGACGCCACTTGCCCCTGATGCCGCGGCGAACGTCCATTGTCGGATCGAGGACTGGTGGCAGCCGCGCCGCTTACAACGCCCAGATCCATACGTAACAGGGAAGACCCGGCCTCGAGACGCCAGTACGGCCGCGCGCTCCAATGCGCGGAAATCTCCGCGCCGTGGACTTCGCCGCGTCCGGTATTGCGCATGTAGATCGGGAGGACGAGCGGCGGCGAGGACGTCCAGTCGAGTGTGGGCATCCCCGCTTCCAAGGCGTTGAGCTTACTGTAGCGGTTGTAGAAGACGGCGGCGTCCAGCGAAAGACACCGGACCGGTGCGATCCGGTATCCGCCTTCATGCGCTATGAGCACCTCGGAGTCGAAATCCGGGCTGCCGAACACACGCGTAACGGCCAGCAACCCGCCGGGTAGCGGCACTGTGCCGGCATCGTAGCGTACGTCGCGTTCGGCACGTGAAGGCGTACGCACGGCGCGTGCCACCGAACCCCACACGGACTGGGTGGCCGAAGGCGTCCAGAGCAATTGCGCGCTGGGTTGGAGTTCGACGCCCGTATAGGTGTTGTGCTCGATCTTTGTTCCCAGGGTGAGCCACAAACGGTCCTTCGAGAGCGCGATCTCGTCCTGGAGAAAGCCGCCGAACACGAACGTGGTCTTGGAGGGCGGCTGCATCGACGTTCCCGGAGTCATGGTGAACCGGTCGTGGACCAGTTTCGTGGAAAGTCCCCACTGCACGTCCTGCCGGCCGCCGACCGGACGCCCGGCGTGGTAGTCCAAATCCCAGGTGTTCACGTGTCCACTGCCGATCGCTTCGTCGCGGTTCCAACTGTCGAAGCTTGTGCTCAACTCGGCGCGCCCACCATCCGGGCGCGCGCGGCGCCAACTGGCCTGCAGTGTCTCGCCTTTGGTTCGAGAGTAAGCGCTGGGAAGCGTATTGCGACTTCCGGTGAGCGAGTCCACGGCCAACGTCTCGCCGGTTCGGCTGTCGTAGGCGCTCCCTTGCACTGTTACCGTGTCGGTTTTCGAAACAGTCCAATCAGCCCGGAATCCGCCGCGGTCGGCGTTCCAGCCGTCGGTCGAACTCTGGCTGCGCTCGTTGGGCAGACTGGAACGGCGGAAGCCTTTCACCCAGACACGGTAGTCCAGGTTCGAGCCGGCGCGCCCACCGTAGCGCGCGGCGACGGATACGTTCTCGTGTTGGCCCGCGGCGGCAACCACCAAGCCGCCATGCGTGTCCGATGCTTTGCGCGTGATGATGTTGATCACGCCGTTGACGGCATTAGCGCCCCAAATGGTAGCGCCCGGGCCGCGGATCACTTCGATGCGTTCAATGTCTTCGAGGACCGTGTCCTGAACTTCCCAGTAGACGCCGGAATAAAGCGACGAGTACACACTACGGCCGTCCATGAGCACCAGCAGCTTGTTCGAGAAGCGGTTGTTGAATCCGCGCGCGCTCACCGCCCACTGGCTGTTGTTGATGCGCGCGACGTTGATGCCGGGCACCATGCGTAACAATTCGGGAATCGACGTCGCCGTCGAGCGCCGGATGTCTTCGCTGGTAATGACGTAGACAGCGGCGGGTGTATGCGCAACCGTACTGTCTTTCCGGGCCACCGAAGTGACCTGGATCTCCATCAGTTGTTCCAGACTGGCCTGCGTCAAGTCCCCAGGCAGCTCTGGCCCTCCGGCCCAGGCTTGCCAACACGCCAGAACAGCTCCCAGAGTGGCGCGCAGGGCTATCCCACGGATAACCACACTTGGCTTATCGGTGCGGTTCTAGCCATTTGCAGGGGGATTTTAGGGCTGTTTCACTCGGCCAGTTGGCTGCGCCGGAAGCCGAACAGGAAGTAGATTCCCAGTCCGATACCCATCCAGCCGAAAAAGCGCAGCCAGGTGAGCAGCGGCAGACCGAGCATCAGGCCCAAACAGGCGAGAATAGACAGCCACGGCAGCAACGGAACCAGCGGCACGCGGAATCCGCGCGGACGGTCGGGCTGCTTCTTTCGCAGCACCAGCACGCCGGCCGATACCACGATGAAGGCGAACAGCGTGCCGATGTTGGACAGGTCGGCGAAAGTGCCGATGTCCCAGATGCCGGCCGGGATTCCCACCACCAGTCCAGCGATCCAGGTGCTCACGTGCGGGGTGCGGTGTTCGGGATGCACTTTGGAGAACAGGCGCGGCAGCAGGCCGTCGCGCGACATGGCGAACCATACGCGCGCCTGCCCGTACTGAAACACCAGCAGCGAACTGAGCATGCCGATGATGGCGCCGGCGCCCACCCAGCGGCGGATATTGTCGTAGCCGAGCGCGTGCAGAGCATTGACGACCGGGGCGGCGTTGTTCATCTGACGGTAGTCGCCGATGCCGGTCAGCACCACGGCCACCGCGACGTAGAGCAACGTGCAGATGGCCAGGCTGGCGATGATGCCAATGGGCAGATCACGCTGCGGGCGTTTACACTCCTCGGCCGCCGTCGAAACCGAATCGAAGCCGATGTAGGTGAAGAACACCAGCGCCGCGCCGGTCAGCACGCCGGGAAATCCATTGGGCATGAACGGACGCCAATTGGACGGTTCGACGGCGCGCGCGGCTCCGAAGACGAAGATCAGGATGGCGAGCAGCTTGACGCCCACCATGATGTTGTTGGTCTCGGCGCTTTCCTTGACGCCGCGCACCAGCACCCAGGTGAGCACCAGCAGTACCACCATGGCCGGCAGGTTGAAATACGCCCCCGTGATGCGGCCTTCCTTAAAAATGGGTTCGGTGAGTGCGGGCGGCAACACGAATCCGGTGAGGCTCTGCACCAGATCTTTCAGGTAAGCCGAGAAGCCCACGGCGACGGCCATGTTCGAAACGGCGTACTCCAGGATCAGATCCCAGCCGAGCACCCAGGCGAAAATCTCGCCGAGCGTGGCGTAGGCAAACGTGTACGCACTGCCCGAGATGGGAATCATGGAGGCGAGCTCGGCGTAGCACAGGGCCGCGAACGCGCAAGCCAGAGCCGCCACCAGAAACGACAGCGACACGGCGGGTCCGGCGCCGGGGCGGCCGATGGTGGCCACCGCGCCTTGGCCGTGCAGCAACACGTCCAGTACCGGAGCGTGCAGAATCGAGTGGTATGCCAGGCGTTCGCCCGCCGCCGCGGTCCCCACCAGCGTGAAGATGCCGGAGCCAATGACAGCTCCAATGCCCAGCGCCGTGAGACTCCACGGCCCCAGGGTTTTCTTCAGACGCTGTTCAGGCCGCTCGCTGGCGGCGAGCAGAGCATCGATGCTTTTGGTGCGAAGCAGGCGTCGCATGAAGACAGCACCGGGCGCGCGCGGAAACACCGCCGCTCACGCGCGCGCCCGGATTGTGGCCTAACGTTTCCGCTGGCCCTTGACCATCTTCTTGACTTTGCGCTTCTGGGAGCCGCGAGCAACGCCCGAGGCGCGCTTCGGCTTCGGCGCAGCCTTCTTGCGCGCCGTTCTTTTGACTTTCTTGCGTGCTTCTTTATCGGTGATTTTCTTGGTGTTCATTCTTCAGCTTTCAAACCCGCAAATTTCGCGATCAGTTTTTTCAGACCGTAGCCGGAGAAACTGACCGTCAGTTTAGCATCGTCGCCCTCGCCCTCAATCCGAACGACGGTTCCACGTCCATAGATCTGGTGCCGCACTTTGGCACCTTGCCGGATTCCGCCTCCCGCCGCTTTCTTCGCCGGCGCCGGTTTGACCGGCGCTGCCGGCTGGGACGTCGCGGCGGCCGGAGGGGGCGCGAATCCACTCATCCCGCGTTCGGTGAAGAACTGGGAGATGTTCTCCATTGAATTATATGACTTTCCGGTGTACAGATTCTTCTTCACCGTCTGGCGGACTTCGTGGCGCTCGGCGAACAGGTCCACCTGATTATCCCAACCGCGCCGCGAAAGATTCACGGTGAGCCGCGCCGGAACCTCGGCGAGAAAGCGCGATGGCATGCACGGTTCGGCCGGCCCGCCACCGAAACGGCGCCGCGAACGGCACCAGGTGAGATAGAGTTTCCGCTCGGCGCGCGTCATGCCAACGTAGCAGAGACGGCGCTCTTCCTCCATCATGGCTTCGGAATCGTAGGAACGGCTGTGCGGGAACAGTTTCTCTTCGCAGCCCGCCAGGAAGACCACTGGAAACTCCAGACCCTTGGCGTTGTGCAGGGTCAGCAGCGAAATCTGGCTGCGCGTGTCGACCGAGTCGGCGTCGCTGGCAAGCGCGGTCTGGTCGAGAAACTCCGCCAGTCCTTCGCCGCGCTCGGCGGCTTCCGCGGTGGCGTTCACCAACTCGTTCAGGTTTTCGATGCGCGATTCCGAGCCGGGCGCTGCGTCGGCTTCGAGCATCTTCCGGTATCCGGTGCGATCCAGAACCTGGCGCAGCGTTTCATCCAGGGGCAGCTTCGCCGCGTCGTCTCGAAGCTCTTCGATCAGACGGCGGAACTCGCCCAGAGCCACCGCCGCGCGTTGCGCCAGCGCTCCGGTTTCGAGCAGATCCGTCAGCGCTTCCCACAAACACAGCTTACGGTCGCGCGCGTGATGCTCGATTTGTTCGATGGTGGTGCGGCCGATGCCGCGCGCCGGCGTGTTGATGACGCGCAACAGGCTCATGTCATCGCGGCGGCTGGCCAGCATTTTCAAATACGCCAGCGCGTCCTTGATTTCGGCGCGCTGATAGAAACTGAACCCGCCCACTACCAGGTAGTTGCGGCCGCGGCGCCGCAGCGCCTCTTCAATCTGACGGCTCTGGGCGTTGGTGCGGTAGAGAATCGCGATGCGCTGATCGGGTTCGCGCATCAAAATCTCATCGATGGTGTCGGTGATGAACGCGGCCTCGCTCTCGGCGTCCGGCGCTTCGAACAATCCGATGGGTTCGCCGGGAGCCGCTTCGGTCCACAGGTTCTTGCCCTTGCGCTCGACGTTGTGGGCCACCACGGCGCCCGCCGCGTCCAGCACGTTTTGCGTCGAGCGGTAATTCTGCTCCAGGCGGATCACCACGGCGCCCGGGAAGTCCTTCTCGAAGTCCAGGATGTTGCGGATGTCGGCGCCGCGCCAGCCGTAAATCGACTGATCTTCATCGCCCACCACGCAGATGTTCTTGTGGCCGCCGGCGATGAGCAGCATCAACTCGTACTGGCTGCGGTTGGTGTCCTGATACTCGTCGATCATCACGTACTGGTAGCGCTGGCGATAGCGTTCGCGCGTGGCTTGGTCGTGATGAAGCAGGCGCACCGCTTCCAGCAACAGATCGTCGAAATCGAGCGCGTTGGCCTGCCGCAGGCCTTCTTCATAGGCGTCGAAGATGGCGGCGAAGCGCGCCGATTTCGGATCACGGTCCTTGCGAACATCGGCCGATGTCTCTTTGTGGTTCTTGTGGTGGCTGATGCGCGAGATGGCCGAGCGGTACGGCATGAACTTCTCATCCAGCTCCAGCCGGCGATAGGCGGATTTCACCAGCGCGAGTTGATCGTCCTCGTCGTAGATGGTGAACTGGCGTGTGAAGCCCGGGCGTATGTCAGCCAGGCGGTCACCATCGCGGCGCAGCAACCGGACGCAGAAGGAGTGGAATGTGGAAATCGTGGGTCCGTCACTGGTGCCACTCAACCCCAGCAACTGGGCCACGCGATCGCGCATCTCGCCGGCTGCCTTATTAGTAAACGTTACAGCTAGCACCGCGTAGGCGGGCACCTTCTTGACCCCAATAAGGTGGGCCACGCGGTTTGTAATGACGCGCGTTTTTCCGCTGCCGGCGCCGGCGAGGATGAGCAGCGGACCCGCACAGTGCGACACCGCCTGCTGCTGCTGTGGATTCAACCCCTGAAGAAAATCCATGAAGATGAGAGGATAATTCTAGATCTTAGCATGGCGGGGAAGGTAGCTATGTGTAACTACTTACACCCGCAAAGTGGGTAATTGAACTACCCGCAAATTAGGTTTTCATTAGCCGTAAAAGTAGGTTGCCTAGGACTCATGGTACTGATATATCTGTACCATGGCTCGAGTCACGGCATCTTCGTTCACCTCCCCACGGGCTTCGCTGGAAAAGAAGCTCGAACTCTTGTACCGTAGACGAGCACTCGTCGACAGTCTCATAAGTTACTTGGAACAGTACGCGGGGGAAAATGTCGAACCCGCCGCGACACCGGCCGCGTTCTCCGGCCGGAATTTCCTGCGGGCCGAGCGCCTGGCTTCTTGAGGCGCCGGTGCCGCGGCCGTGCGGCCTTCAGAGGTGCTTGGCAAGCCAGGCGAAGACTTCCGAATAGAAGTAGCGGCTGTCTTCGCCTCGCTGTATCCAGTGATTCGCGTTGGGAAAGACGATCAACCGGCTGGGCACCTTCTGACGCTGAAGCACACTCCAGTTTTCGAGCGTCTGGTTGAGCGGCACCCGAAAGTCATTCTCTCCGACAGACAACATGATCGGTGTACGGAAACTCTCGGCGTAGCGGATCGGATTCTGCTCCCGCCAAACTTTACCCTGCTTCCACGGTGGTCCGCCGGCGCCGACCTCACGATGAAAGATGGTGTCGCTGGTGCCCCATTGCGATTCCAGGTTGATGAGTCCGGCGTGGCCCACCAGGCATTTGTAGCGCGTGGACGTTGCTTCGAGCCAATTCACAAGGTGGCCGCCGTAGCTGGCGCCGCTGGCCGCCACGCGCGTTCCATCCACAAAAGGAAAACGGCGCGCGGCTTCGTCGACGGCTTCATTGATCTCGTCGGCGGGCGTCTTGAAGGGATCGAACTGAATGTTGCGGGCGAATTTCTCTCCGAAGCCGGTTGAGCCGGTGTAGTTCGTCTGGATCACCACGTAGCCGGGCGTGGCCAACAGGTGCGGATTCCAGCGCAGGAAGAACTGATCGGTGCTCATGCCGTGCGGACCGCCGTGGATCAAGGTCAGCAGCGGGTATTTTTTTGATGGATCGAAATTTGGCGGCAACACCACGAGACTGTGGATGCGCCGGCCCGCCTTGCTGGTGAACCAGAAGTGCTCGGCCGGACGCCAATCGACCTCCAGAGCGCGGGCGGTGTTGAAGCTCGTCAAGTTCCCCGCGCGTCCCGCATTGAGGTCCAGACGATAAAGTTCGGCGGGACTCACCGAGCTCTCCCAATTAGCGAACAACATCAACTCGGGCGCGCGCGGCGGTATCGAGAGGCCGCTGTAGGCACCGGAAGACTGCTCAACGGCCTGCTTCACTTCGCCGCCTGCGGCCGGCACACGGAAGATCTTCACTAGGCCGGCCTCATCAGCGGTCATGAAAACCGTGCCGCTGTCAGGCGAAATTGCGTAGCTGCTCACGGAGCGATCCCAAGTCGATGTGACCGCGGCGGGGGTGCCGTTCATGGGCCAGCCGAACTTCATCAAGCGTTCAAGGCTGTAAGTAACCCCAGCTTCGCGCGAAGCCAGAGCGTAAAGCGATTTGCCGTCGGGCGAGAATGCGGGTTTGGTGTAGCTGGTATCGCCTGTGGTGACCGGCGTTGGTTCGCCGCCAGCCGCATCGACGCTATACAGATGCGTGACCACATTCGCGTACGCGGCCTGGTTGCGGTTGACCGTGGCCACGAAGACGATTTGCTTGCCATCGGGCGTCCAGACGGGCGAAAGATCGTCGCCGGAGTTACCGCTCACGCCACCGAATCCGGCTTGGGCAACGAGTCTGGTGCCGGCCACGAGATCGCGCGCTTTCGCGCCGGGCTCGGCGGCCTGCACAAACACATGTGCCTGGCGATCGTCGAGCCAGCGATCCCAATTGCGAATGGGGAAACCGTCGTAGGCGCGCGCATTGTACTTGCGCGCTTTGCGTTCGGCGGCGATCTTCTGGTTGGCGGCATCATCGGCGGCGCCGGGATAGACGGTGCTCTGGAACAGCAGACGGCGGCCGTCTGGGCTGAAGCGGGGCTGCGAGGCGCCGGTGGAAAGCGACGTCACACGCATGGCTTCACCGCCCGAGGCCAGATCCAAAATGTAGATCTGAGTGGCTTCGTCGCCTTCGCGCTTGGCGCTGAACGCGATGCGGCGGCTGTCGGGACTCCACGCCACGCCGCTCTCGCCGGCCTTGGTGTTGGTAATGCGCCGAGGCGCACCCATGCCGTCGCCGCGCACCAGCCACAGGTCCGAGACCTGGTCTTTTTCATCGTAGGCGGGTTCGGTCACCGGGACGACGATCCACTGTCCATCGGGGCTGGGCGACGGCGCGCCCACGCGCTTCATCAGCCACATGGTTTCGTGTGTGAGAGGCGCCTTGGCCGACAACACGGCCACGGCAAGCAACAGCGCCAGGACGACAAATAGTTTCTTCATCACTTTGATACCTTCTCCACCAGATACCTTTCACCCGCCGCGGTTGGGAACTCGATGCGCCCTCCCGCCAGCTTCGTTTCCACCGCGCTTCGATCGCGCGCGAGCATCACCTGGACTTGTGCGCCCGGCCATGGGTTCACCAGGCGGCACACGGCGCCCTTTTCGCTCAGGATGGAAACGCGACCCACCTGGCGGCCGTCCCAGCTCGCGCTAACCAGCATAGCGCCCACGGCGCGCAGATCGCGGAAACTCGCGGGCCCTAGTTTGTTCGTGTTGGGGAACAGCCGTATGACGCCCGCGTAGCTCTGCATCATGCATTCGTTGAGCACGGCAGGTAGAGCGAGATTTTCGGTCCACACTCCCATGTTCACCATGAAATCCGTGTTCGTCGAATCACGGTAGCGCCCGTCGATCTGGCGGACGCGGTCCTGCGTAACACCGTTGGGAACCTGCGAATAACGCACTTCGCGCTTAAACCAATCCAGATCCAACATGCCCAGGCGCGCGCGGATGAGCGGTTGGTAGACCACATCGTTGCCGCCTTCGAGACGAATGGTCTCCGCGGTGCGCCGCGCGATGGCCACTTGTCCGGCGCCGCGGTCGAGTCCCACCTGCTCGCCGGGAAACACGGGCGCGAGTGTCACCGGAATGTTGTAGACCCACTCCAGCGGCGCGTTGTCCACATCCAGCCAGACTTCGCCGTAAGGGCCTTGCGCTTTCGGATAGGGCGCCAGATTACGGCGGATATCGGCCCAACGTGCGCGCTCGGCTTCGTCGAGGCCAAGTATCTTGGAAGCTTCAATGACCGCGTCGAACAGGAACTCGGTGAGCGCCAGGTCCATGATGCAGTTCTTGTTCAACTTGTAGTCGACGGTGAAGCCGTAGTTTTCAGGCGATACGGTGGGGAAGACGTGATAGCGGCCGTCGGCCTCCTTGCGCAGATAGGCGGCGAGAAAACGCGCGGCGGCGCGCAGCGGTGTGTAGGCGCGCTTCAGAAAGTCCTTGTCGAGAGTGTAGAGGTAGTGCCACCACAAGCTCTGCACGGTCCAGGGCGTTTCGCAGATTTCGTAACCCCAACTCGGCACCGGGTACGCGATGGTCTGGCTGGGCACGGGGTAAGCCGAATGCGGGAAGAACGCGCCGGGCAACTCGAACTTTTCTTTGGCGTATCTTTCCGATGCCGGCAGCAGGTTCTCGACCAGTTCAACGTACGGCAGGTGCTGATCGATGTGGTTGGAGGAGAACACGCCCCACCAGACCTGCTGCGTGTTGTAGTTCATGTGATAGTCGCCGTGCCAGGCCGTGCCGATCTTGCCGCTCATCCAATTGCCGAACAATCCGGGCGCGACCTTGCCTTCGCGCAGGCAACACGCCAGCCAGTACTGGTTGTGATACCAGATGCGCTCCAGGTCTTTGTCGGCGAACTGAACGGCCGAACGCGACCAGAAGCCGCGCCAGCCTTTTTCATTCTCAGCAAGAAATTCGGCGACGCTACGCTGCGAATGAACCACCACTTGCTTGCGCGCGTAGGCACCGTTGTCGGAACGGTCACGCGGAGTCACCAGCGTGAGGTCCAGCCGGAACGGCTGCGCGGCGGCCGCGCGGAAGAATTCGCGTTGGCGCGACTCGCCGGTTTCGTAGCGCCAGGCGCCTGCCAGCCTGCCGCTCAGCATGAAGTTCTTGTCGTTGACTGAGCGCGGCGGATCGGGTTGCGCTTCGGTGGGAGCCACGGCGGGGAAATGCTGATAGCAGTTGAATTCGGCGAAGTTCGCCGAAGCCGAACCGTCCAACTCCGGCTCTGGCAGCTTAGCCGATGGGTCGAGATTCGGGTAGTAGGCGACCGATACAACGGGAGCGTCGGTGTCGCTGGAGACATGCACGTGCCCGTCGTTCCAATTCACGAATGCGGTGAAGGTGACGATGCGCCGCGCCGCGCCGGGAGCGCTGTGGGCGATTTTCAACTGGTACACGCCGCTCGACGGATCCAGCCGCTGTTCGACGACCTGTACCCAGCGCGAGTCCCAGTGAATCCAGACGATGCCGCAGGGCCAGGGACGCGGCCAGGTCTTCGCGTAGCTCGAACGGACCTTCTTGGTGTATTCGGCGAAGAAGTCGATTCGCTGTTCCAGGTAACGCTCGTCCGGCTTGCCCTGACGTTTGGCCTCGGCGCTGGCGCGCTCCCAGAGTTTCAGCAACTCCTTAAAGGTGAGCACGTGCGGGTAGTGATCCTCGCTGACGCGGATGTCCCAGGCGTCCTCCTTGCCGATGTGAAGGCCCAGCGCGTCGGGGCGTACCGTAGCCACCACGCCAATGTCGCCGTTACCAAGCAGCATGCCTTCGAAGAAATTCGGCGTGGGCAGGTCGCGCACGATTGCGTGGCGGCGCGCGATCGAGAACGCGTCGAGCGGCGCGGCGTTCGAGTTGACCGGCGCCGCGGCGCCGGTGGCGGCAGCGGCGGAGGTTTGTAGAAAGCCCCGGCGAGTCGTGTCCATGATGAGGTCCCTTCTTTCCCTGAGATTGTCAGCATACAATCAATCAATATGCGACGTCTGATCGTCTTCACATTTCTGATTCTCTTGTCCGTGTCGGCGTTCGCCGAGGACCGTACGGCGTGGTTCCGCGAAGCCAAGTTCGGCATGTTCATCCATTGGGGCCCTTACTCGCTGGCCAGCGTGGAAGCGAGTTGGCCGATTATGCAACCTCCCATGAAGCGCTGGGGATTCATCAGCGAAGCTGAGTATCGCGCGCTGCCGGAGCGCTTCAATCCAGTGCAATACGATCCGTCGGCGTGGGTGAAACTGGCCAAAGCCGCCGGCCAGCGCTACATGGTGTTCACTTCGAAACACCACGACGGGTTCTGCATGTTCGATTCGCAGTTCACAAACTACAAGATCACCAACACGCCATATAAAAAAGACACCGCGGCGATGCTGGTGGAAGCCGCCAAGAAGGAAGGCATGACGCTGGGCTTCTACTATTCGCCGCCGGATCTGAATCATCCCGGATACCGCGACACCACCAAGCTTTCGTCGACCAACCGGCGCGGCGAGCCCACGCGCGCCGAGTGGAGCACGTACCTCGATTACATGCAGCTTCAAGTGACCGAACTGCTCACCCGCTACGGCGACGTGGCCATCATCTGGTGGGACGGTTTGGGCGGCAGAGCCTACGACGGCACGCGCTTCGATCATCTCATCCATCAGCTTCAACCGAAGACGTTGACCAACAACCGCGTGGGCACGCCCGGCGACTACATCACGCCGGAGCAGTTCGTTCCGAAGACCATTCCGTCGAAGAAGCCGCTGGCGCCCGGACAGGTTCCCGCGCCCGAGGATTTCCAGCTTTGGGAAACCTGCATGACCATCAACAGCACGTGGGGCTACAACAAGAACGACACTAACTACAAATCCACGACGCATTTGATCCGCACACTGGTTGAAGTGGCCAGCAAGGGCGGCAACTTCCTGTTGAACGTCGGCCCCACGCCGGAAGGCACCATACAGCCCGAGTTCACCGAACGTCTACTAGCGATGGGTGAATGGATGAAGGTGAACGGCGAAGCCATTTACGGGACCACTTACGGTCCATTGCAGAACCTGACGTTCGGGCGCACCACGGCCAAGGGCAAGACCGTTTACGTGCACGTGTTCGATTGGCCCAAGGGCGAACTGGAGATCGCGGATTTCCCTGGCAAGGTGGTTGAGGCGCGCTTGCTCAAGGGTTCGGCGAAACTGAACTTCCGCCAGAGCGGCGGCAAGCTGTCGGTCCAGATTCCGGGCAGCGCGCCGGATGCGCACGCCAGCGTGATCGCGCTGAAGACGAAGTAACTACTCTTCCATCGTGGTGAACACGCTGGAGGTCCGCGCCGCCGGAGCTGGTTCGACGCGCGGCAAGTAGATTTCGAGGCGCGTGCCGCTGCCCGGACGGCTGGCGGCATGCGCTTCGGCGCCGCTTTGCCTCAAGAATCCGCGCACGGCGGCTAACTCGAGACCCGTGCCGCTGGAAGCGGTTTGTTCCGTCGCGAAAGGATGGAATAGGCGCGCGCAGGCGTCGTCGGTAAGTTCGAGTTCGGGCGCCAGAACCGCCAGCATGATGCAGGCGCCCGTGGGCCCGCCTTGCACTTCCAGCGTTCGCAACACAATGCGGCCGGCGTGATTCAGACGCGCCGCGGTGAAACTCACCAATCGTTCGACGGCGCGCGTGAGGCCATCTGAGTCCACGCGCACTCTGCCGATGGCGGGCGCGAGCATCAATTCGATTCCGATGCCATCGCCCACCGCGCGCCGCAGCCGGCCTTCCGTTCCGGTGAGCAACGTGTTCACGTCGACGAGCCGCGGCATGAGGATTTGTCCGCCACCGAACGCTTGCAGATCGCGGGCGAGCGTGGCGGCTTTGGCGGTGGCCTCTTGGATTTCGATGACGTCCTTGCGCGCGGCATCATCTTTACTCATGCAGGCCAACACTAGTTCCGAATAACCGGCAGCGGCGGTGAGCGCATCGGTCAAACGCAAAGCCACGGCGTCGGAAAAAGCTTCGAGCGCCAGCGTGACGTGCGCTTCGGCGGCTTGGTCGGCTTGCCGCGTCTGCTCGGTGATGTCGATGGCGGCGATCACGAATTGCCGCGACGAACCTTCTCCGGCCGGCAGCCAGGACAGGCGCCAGGCGATGCGGCGGATGCGTCCGTCCTTCGTGATCCAATCGCTTTCGCCCTTGCGCTCCACGCCGCGATGGCTGACCTGCTCGATGCTTTCGCGGGCTTCATTCATTCCGGACGGCGCGGAGAAAACGTCCCAGAAGAACCTGCCGGCGGCTTCGTCCTGGCGCTGTCCGGTAGCATGTTCGCAAGCGCGATTGATCCGCAGTATCTTGCCGCTCGCGTCCATCATGACGACGATGGCGCCGATGGAATCCAGCACGTCTTCCGGCCGGACCAGTCCCACTTTCGCGGCGTCATCGGTCTTCTTTCGCGCCGTGATGTCCTGTACCACGCCGACCAGCACGCGCCGCCGGCCGAGATGCCCTTCACTGACGAACAACTCGGCGGGAAACGTCGAGCCATTCTTGCGCCGGCCCAAAGCCTGCACGCCTACGCCACCACTGCCCGTGGATGAGATGCTGAAGGGGTCTTTGTTCTCTCCGCCATTCGCGGACGGCGCTTCGAACAATTTGAACGTTCCAATGTTGCGGCCGACGACTTCGAATGCGCCGTAGCCGAACAGACGCTCGGCCGCCAGATTGAATGCGTCCACCACGCCTTCGTCGTTCACCACGATAATCCCGGGCACGGCCGCGTCCAGAATCGCTCCCATGTGCGCATGCGCGCGTTCCACGGCGCGTTCGGCGCGGAGATGGAGCGCGCGATGACGCAGGTAGGCAGCGAGCAGAACCAACACCAGAACCATCATCACGAACGAGATGACCAGTGCCAGGTCCAGCAGTTCCTGCGGATTGAAGGCGGACTGCATGGTAGATCTTCCCTCATCCTAATTCAATGGCGGCTGGGATGCTGGTCCCCGGGTGGTATTCAGTACTAGAGCTTCCCGCTGTCTGGTACCACGGCAGGGCCGGTGAGATGGATCTGCTATCCTGAGGATTCCCAAAACACTATGGCTAGCCTGTTTCCGTTCCAGCCCTATCGCTATTCGGCGCGCGCCGGAGAACTACAGAACCTGGCCACGCAACCCTACGACAAGATTTCTCGCGAGATGCGGCAGCGCTACCTGGCGGCCAGCCCGTACAACCTGGTCCGCGTCATACTCGGCGAGCGTTTTCCAAACGACAGTGAAGCTGACAACGTTTACACGCGCGCGGCGGCGTATCTGGACGGCTGGGTGGCCGGCGGAATTCTCGAACGCGAGGCCGCGCCGTCGATCTATCCGTACTTTCAGGAGTTCGTGTCGCCGGATACGGGCGAGCGGCTGGTGCGCAAGGGGTTCATCGCGTTGGGCGCCGTAGAGGATTACTCGGCCGGTGTGGTGCACCGTCATGAACAGACGCTCACGGGCCCGAAGCAGGACCGCATGGAACTGCTGCGCCACACGCGCGCGCAGTGCGAACAGATCTTCATGCTGTACGCGGATGCTGAAGGCGCGGTGGACCGTCTCATCGAAGAAGCCGCGGCGAGCGCGCCGCTCGCGGAAGTGAACGACGAATACGCGAGCGTGCATCGCATCTGGCGCATTTCGGACGCCGAACGCATCGCCGAGATCCAACGCCTGATGGCGTCGCGCAAGCTCATCATCGCCGACGGCCATCACCGTTACGAAACCGCCGTCGCGTTCCGCAACGAGAATCCCACGCTTGCCGCCGCAGCGCGCGTACCCATCGCGTACTTCAACATGCACTCGCCGGGGCTGCGCATTCTGGGCACGCATCGCGTGATGAGCGGCATCGATGGTTTCGCTCCGGAAGCGTTTCTGGAGAGCCTGGGCAAGATCTTCAAACTCACACCGCTCGCCTCGCTCGATGCTTTGCGCGAGGCGTGGGCCGCGCCGCACGACGGGCTGGTCCGCATGGGCGTGGCGTTGAACGGCGCACAGGGTTTGTACCTGGCCGAATGCGCGCGCCGCGAAGACGTGCTCGACGTCGCCGTGTTGCACTCGCAAGTAATCGAGGGAGTGCTGGGCGTATCGGCCGAAGCCGTGCGCACCGAGAAATACATCCGCTACGTCCGCGGCATCGACGTGGCCTGGGCGGAAGTCGCATCGGGAGCCGCGCAACTGGCCTTCCTGCTCGAACCCGCCTCGGTGGATCAAGTGGCCCGCATCGCATTCTCCGGAGGCGTGATGCCGCAGAAGTCGACGGACTTCTATCCGAAGCTGCTGAGCGGGATGATGATTTACAGAATGTAGGAGACAGGAGGCAGGAGGCAGAAGTACGAACGGTTTCGTTGACAGTACGAAGAGTTTCGTATATCATCGGGACCATGAAGCCTACTCCCGCGGAACTTGAGATTCTCGGCGTGCTTTGGCGGTTGGAGAAGGCCACTGTCCGCGAGGTCCACCACGAACTTCAGAAGACCAAGCCCACCGGTTACACCACGGCCCTGAAACTCATGCAGATCATGGCGGACAAGGGACTCGTGAAGCGCGATGAGCGCGAACGCACGCACGTCTACCGCGCCGCCGTGAAGAAGGAACAAGCTCAGAAACGCTTGGTCGGCGAGATGATCGACCGCCTGTTCGGCGGCTCGGCGGCGGAGTTGGTGATGCAAGCGCTCTCCCAGCGGCGCGCCAGCCATCGGGAAATTGCCGAGATACGGCGCCTGCTCGACGAACACGAAAGGAGCCGGCGATGATCGACGCGTTCGCGTGGGCGCTCATTCAATTCCTTTGGCAAGGGGTGCTGCTTGGTGCGTTGGCGTGGTTGGTGCTTCGCGCGGTGCCGGAGCGGCTCGCGCAATTGCGCTACATCGTTTTGTGCGCGTTGCTGGCGGCGATGGCGATGTGTCCGGTCGCAACGGTCCTGACGTACCGTTCGACCCCGGCCGCGGTGCCTGTATCGGCCGCAGCGTGGACTGAGTGGGCGGTGGCGTTTTGGGCGGCGGGGCTGTGCGTCATGAGTGTTCGCGCGTTGGGCGGTTGGACGCTCGCGTGGCGTAGACAGCACCGGGAGCGCCAGCCGCTTCCCGATGCGTTGGCAAGCGCGGTGCGCCGGCTCGGCGAACGCATGAAGGTGCGGCGCACGGTGCGTTGGTTCGTGAGTGCGCATGTGTTGGTTCCGCGAGTGTTCGGGTGGCTCAAGCCCGTCGTGTTGGTTCCAGCAAGCGCACTTACGGCGATGCCGCCCGAGCAAATCGAGGCGTTGCTGGCGCACGAACTGGCGCACGTCCGCCGGCACGACTTCCTGGTAAACGTCGGCCAGGTTCTGATTGAAACCGTGCTGTTCTATCACCCGGCGGTGTGGTGGTTGTCCGCCCGTATCCGAGAGGAGCGCGAGGCGTGTTGCGACCAGATGGCCGCGGCCGCGTGCGGCGATGCGAAGTTCTACGCGAGTGCTTTGCTGACGCTGGAAGAAACACGCGAGCGTTACGCGATGGCCGCATCAGGAACGGGGTTGGAGCGGCGAGTGCGGCGTCTGCTAGGTGCGGGCGATGCGGCGCGATCATCCTGGACGGCGATCGCGGTTTCCGTGTTGGTGCTGGCCGCGGCGGCGTGGGCGATGGCGCCGGGAGCGCAGCGGCAGAATGAGCCACTCCGGGAGATGCACGCCCGTTGGCTTCAACAGGAAGTGCGCTACATTATCGCGCCGGAAGAGCGCACGAAATTTCTTGCTCTACGCAGCGGTGAGGAGCGCGAACATTTCATCGCGCAATTCTGGGCGCGGCGTCCGGGGATGAAGACCGAGCACTATCGCAGGCTCTCTTACGCGCGCGAGAGATTTGGATCGGTCATCTCTCCGCGCAGCCACGCCTATGTCGTTTTCGGGCCGCCTGACGAAAACGAATCGCACCCGGGCGACCCAGTGCCATACGAAATCTGGCGCTGGCGCAATGGTCGCACCATAACCTTCGGCGGACCAGACTATCTGCCGGACGGATCGTGGCCGGCGCAATAAACACATGGACCGGCGGACGTTTCTATCCACGCTTCTGCTGAATGCGCGGCAGCGGACTCCGGAGGCGAACGAGCGTTTGCTCGAGGCCGTCTGGCGAGGCGCGCGCGACCGTTTCTATGATCCGGGCATGCGCGGCGTGAACTGGGACGCGGTGCGCACCGAGTTCCTGCCCAAGGCGCGAGCCTGTTCCACAAATGAGCAGTTGGCCGGTGTGTTGCGCGACATGCTCAGCCGGCTGCGCAACAGTCACATCTTTCTTTATTCGAGACAGGAATGGGATTGGCGGAAGAACATGCTGCCGTTCTTATTCGATCGCGTGGGACAGCGCGTGTTCGTGCGTTACGTGCCGAAGACGACGGAAGATCCGCGCCCCGGCGACGAAGTGGCCTCGGTGGATGGCTTGCCGGCAAAGGCGCTGCGGCCGGTCACCTTGGCGAGGTTGGAGCCGGTACTGGACAATCCGTACTTCGGTCCGGCGAATTCAGAAGCAACACTGCGTGTGTGCCGCAAGGGACGCACCTTCGAATCGCGCGCGAAGCGCATCGCCAGAGCGCGTGAGCTCAAGGCCGTAATTTCGGAACGTCCGCGAAGCGGAGTGGTCCACCTGCGCTTCTTCGCGCTGGACTCGATCAGTGTGCCGCTGCCCGAACTGCGCCGCGTGTGGGAAGCTGTGCCGCCATCGAAGGGGTTGATTCTCGATCTGCGCGACTGTTTCGGAGGAGACGACGCGGTGGCAAGCTACATCGCCAGTTCGCTGCTAGGCCCCGGCAAATCGCTATTCCGGAATGTGCCCAGGCCCGGAGGCGAAAACAAAGAGCCGGCAACAAGCACCGGTTCCAACGCACCGCGCTACGAAGGTCCGGTGGCATTGATCACAAACCGAAGCACTGAAAGCGAACCCGAGATTCTAGCAGCAATTCTCAAAGAGTACGGCCGTGCAAAGCTGTTCGGAGAACGCACCGCCGGAGCCGTTCACGGATGGACGGTAGCGATCGAAACCCCCGAAAACTGGCTGCGCTACGCGATACCCTACACGAAATCCATCTCGCCGAAAGGAATCGATTACGAAGGGAAGGGAATCGATCCGGACAAGCGTGTAGCGAACGCGGTGGCCGACCATCGAGCGGGTACGGACAAGCCACTAGAAGCAGCACTCGACTATCTCGAAACGAAGAAGAGCCGGTGAAGCGAAAAGCGCCGCCCCACCGGCTCCTGTCTTCTGTCTCCTGTCTCCTGCCTTCTACTTAAGCCCCACCGCCTTGCCAGTCTTGATCGACAGCTTCGCCGCGTCAATGATCTCAACCACGCCGACGTTGATGTCCAGCGCCACCAGGCCTTCGACCGGCTTCTTGTTCTTGATGCAGTAGGTGATGTACTGCGTAGGGCCGGCCATCTCAGGGGCGAGCGCGGGCACGTCGATCTTCACTTCCGGTTCCTTGCCCTTGCGCAGCGCGACTTCACTTCCGGTGGTGTAGAGACTGCCGGTGCGTCCGAAGACTTCCAGGTCTTGGAAGCCGCGCGGCAGGTCCCAACTTCCTTCGAAGATGCCCATGCCGTCCTTATAAGAAAGGACCATCACGCTGGCGTCTTCGACTTTCGGAAACTCGTCGGGACGAAGTTGATTGGATGTCGCATAGACGCTCTGCGGACGGCCTTTGTACCACAGCGACCACAGCGCGTTGTAGCAACCGAAGTCCATCAGCGCGCCGGCGCCGTTCTGAATCGGGTCGGTGAGCCACAGGAAGAAATGGCGATTCAGGCCAGAGGCCTTGCCCGGTCCGCCGTGACCGACGATGCCGCGTAGCCGCCACACTTTGCCGATCTCGCCGGAGTCGGCCTTGGCCTTGGCGGCGTAATTAGTGGGCCACCACGCCATCTGGTAATTGGTCATCACCTGAATGCCGCTCTTTTGCGCGAGCGCGCGGATGGCCAGCGCGTCCTTATAAGTGGACGCCAGCGGCTTCTCGAAAATCACGTGGATCTTACGAGGCGCGCAGGCTTCTACCACTTCCAGGTGACGGTTGTTTTCGACGAAGCCCCAGACGATGTCGGGCTTCACTTCGTCGAGCATCTTCTTGTAGTCGGCGTAAATGGGAACGTCGGTGGCGCCGCGGCGCTTGGCTTCGGCGATCAGTTCGGGAACAGTCTCGGCGATACCAGCCAGTTTCACCGGCGCCCCTTGCAGAATGCGGGTCAGGTGCCCCCAGGTGTGCGAATGGCCCAGTCCAATGAACGCGATCTTGTATTCCTGGGCCGCCAGCGGCAGCGCCGCCAGACACAACACGAGAGCGATGATTCTCTTCATCAGCGAGTTCTCCTCGATTTGATTCTATGCCAACTACTGAAGGTGTTTGTTCAGTTGTGTCGCCCGCTCCTGCGCCGCAAGCCAGGCGAGCATTCGTTCGCTCATGCGCAGGCGCACGTCGCGCGCATTGGGATCGTTCCACAGATCGTTGCGCTCGAGCGGATCGTTGACCATGTCGAACAGTTGCCCGGCGGGCTCGCCCGGTGTGTGGTACAGGTTCAGTTTGTAACGACGGTCGGTGAACATCGTGGCATGGACCTCGGGCTTCGCGTAAACGCCACCCAGGAAGATGCCGGTGTTGCGATAGCAGCAGACGGCGTAGTCGCGGGTCGAAGCGTCATTGGTTGAAAGCAGATCCTGCGATTCCGGCATCCGGTTGCGCGCGTCGTCGTTCAAGCATCCGGCGGCCGCGAGCACTGTCGCCGCCAGGTCGCTCGGCTGCACCGGCGAAGTGCGACGCGTGCCCGGACGAATGTGCCCGGGCCAACGCATCAGCAATGGCACGCGCACGCCCCCGTCGTAAAAGTGCGCGCCCTTCACCAGCAGTCCGTGATCGCCCAGCATGTCGCCGTGATCGCTGACGAAAATTACCAGCGTGTTATCGGCGATGCTCTTTTCCTCCAGGGCTTGCAGGATGCGCCCGAATTCCAGGTCCATCAACGCGACGGAGGCGAAGTATCCCAGGCGCATCTCCATCAGGTCCGCGCGCGAGAACTTCGAAAACGGGCCCAAGTAGCTGCGCTCGTGTTCCAGGCGAACCCCGTAAGGCGCGCGCGCCATGTCACCGGAGACCGGCAGCGGTTCTGGGAGCAGTTCCGGCTTCACGCGCCCGCGCATTTCGTTGGGGTAGCCGTCGTAAGGGTTGTGCGGATCGAAGATGCTGGTGAAGCAGAAAAAGGGCTGGTCGCGACGCGAGTTGCGGATGTAATCGATAGTGCGTTCGGCGGCCCAGTGCGTCATATGCACTTCGCGCGGTACGTGCGTGAGTTTGCGTCCGAGCTTACGCAGACCCTCCAGGTGTTGGGGCGATACTTTCTCCAGCCACTGGCGATACCCGTTGAATGGTGATTCCAGCGCTAGCGACGGCTCCATGCACCACTCGTAGACATCGAAGCCGTCGCCGGGATGCCGGCGCGCCGCTTCGTAATCCCTACCGCTCACGTGCAACTTCCCGAACAGCGCCGTGTGATAGCCATTCTGTTGCAGCCGCTTGGTGAAGAGCTGTTCGTTTTCCGGCAGGTTGTCGTATAGCCGATAGACGCCATGCCCCGGGACGCTCTTACCCGTCAGCATGCTGGCGCGGCTGGGCGTGCAGATGGGGTTGTTCACGTAACAGCGTTCGAATAACGCTCCGCCCGACGCCAGACGATCCAGGTTCGGCGTCTCGATGGCGCGCGCGCCATAGCAGCCAAGCGTATCGAAGCGTTGCTGATCGGTCATCAGCAACAGAACATTCGGACGTTTGGATTGCGCCCTGAGGATCGCCGGCGCACCGGCCGCGGCGAGAAACGCGCGCCGCCCAATCAGTCCACCGGTGTTGGCCTGGGTGCTCATGCACTGGCTGCCTTCCGCGCCAGCACGTCTCGCAGTAACTCGCAGTTCTCGCGCACTTCATCGCGGTGCTTCGGGAACATGCCCACCACGACGGCGTCGTTCGGCTTGGCGTATTCGAATACCAACTCGAGCGCTTCGCGCTTCCGCTCCGGTGTCGCGCAGTTACGTCCGGCTGCGTAGACCTTGAAGATGAGGCAGGTGCGCGAGGTCCGCTTCACCCGTTCGAGCATGGGGATGCGATCCTCGTGGCGGAAATATTCGCCGGTGAACGGCCCGCCGTTGAGTTGCTCGCACTCTTCGCGCGTGCGGCTTAGGTTGTAGACGCAGGCCATGTAGAAATCCACGTCCCAGCCTTTCTCTTCGGCGTAGTCGATGACCTCGGGCATGTGCGTGCCAAGCCCGACACGCACGCCCACGTCGCGCATCACCTTCAGGCGTTCGCGGACTTGGTCGATCTTGCCGGACCTCCAGAAACGGTCGGTGGATGTGCCGTGATGGTAGATGCCGATGGCGCCGGCGGCGGCGATGTCGTGGATGTTCTTCGGGATGTCAGCCAGTTCCGACGCCGTCTGCGCGATCCATTGCAGGCGTCCGCCTTCCAGACGGTGTTCGTTGAGCATGCGCAGGACGTAACGGTCGCCGCGTGACTGCCACGCGTTGATACCGGCGTTCTCGCAGTCGGAAAGCAGGCGTTGCACCCTGCGTGTGGTGAAGTAGTCGCGCATCTCGTCATCGAGCGCGGCGGACACGTGCGAGTTACCGCTGATGGGGTTGCCGCCCACAATCAACCGGCTGATTTTGTGCGGGCCGAACGGAACGAGTGGCACACCGGCAGCCGCGCTGGCCGCTACCGTGGTCGAGGCCATCATCATCTCTCTTCGCGACATTCGCATGGGTCCTGTCTTGGAGATAAGTTTACATCACGCACTGTCGAAACCATGCCGAACGGTTGCGACCACAGAGGAATTCCGGCATCCAATCGGTATTGCTGGGATGCCGCCGTCCGGGTACAATCGGCGGCAGATCCTCGTACTGGGAAAAGTGATAGATTAGTTCACGAAGAGCCGGAGAGTATACCATGAAACTCCTCGTGTCGCTCGCGGTTTTGGCCTACCCTATCGTACTGTCCGCCGCGCGTAATCCCGTTGACGAAGCCTTGCAGTCGGAGCGTGCCGGCGACATTGCGGGCGCTCGCGCGGCGTTTCGCCGCGCGGCCGAAAACGCGCCCGCTGACTACGCGGCGCTGAAGGCTTACGCGGAGTTTCTGGATCGCAATAACTTTGCCGAACGCCGCGCAGCTTACGCCAAGGCGTTGGAGGCGGCCGGCAGTGCGCAGAACGCCGAGCGCGCGGGACTGTTGCGCCGCATGGTGGTATTGGACCTGCTGGCCGGCGATAACGCTGCCGCCGGGAGGCATCTGGCCGACTATCGCGCCGCTGGCGGCAGCGGCTTCGCGGCGAACGTGCCTTCGCCGAAAGCTGCGGCGAGCGATGCGGAGGCGTATCTGGAGATTCCCGGTCCGCTGCGTTCGTTTGCCCGCATGGCGGCACTGGCGCCGGATTTGCGTCCGGAGGACCTGATGCCGGCGCTGGCACGTAACGTGATTACCAACGGCTATCAGGCGGTGACCAGCAATGAGGCGCTGGATCAAACCGAATATCTGAAGCTCGTCGTGCGGTACGTGTCCCAGGCGCGTGAACTCGACCGTCTGTCCGGCGCCACGAAACGGATACACGTTCCCGCCTGCGAATCGACCGAGACCGCCGAACTGCTGCGCATTCTCGGCTATCGCATGCGTGGCGGCTGCGGCAGCGATGTCGTGCTGGAGACGGTGAACGCCACGCGCGCGTTTCTTACCGTCGATTCGGGTTTTCCGTTGGCCGAGTTGGAACAGGCTCTGCGTACCAACCGCCCCTTCGATTACGACTTCAAGTCCACGCGTGTTCCGCTGCTCTATCCGGTTGAGTACTGGCTGGGCGCCAAGCCCAAGGTGACCGGCGAGGCGATCGATGCTTTTCTCGGCGACCCGGCGTTGTGCCGCCTGTATTTGGGCCTGGCCAAGCTGGATAAGCAGACGGCCGGACAACTGCGCGCCGCCGTTCCCGTGCAGCGCATCAAGGCGTTCTCGCACGTGCTGGATTTCTACGGTGGCATGTTCGAAATCCGCAATGGCAAGGCGGTGGTGCCGGGCGGCGAACGGTCGCGGAAGATGTGGGGCGATCTAGTCGGCGCGGATCCCGATAAGGGCGCCGCGTTTTTCGAACGCCTGATCGCGAAGGACGACGGATGGATGGCCAGCTACTTCGATTCGCTGTCGCGCATCCACGGGCCGGTGGAGCAGTACCTGACCGAGCCGGAACGGCTGAAGCGTTTCTACCAGGCCGTGCGCGGGCGAGTCACCAGCCCTGGGCCCGCGCGTCCGGTGTTCCGCGCCAACACCGACATGATGCTGCTCACCACGCGGCTGCGCATGAGCGCCGATTCGAAACCGCTCATTCCCGGTTCGATCGAAGTGTGGCGGAACCTGTTCGTCAAGCATCCGCACGGCAAGTATGACGGCAAACTGACGCGCCTGGCTTCGTCGTGGAAAGAGCCGGACGATGTGATCGAGGCGCTATTCGCGTTGTGCCGCAAGGCGGTCGAAAACGAACCGCTGAAAGTCTTCATGGCGCTGACCGACGTGGATCGCCGCCGCTCGCAGCCGTTAGCTGCGGCCACCGTGGATCGTCTGGCGCGTGAATACCGCCGCTACGGCTCGCAGTATCCGATCTTTGCCGAATCGCCTCTGGTGAGCGACGCGACCATTCTATCGTTCCTGGATGCCGCTAAAGCTCTAAGCGACATTCGGGATCAAGGTGTGCGTTCGGATGCCGCCGGCATCATGCAGGCGCTGGTGGGGGTCTGGCAGATCCTGGTCCGGCAGCAATTGCTGCCCGCGGGCGAAGTGGACAAGACGCTGGCCGCGATTCTGGCGCCCTTTGCGAAGGGCGGCGACTCGCGCGAGATCTTCGATGCCGGCCGCGGAGGAGTCGAGCTGTTGTTGAAGGCTTCCGGCTCGCCGGCTGACGGGAAGCCGCACGAGCGCCTGCTCGCACTCATGGCCGGCGCGCCGGCCGGTGTGGAAGCCGATGCGCACATGCTGGTGGTGCAGGAGATGATGCGCATTTTCGAGGCGCAGCGGCTGGTGAGTCTGAACACGATTTTCGAGTTGGGCGCCAACCTCGAACGCGTGTCGAAGGGCGAAAAGCTGGATACAGCACTGGTGACCCGATTGGCCAATCGCATCGCGGAAGTGCAGTTGCCGCGCGCGGCGCTATCGGGCATCGAAAAGACCGCGCTGTCGTTCGGGTACTGGACCGAAAAGCACGTCGAATCGCAACGCAAACTCAATCTGCGGCTGGCCGTCGAGAAAGCTGGAAACGATGCAGAGAAGTTGCAGAACCTGCGCGGTGCTTTAACGCCATTTCTGCGCGACACGCTGGTGGGTATGAACTACGCGCACTACGCACCGCCGGGCGCGCAGATTCTCTTCACCAATCCGTTGTTCGTTCGCAGCCACGATTTTTTGGGCATGCAGGCGTCCGAGCAAACCTGGAGGCAGACCGAGGTGTACGGCACCGGGTGGCCGGCCAGCGCCGGTGGGCGCCTGGTGGGATCGCTGTCGGGAGTGGCCTACGCGTTGGCCGAAGCCGAACAGAATTTCCTGATTCCCTCGCGCGAGCAGGCGCTGATTTGGGGCGACCTGGTTCCGCAGATGATCCTGAGCGCGAAGGTTCCTCGCTGGTGGACGACGGAGCCGGCGCAGTTGCGCTGGGTGGGTGTGAACATGCGCCACGGCGAGTCGCTGGTGGCCGAAAGTGCGCTGGACGCCGGGACGCGTGAGAAGGTTTTGGCGGTGCTGGGGACGCAGGCCGCGCCGGTGCGGCTGGGACGCGTCGCCGAGTTGATCGACGTTGGAGACATCAAGCTGGCGCTCGATCACATCACACCGCTCGAATTGTACCTGATCTCGCGGCGCCTGACCGACAACAGTCGCAACGACGCCGGGCCGCTTACGAGTGAGATCCGGCGCCTGGCCGCTTCCGCGCCGGAACGGGTCGGCGACAGCGCCATCTCGCGGCTGTTTGGCACACCCAAGCCTACCCTTACGAATTCCTATCAGCCGGAACTGCTGTATCTGAGAACATTCCCAACCTTGATGGGTTACTCCAGCCGCATCATGGCCGAGAGTTGGGAATCCACGGTCCTTTATTGGGCGGCGGTGGCCGACGAGTTGAATCTGGCCCCGGCGCAATTGAACGTTCTGGTTCCGGAATGGACGCAGCAGACAGTGGAACGGATTTTCGCCACGCACTTGGAAGACTGGCCGGCGTTGTTGCGCTCGATGCGCCTGGTGGCGGAGGACGCGCGGGCGCGGTTCGGACGCAATGCTGGCGCCCAGCAGAAAGCTTCCCTCGACTAACGGTCGCGGAACCAGGAGGATCACCATGAAACGAATCGCAAGCATCGTGTTGCCGGCGTTGATCGCGGGAGTGTTAACGGCTCCACCGCGTTCGTCCGCCCAGGAGCAGCAGCCCTTCTTCCGCGTCAAGGTGGACATGGTGGTGTTGAGCTTCACCGTCACCGACAGCAAGGGGCGTTACGTGAACGGGCTCAAACCCAGCGACTTCCGGATTCTGGAGGACGGCATTCTGCAGAAGGTCTCCACGTTCGCCGAAGGCAACCGTCCGGCGGTGCAAGTACTCGAAGGCGGACAGACACGGCCCATCGTGACGCAAACGACCACCGAGACCGCGCCGGCGGTGGGTGAGCCGCGCACCGACACGTTGGCCGGTACCAACGTCTTCGTGTTGTTCGATACCAGCAACTACATGTATCGGGGCTTTGTCTACGCCTCGGACGCCATCGCGGATTTCGTGCGCGGGTTGGATCGCGCCGACTCGGTGGCGGTCTACACGTTCAGCCGCAACCTGTCGCGCGTGGCCATGCTGACGCGCAATCGCACGGAGGCGATCACCGGTTTGCGTAAGGCTGTCGCCGGCGATGACGCCGCGCTCTACAACTGCCTGCTGCTCACCTTGCGCGATGCCGCCAAGGTGCCGGGCCGCAAAGTGGTCATCGTGTTCTCGAATGGACCGGACAACGCCAGTCTGCTTGCGCCCGACGATGTGCGCGCGGTGGCCGAGGATGAGGGCATTCCCATCTACGTCATCTCGACGCTCGAAGCCAATCGCGATTCCATTTCGAGCAATGTGTTCCGCCGCATCGCCACGCGCACCGGCGGCAAGGCCTATTTCGCCAAGACCTGGCAGAAGCAGGTGGAGGCCTTCGAGAGCATTCGCGAAGACCTGGGCAACTCCTACACCATCACCTACTACCCGCAAGCCAACCCGAACGAGGGCTTCCGCAAGATTTCGGTGGAGATCCCCAGCGACGTGGCCAAGAAGTACCGCGTGCGCGCGCGCCCCGGCTATCGTCCTCGTGCGGGCTTCTAGCGTTACGCCGAGTCGAGTAGGGTCCGATTTCCGGAACAACCGTGCCGGTCTCGGCGTATACTGCAAAGAGACCTGAGGATCTATGGGACTGAAGGATTTCCTCTCGAAACAATTTATTGATGTTATCCATTGGGTCGAACCCGAGGATGGCATCCTGGCCTACCGTTTTCCCATGCAGGACATGGAAATACAGAACGGAGCCAAACTCACCGTTCGTGAATCGCAGATGGCGGCGTTCGTCAATGAAGGCCGCGTAGCCGATGTGTTCCAGCCAGGGTTGTACACGCTGAACACGCAGACGCTGCCGCTGCTCACCAACCTCATGAACTGGGACAAGATGTTCCAGAACCCGTTCAAGAGCGACGTATACTTCTTCTCGACGCGTTTGCAGGTGAACCAGTCCTGGGGCACGGCCACGCCCATCACGGTGCGGGACCGCGACTTCGGCGCCGTTCAACTGCGCGGCTACGGCATCTACTCCTGGCGCATCATGGACGCGCGCGCGTTTCACACCAAGGTGAGCGGCACGCGCGACCTGTATCGCACCGCCGAAATCGAAGGCCAGTTGCGCAACACCATCATCGGGCGCATGGCCGATACCTTTGCCGAAAGCCAGATTCCGTTCCTGGACATGGCGGCGAATCAGGTGGAGTTGAGCCAGAAGATCGCCGCGCAACTGGCGCCCGCGTTCGCTGAGTTGGGACTGGCGCTGGACTCGTTCGTGGTGCAGAACCTGTCGCTGCCGGAAGAACTGCAGAAACGGCTGAACGAACGCATCGGCATGAACATGGTGGGCGACATGGGCCGTTACACGCAATTCCAGGTGGCGCAATCCATGCCTATCGCCGCGGCCAACGAAGGCGGCGGCGGAGCGGGCATCGGCGCGGGCTTGGGTGCGGGCATGGCCATGGCGCAGACTATGATGAATGCGGTCCGTGTGCCCTCGGGGCCGGCCCCGGAAGCACCGCCGCCCGCAGCCGGGCCGGTAGCTCCCGTGGCCGGATCGAAGTTCTGCATTGACTGCGGCAAGCCTATGCCGGGCCGCGCGAAGTTCTGCCCCGAATGCGGGGCGTCGCAACAGTAAACATGTCCGGTTGTGAATGGGTAGTGGAAGCGTACGGTTGCCGTGCGGCGGACCTCGCCGATCTGGCAAAACTGCGCTCCATGTTTGCGCACGTGATCGCGGCGCTCGACCTGCATCCGGTCGGCGCCGCGGTCTGGCATCAGTTCCCGGCGACCGGCGGGGCGACCGGCGTGCAGATCCTTGCCGAATCCCATCTGGCGTGTCATACTTTTCCGGAATACTCGTCGATCTGTCTGAACCTGTTCTGTTGCCGGTGCCGTCCCGAGTGGGACTTCGCCGGGTACTTTCAACGGGAGTTCGCCGCGTCCCGGGTGAACGTGCGGCGCTTGGAGCGGAACTACCAGGAGGCGGATGAGTCAGAGAAGCACGAACTGTCCCAACTGCGGAGCGCCGGTTCAATTCCGTTGGTCTAGCGCCGTTCAGACGGTCTGCCCATACTGCCGCTCGATCCTGGTCCGCACGGACCTGGACCTCACCAAGGTGAGCGAGGTGGCGGACCTGCCCGAAGATGCCTCGCCCATTCAACTGGGCGTCGAGGGCATCTATCGCAACAAGGCGTTCGTCGTCGTGGGGCGCATCATTTACGAATACGAGTTGGGCACCTGGAACGAATGGCACCTGGTGTTCAACGACAATTCCAGCGGCTGGCTTTCGGACGCGCAGCTGGACTACGCCGTCACCATGCTGAGTAATCCGGGTCAGGCGCTGCCAGCCGAAAACGCCATCGCGCGCGGGCAGGCGTTCCAGTTTCACGGCGTGCCGCTCAGCGTGACCACGCTGACGCGCGCGCGTTACCGCGGCGTGGAAGGCGATCTTCCGTTCCAGTATTGGGACAAGACCGAAGTGCTATTTGCCGACCTGCGCGGAGCCGATGCGCGGTTCGGAACCATCGACTATAGCGACACACCGCCGCTGCTGTTTCTAGGCGAGGCGGTTGAGTTCGACGATTTGCGCCTGTCGCGCCTGCGCGAATTTGAAGGATGGAAACGATGAGTGCCCGCGCGTTGAACTGCAGCAACTGCGGCGCGCCGCTCACCATTCGTTCCGGCGCCAATGCGCTCACGGTGGTGTGTATACAGTGCTGCTCGGTGTTGGACGCCAAAGATCCCGCTCTCGGAGTACTGCAAAAGTTCCAGGCGCGCGAGCGTATACAGCCGAAGATTCCACTGGGCAAACGCGGCAAGCTCGATGGATGCGAATGGGAAGCCATCGGGTTTCAAGAGCGCACGATTACGGTGGAGGGGATCCCGTACAGCTGGTACGAGTATCTGCTGTTCAATCCTTACAAGGGCTATCGTTACCTAAGCGAATACCGCGGTCACTGGAACCTGGGGCGCACGCTGCGCATGCTGCCGGTGGCATCGACGTCGGGCCGCAAGCCGGCGGCGCGTGTGGCCTCGGAGACCTTCGTTCACTTCCAGACCGCCGTGGCGCGCACCACTTACGTAATGGGCGAGTTTCCGTGGCGTGTGAAAGTCGGCGAAACCGTAGAATGCGCCGACTACATCGCACCACCCAAAATGCTGTCGGCGGAAACCACGCCCGAGGAAGTGGTGTGGTCGATGGCGAGCTACACGCCGGGCGCGGAGATCTGGCAGGCGTTTGGTCTGCAAGGGCAGGCGCCGGCGGCTGAAGGCGTTTTCGCCGATCAGCCTTCGCCGTTCACCGGGCGTGTGCGCAACGCGTGGATGCTGTTTCTCACGTTCTTCATGGGACTGTTCGTCATCATGCTGCTGGTGGCGATGGCGGCACGCAACGAGCAGGCGTTCTCGGGCCAGTATCATTTTTCGCCGCGAACCGGCGGCGAAGCCAGCTTCGTGACTCCGGTGTTTGAATTGAAGGGACACACTTCGAACGTAGAGCTGGAAACCACGACTGATTTAAGCAATAATTGGGCCTATTTCGGCTATGCCCTGATCAACGAGACCACCGGCGAAGCGTATGACTTCGGCCGCGAGGTGAGCCGCTACTCAGGCACTGATTCCGATGGCGCGTGGACCGAAGGCAACTCAAGCGACACGGCGGTAGTTCCCAGTGTGCCGCCGGGCCGGTACTATCTGAGAATTGAGCCCGAGATGGACGCGGCCGCCACGTCGGTGAATTATTCGATCACGGTGCGCCGCGACGTGCCGTCGCTTTCCTGGTTCGGTATTGCCTTGTTGTTGCTGCTGATTCCGCCGATTGTGATTTCCATCCGTTCGGCTAAGTTCGAAGGCGCGCGGTGGGCTGAAAGCGACTACGCCGTCGCAAGTTCCGATGGCGATTCGGATTCGGATTCGGGAGACGACTGATGTTGAAACAACCGATGTTTCTGGCTTACGGTTCCTTGCTGTTGGGCTTGTTGGGCGTGGCCGAATACCGTGGCTGGAGTCTGCTGAGCGTCAACGAATTGAAGGACGTGCCCAAGACCGTGCGCGACAATCCCGGCGCGTACCGGTCGCACTACCGGTATCTGCCCCGTTACATTGGAGGAAAGTAATATGACCGACTTCCATCCTGGCTACATGCTGAATGCGCTGCTCTATTCGGTGCTCGGCATCGTCATCCTGGCGCTGGCGTTCTGGATCCTGGACCTGCTGACGCCATACGCGCTGTGGAAAGAGATTGTCGAGGAGAAGAACACTGCGCTGGCCATTTTGGTGGGCGCCATGGCGCTCGGTGTCTCCGTGATCATCGCGTCGGCGGTACATTGAGACTTGTCCGCCGTACTCTTTCTTTCGGTCTTTCTCATTGCCGCCTGCGGGCTGGTATATGAGTTGATTGCCGGGACGCTGGCCAGCTATCTGCTTGGCGACAGCGTGTTCCAGTTCTCCACCGTCATCGGCAGCTACCTGTTTGCCATGGGCGTGGGTAGCTGGCTGTCGCGCTTCGTGGGCCGCGCGCTGGTGGCGCGGTTCGTGGCCGTCGAACTCATGGTGGGTCTGGTGGGCGGCTTCTCCTCGGCGTTGCTGTTTCTGGCCTTTGCCTACACGCAGGGTTTCCGGCTGGTGCTGTACGTCATCGTGATCGTAGTGGG
>CAZDIZ010000020.1:0-3825 GCA_964505625.1 uncultured Solibacteraceae bacterium | reverse complement strand
TCGTTCGCTGTGCTTGTTGCGCTGGGCGCGGGTATGTTTGGAGCCGAGCAGATCACACGCGCGGCCGATGACAGCCTCTATGCGGACGAAGTGATTCTGTCACGCAACACGCGCTATCAGCGCATCGTGTTGACCAGGTGGAAAGACGATGTGCGGCTATTTCTGAGTTCGCACTTGCAGTTTAGTTCGCGCGACGAGTACCGCTATCACGAAGCGCTGGTGCATCCGGGGTTGGCCGCGGTGCCGGCGCCGCGGCGCGTGCTGGTGCTCGGCGGCGGCGACGGTTTGGCGGTGCGCGAAATCCTGAAGTATCCGGCCTTGGAGAGCATTACGCTCGTGGATCTGGATCCGGAGATGACGCACCTGTTCTCGACGCATCCCATGCTCACGCGGCTCAACAACGGTGCGTTCTCGAACGCGAAGGTGCGCATCATCAACGCCGATGCGTTTCCGTGGTTGGAATCGAACACGGGCAACTACGATTTTGTGGTGGTCGATTTTCCCGATCCCACGAACTTCTCACTCGGCAAGCTTTACACGACGGCGTTCTACCGGTTGCTCGCGAAGCATCTGAGCCAACAAGGGCTGGTTGCGGTGCAGAGCACTTCGCCGCTGTTTGCGCGCCAGTCCTACTGGTGCATTGTCGAGACCATGCGGGCGGCGGGGTTCCGTACCTATCCCTATCACGTCTATGTGCCGTCGTTCGGCGAATGGGGCTTTGTGCTTGCCGGGCACGGTGCGTACTCGGCGCCCACGGAGCTGCCGCGCGGATTGCGCTTCCTCAGCAAGGAAAATCTGGCGCAATTATTCGTCTTTCCCGTGGATATGCAAGCGGTGGAGGCGGGCGTGAACCGTCTGAACGATCAGGTGCTGGTGCGCCATTACGAGCGCGAATGGCGGGAGATCGCACATTGACGCTGGACCGGCGCGGGTTTCTCGGCGGCGGGTTGATTGGACTGACGAGAAAAGCCGGGCGGCCCATCACCGGTGGCTTCGTCTTCGATTCGGAAAAGCCCGGGCACCGTTTGCGCGATAACACATCGTTTCAGGCCTCGCGCGAACTGCTGCGCAAATCGGTTGTGATTGTCGGCGGTGGTATGGCCGGATTGTGCGCGGCATGGCGCCTACTCAAACGCGGCTTCACAGACTTCGTCATCCTCGAGCTGGAGCAGCAGCCCGGCGGCAACGCGCGCTGGGGTGAAAACGAAATCACGGCATACCCATGGGCCGCGCACTATGTTCCGGTGCCGGGGAAGCGCTCGACGCTGATTCGTGAGTTGTTCGAGGACCTGGGCGTGCTGCGCAACGGCGTGTGGGACGAGCGCCACTTGTGCCATTCTCCGCAGGAGCGTCTGTTTCTTCACGGGCGTTGGCAGGAAGGGCTGGAACCCGAGGTCGGGGTGACCGCGCGCGAACGTGACGAGTATCGCCGCTTCGACGAAATGATGCGGCGGTTTCACGCATCCGGCGAGTTCACCATTCCGATTGAAGACAACGGACGCGAGTCGCCGCTCGACCGTCTATCGATGGCGGATTGGCTGCGCGAACAGGGTTTCACGTCCCCATACCTGTATTGGTACGCCAACTACGCCTGTCGCGATGACTACGGAACGCTCGCCTCGGAGGCCTCGGCCTGGGCCGGCATCCACTACTTCGCCGCGCGCGAGCCGGACGAGAAAGGTCCGCTTGTGTGGCCGGAGGGCAATGGCTGGATCGTGCGGCGGATGCTGGAACGGCTGCGGCCCTATCTGCGCACGGGCGCTATGGTGCGGCGAGTGGTGGACAAAGGCCGCCGCGTGCGGGTGGTGGCGGAAAACCTGGAGTGCGAGGCCGAGGTGGTGATTTGGGCCGCCCCGACTTTTCTGACCCCTTATGTGATGGAGAAGGCGCCGGCGGTGGGCGGCTTCGAGTACTCGCCGTGGATCACGGCCAATCTGACGCTGGAGCGGTTTCCGCGCGAGCGCAGTCTGGAAGTTGCCTGGGATAACGTGATTTACGATTCGCCGATGCTGGGCTACGTGGTGGCGACGCACCAGTCGTTGGCGCGGCGGCAGGAACGGACTGTGTGGACCTGGTATTGGGCCATGGCCGAGGGTGCGCCGTCGCGCAACCGTGAGTGGATGCTCAAGCAGGACTGGGCCTATTGGAAAGATATTGTGCTCGGCGACATCGAGAAAGCGCATCCGGATATACGGGACTGCGTTTCGCGGATCGATATCTGGAGGCTGGGTCACGCCATGGTGAGGCCGGTTGTGGGGTTCCGTTCGAGTGCCGAGAGGCGGCGCGCGGCGCTGGCGAGTGGAAGAATTCTGATGGCGAACTCGGATCTGAGCGGACTGTCTATTCTTGAAGAAGCGCAGTATCGAGGGACGCAGGCGGCCGAGATGGCGACCAAAATGCTAGGGAAGACGGGGTAAGTTGAAAAAATCTGCGAGGTTTTTAAGTTGTTGATTCGCTGGCAGTTGTTAGCCTGATTGGCTTGTTGAGAAGGCCGTTCACCGGCTTTGGACGCAAAAAAGTGGCGCTGGCGCTTGCGCCTCCTTCACCCGTTTGTTATTCTGAGGTTGTCGCGAGCTGGACCGGACGAAACGAAGGAAACGGGCTGAAGGGCACTTGCGTGCCTCAGACGGATCTGGTAGAATCGGGAAACAGCAGCGGAAGAAACCGCAGGGTAGGCAGTACGAAGTAAAGTTGTCGCCTTCCTTAAGCAGGTCTTACAAGTTCCAAGAGATTCTAGGGAGCAGTCGCGCGCGCCCTAAAATGAGGCGCCGCGATACCTTGCGCCCTAAAGGGTTTCGAGGCCTGCGGGTTGGTTGGCTTTCTGAATAAGATCGCCGGCTGATTCGCAAAGATGTTTGACAATCTGGTTGGACGCAAAGTTTGAATTCGTCAGAACGCTGAGTTATTAACCGAGGCGATCAAAACTCTACAATTTAACATGAGAGTTTGATCCCGGCTCAGAATCAACGCTGGCGGCGCGCTTAACACATGCAAGTCGAACGAGAAAGCCGGGGCAACCTGGTGAGTACAGTGGCGTACGGGTGAGTAACACGTGGGTAATCTGCCTTCTGGTGGGGAATAACCCTGGGAAACCGGGGCTAATACCGCATAACCCCGCAAGGGAAAAGTAGCAATACGCCGGAAGAGGAGCCCGCGGCCGATTAGCTAGTTGGTAGGGTAACGGCCTACCAAGGCTGCGATCGGTAGCCGGCCTGAGAGGGCACACGGCCACACTGGCACTGAAACACGGGCCAGACTCCTACGGGAGGCAGCAGTGGGGAATCTTGCACAATGGGGGAAACCCTGATGCAGCGACGCCGCGTGAGCGATGAAGCCCTTCGGGGTGTAAAGCTCTTTCGGCAGGAACGATTATGACGGTACCTGCAGAAGAAGCTGCGGCTAACTACGTGCCAGCAGCCGCGGTAATACGTAGGCAGCAAGCGTTGTTCGGAGTTACTGGGCGTAAAGAGTGCGTAGGTGGTTCTCTAAGTTCGGTGTGAAATCTCCCGGCTCAACTGGGAGGGTGCGCCGAAAACTGGAGAGCTTGAGTATGGGAGAGGAGAGCGGAATTCCTGGTGTAGCGGTGAAATGCGTAGATATCAGGAGGAACACCTGTGGTGCAGACGGCTCTCTGGACCATTACTGACACTGAGGCACGAAAGCGTGGGGAGCAAACAGGATTAGATACCCTGGTAGTCCACGCCCTAAACGATGCATACTTGGTGTGGGTCATTCAGTTGATCCGTGCCGGAGCTAACGCGTTAAGTATGCCGCCTGGGGAGTACGGTCGCAAGGCTGAAACTCAAAGGAATTGACGGGGGCCCG
>CAZDIZ010000019.1:30953-53554 GCA_964505625.1 uncultured Solibacteraceae bacterium | reverse complement strand
AGGAGTCCTTCGCCGGCAAGGAACGCTTCACGGTCAACGACCGCAACATCGCAACGCTAGCGCGCTTCTATCGCGAGATACGCTGACTCAGCGCTCGTTATATTTGAGAATCTTCTTCCTTAAGCGGATGGACTGCGGGCAGACTTCGACGTATTCATCGTCGCGGATGAATTCGATGGCTTGCTCCAGGTTGAGAATGCGCGGCGGCACCAGACGTATGGCTTCGTCGGAGGTGGAAGCACGCATGTTGGTGAGCTTCTTCTCCTTCACGATGTTGACGTTCAAGTCCGCGTCGCGCGCGTTCTCGCCGACGATCATGCCTTCGTAGACTTCCATGCCCGGCGTGACGAAAATCTCGCCGCGTTCCTGCAAATTGAAGATGGCGTAGGCGGTGGTCTTACCCGGACGGTCGGCCACTAGCGATCCCGTGGGCCGCGTCGGAATGTCGCCCTGCCAGGCAATGTAGCCGTGGAACAGCGAGTTCATCACCGCCGTGCCGCGTGTGTCGGTGAGCAATTGATTGCGAATTCCGATCAGTCCGCGCGAAGGCACCTTGAATTCGATGCGCACACGGCCCGAGCCGTGGTTCACCATCTTGTCCATCTGCCCCTTGCGTTTGCCGAGCTGCTCGATGACCACTCCGATGAACTGCTCCGGACAATCCACCACCAGCAACTCCAGAGGCTCCTGCACTTCTCCGTTGACGGTGCGCGTCAGAATCTCGGGCTTGCCCACCATCAGCTCGTAGCCCTCGCGCCGCATCATCTCTATAAGGATGGCCAGTTGCAGCTCGCCTCGGCCCATCACCTTGAAGGCGTCCGGCCCGCCGGCCTCCTCCACGCGAATGCTGACGTTGGTGAGCAGTTCCCTATCCAAACGCTCGCGAATATGGCGGGAAGTGACGAAGGCGCCCTCGCGGCCAGAGAACGGCGAGGTGTTCACCGTGAACGTCATGGCGATGGTGGGTTCGTCGATCTGCGAGGGCGGAAGCGGCGCCGGAGTCTCCGGATGCGTAAGGGTCTCGCCGATGGTGATGCCTTCCACGCCCGCGATGGCCAGCACCGAGCCCGGCCGCCCTTCGGTCTCTTCCACCCGGTCCAAACCCTCGAACGAGTACAGCTTGGTGATGCGCGTCTTCTGGAGCGTTCCGTCCAGCTTGCAAATGCCTACCTCGTCGCCCAAGTGCAGCGTGCCGTTGTAGACGCGGCCGATCGCCAGGCGTCCCAGATACTCGCTGTAATCAAGGTTGCCCACCTGTAGCTGCAGCACGCCGTCGGGATCGCCGGCCGCGCCGGGACAGTGTTGGAGGATGGCCTCGAAAAGCGGCCGCAAATCGGTGGAAGGATCTTCAAGCGACGTCTTGGCGATGCCGGCCTTCGAATTGGCGTAGATCACCGGGAAGTCGAGCTGGTCTTCGGTGGCGTCCAAATCGATAAACAGGTCATAAACCTCGTTCAAAACCTCCGGTGCGCGAGCGTCCTGCCGGTCGATCTTATTAATGACCACGATGGGCGGCAGCTTCGCTTCCAGCGCCTTCATGAGCACGTAGCGAGTCTGCGGCAGCGGGCCTTCGCTCGCATCCACCAGCAGCATGACGCCGTCCACCAGGTTGAGCGCGCGCTCCACTTCGCCGCCGAAGTCGCTGTGGCCGGGCGTGTCGACGATGTTGATCTTGACGCCCCTGTAGCGCACCCCCGTGGTCTTGGCCAGGATGGTGATGCCGCGTTCGCGTTCGAGCGCGTTGGAGTCCATAACGCGGTCCATGACCGCCTCGTTGTCGCGGAAAATCCCGCTCTGATGCAGCATGGCATCCACCAAGGTGGTCTTGCCATGGTCCACGTGGGCGATGATGGCGATGTTGCGGATTCCGTCGAACCGACTGATGTTGCTAGAGATATAAGCCTCCCGCGAGCCTTCGGCGGGTGCCGCGCTCACACTACCATGGTTGCACGGCGGAGGGGGTTGTTGCAGCCGGGTCTCTACTGGATCAAAGGGGCTTGCCTAGATCGTTAGCCAGGCGTATAATTAACTTCGTTTATCATTAACCGAGTTAACGGTTGTATGGAACTTCATACAGGTGCTCCGAGCTTCATAAAGGAATTCCTAGGCAGCGCTCGTATCTTCGCCAAGGCCGTTGACGATGTGCTCGAAGAACGGCTCCTGGCCCAGGTTGCCGGCCGGCAACTGACCTCATCACAGATGAAAGTCCTTGAACTTGTTGCGTTTACGGACATTCAGACGGTCAGTGAACTGGCTGCGTTCCTGGGCATCAGCACGCCGGCCGCGAGCAAAACCGTCGAAAAACTGGTCCAACGTAAGTTCCTCAGCCGTTGTGGCGGGGAAAACGACCGTCGCAGTGTCCGGGTGTCTTTGACCGAGGAGGGGCGGCG
This sequence comes from uncultured Solibacteraceae bacterium, assembly GCA_964505625.1. Classification (GTDB taxonomy): domain Bacteria; phylum Acidobacteriota; class Terriglobia; order Bryobacterales; family Bryobacteraceae; genus JAJFUV01. The sequence continues at coordinate 51,164 of CAZDIZ010000019.1, read as the reverse complement.
CCTGTTGGCCGCCTTCGACTTCGCCCGGACCGAGCGGCTGAAGGATTTGTTCAGCAAATACCCGCCCGAGGACCTCAAGCGGGTGGCGACGTTGCTGGATCAGATCTCGGCGGCGGTAGTCCGTCAGCACGAACACGCGGAAGACCTGTGTCTGCAGTGCGGAATTCATTTTCGTGAAAAATGTCTGGTGCGTCAGCTTCTGCGCACCAATTGTTCCTACCAGCAGCAAAAACAGCGGCGGCGGCTGTTGATGCCGTCTGCCGAGGAGGGAACAGATGAGCACGGCGACAACACGGCTGGATGAACCGCTCTGCCCTACCAGTCTCGACAACCTCTTTCAGACGGAAGAAGGCCGCCGGCTGATGACGTGTATCCAGTGCGGCACGTGCGCGGCGACGTGTCCGTACGGAGAAGTAATGGAGTACCCTCCGCGCAAGATGATCGCCATGATCCGCGCCGGCACCATCGAGAAGGTGTTTTCTAGCGACAGCCTTCTCAACTGCGTGGCCTGTTACGCGTGCATGGCGAAGTGCCCACGCGGCATCCGTCTGACCGAGATTCTGCTCCCGCTCATGAAGGAACAGACGCTGCTGCGAATGCCGGAACTGCCCTCCGAGCTGCAAAAGGCGCTGCAAAACACCATGCGCTACGGCAACCCGATGGGCGAAAGCAGCCGCAAGCGGGCGTTGTGGACCAAAACCAGTCCTGTTCCGGTGCGCACGATCGCCGAATGCGGCGGCGAGACCGACGTGTTGTGGTTCGTCGAATGCTATCAGTCGTTCTACCCTCGCGGGCAGGACGCGGCGCGCGCCACGGCGAAGATTCTGGCAGCGCTGGGCGTGGACTTCGCCATCCTGGGCAACGAAGAAAAGTGCGCGGGTGAGTGCGGCCGCTTGACCTGGGAGCCGGGCTTGTTCGAGACGCTCATGGACTACAACATGGCGATCTTCGGCAAGTACCAGTTCAAACGCATTGTCACCGGCTGCCCGCACGCCTACAACGCTTTCAATATCCGCTATCCGAGCGTCGGTTTCCGTTATGAAGTCCATCCGGTGATGACGTATCTGGCACGCCGCCATATGGACCGGCTAAAGCCGCTGCTCACCAAGAAGCTGAATTATAAGGTTACGTATCACGATTCCTGCTGCCTGGGGCGGCAGAACGAATTCTACGACGAGCCGCGCGCGCTGCTCCGCGCCATTCCGGGCGTGAAGTTGGCCGAGATGACGCACCACGGCGTCAACGCGCTGTGTTGCGGCGGCGGCGGCGGCGGGATGTGGTTGGACACTTACTACAAATCGAAAGGACACGAAAGACTGAGTGAGCGGCGGATCAAGGAAGCCGTCGCGACGGGCGCCGATGTTCTGGCGGTGCACTGCGATTACGAAGTTTCGCGGTTCGAAGATGCCCTGAAAGTGTTGGGCTACGACAAGAAGATGGTTGTGCGAGACGTGGTGGAGTTGCTGGCTGAGGCAATGGAGGGCTGACCATGAACATACTCGTTGTTCTGAAAATGGTGCCCGACGTGGTCGAGGAACTGGAAGTGGCCCAGGATGGCAAAGCGCTCGACACCGAATTCCTGCGCTTGATCCTGAGCGAGTCCGACGATCATGCACTCGAGCAGGCCGTTCTGCTCAAGGAACGTCATGGAGGCAAGGTGACGGTCCTGGCAATGGACGCCGCCGAGATCGACGACGCTCTGTACACCGCACTGGCGAAGGGCGCCGACCGGGCGATGAAGGTCACCGCGGAGGAGCCGGGGTTGGGAACCCAGGCCACCGCAAACATTCTCGCGGAAGTCATTCGAACCGATGAAAGCCTCGCCCAGGCGGAGCTGATCCTCACCGGCACGCAAGCGCTGGACGATCTGGACGGCCTGGTGGCGCCCATGATGGCGCGCGCGCTGAGCCGCCCGTATCTGGGCATCGTCACCGCGGTCAAGCCCACCGGCGCCGCGAGCGTGACGGTGGTGAAGGAATTCCCGGAGAGCGTGCGCGGCGAATTCACCATCGAGTTGCCCGCCGTGCTGGGGATACAGGCCGCTGAAAAGCCGCCTCGCTACGTGCCCGTGGCCAAAGTCCGGGCCGCCATGAAGTCGCTCAAGATCGAAACGTTGGACGCGCCGGCGGGCGATCGCCAGGCGCTTGTGAATGTGTTGGCCATGTCCAAGCCAGTGGTCGCCGGACAGGCCGAGATGTTGGAAGGTGCTGCCGGCGAGGTCTCCGCCAAGGTGCGTGAGATTCTCGCCAGCCGAGGATTGCTCTAGCGAGGAGGATCGGCAAAATGGCGGGAAACATCTGGGTACTGGCGGAACACTGGCGGGGAGAAGTCTCCGACATTACTTTCGAATGCCTGGCGCTGGGCCGCGAAGTGGCCAACGCGTTGGGCGTCAAACTGGAAGTACTCGTGTTAGGGCATGGCGTGGGGCCGCTGGCGAGTGAATTGGGCGCCGCGGACAACGCCATCGTCATCGACCATCCGGCGTTGGAAGTGGTTGTTCCCGACGCATACGCTGAAGCGCTGGCCGCGGCCATGCGAGCCAAGCAACCGCTCACGGTTCTGGTTCCATTGACCAACGTCACCATGGGCGTGGGCACGCTGGCCGGCGCGGCCATGCAATGCGCGGTGGTGAATTTCTGCAAGGACGTGCGCGCCAGAGACGGACATCTGGAAGTATCCGTGGTGCTCTACGGAGGCAAGATGGAAGCCACCGTGGTGCCCTCGACCACGCCTTCGGTGTTGGGCGTGTGGCCGGGCGCCCGCAAAGCCGAACAGGGCAAGTCCACAACGCCTCCCGCGGTGGAAGAGTTCGCGGTGACGCTGCCGGAGGCCGCTCACGTAGTTTTCAAGCAGTATCTCGAACCGGAAGCCGGCGACGTCGACATCACGCAGAAGGACGTGCTGGTGGCGATCGGTCGCGGCATTGGCGGGCAGGAGAATCTGGAACTGGCCGAAGAACTGGCCGCGGCGCTGGACGGCGCGGTATGTGGTTCGCGTCCGGTGATCGACCAGGGCTGGCTGCCGCTGTCGCGTCAGGTGGGTAAATCGGGCCTGACCGTGAAACCGAAGCTGTACATCGCGGCTGGCATCAGCGGCGCTCCGGAACACGTGGAGGGCATCAAGGACTCCGAACTGATCATCGCCATCAACAGCGACGCGCGGGCGCCCATTTTCAACGTGGCGCACTACGGCATCGTGGGCGACGCCTTGGAACTGCTGCCGGCGATCACCGAGCAAGTGAGGGCCGCGAAAGGTTGACCACTTATGCATGACCCGGCGCTCACATTACATCTCGGCGTTCCCGGTTATGTATTACTGTGGCTGCTCACGCTGTGCACCTTCACGCTGTTCGGGCGCAAGGCGCTGACTTACGTCAGCATCCTGCGCCAAGCGCGCGCCGAAAAACGTTGGGACCGGCCGGTCGAGCGCTTGCTGCTATTCGCGAAGCAAGTGCTCGGCCAAGGCCGCATGTTCCATGAGCGGCTGATTGGCGCGGCGCACTTCCTCATTTTCTGGTCGTTCGTGGTGTATGCGAGCGGCTTTTTCTGGAACCTGATACGAGGACTGTTCCCGGTCCTGCCGCTGCCCTACGCCGATGAAGTCAGTTGGATGGCGTTTCTGCTGGCGGCCATGGGCGTGTTCGGTTTGGTGGCGCTGGCGGTGGCTGCGGTGCGGCGCTACATCTTCGCACCGGCGGGGCTGGAGCGGTCGGCCGACGCCACGCGCATCCTCTTGCTGATCGCGCTGGTGCTGGTGACTTCGCTCGCCGGGCTGTGGGCAAAGGAGCAGCAGAACCAGGCGCTATACGAAACCATGTGGTGGTCGCACATGGCCATCGTGCTGGGCTTCATGGCCTACCTGCCGTATTCCAAGCACCTGCATTTGCTGGCTTCGCCGTTCAGCGTGTACTTCGGCGCGCTGGCGAAGTCCGGCATGCCGGATGCGAGCGAAGGCGCGCGCACACGGGAGGAGTTCACCTGGCGCGAACTGCTCACGGGTCTGGCCTGCGCCGAATGCGGTCGCTGTGAACGCGTCTGTCCGGCGAATGCCAGTGGCTACTCGCTGTCGCCCAAGACGCTGGCGCATCAGGTGAAAGAGATGGTGCGGGGCGCCGCGGGCGCGGAAATTGCCGCGACGCCGCAGGAAGTCTGGGCCTGCACCACATGCTTCTCCTGCATGGAACACTGCCCGGTGTTCAACGAGCACATCCCGCTGATCGTCGAAATGCGGCGCAAGTGGGTGTCGGCGGGCGAAGTCGAGGAAGGGCTGCAACAGGCCATGACAGGCCTGGGACGCTACGGCAATTCCTTCGGCCAATCGCCGCGCAACCGCGCCAAGTGGACGCAAGGCCTGCCGTTCAAGATCAAGGACGCGCGCAAGGAGCCGGTCGAGTATCTGTGGTTTGTCGGCGACTACGCGTCGTTTGATCCGCGCCTTGCGGATGCCACGCGAGCCACGGCGATGGTGTTCGAGAAGGCCGGACTCAACTTCGGCATTCTCTACGACGCCGAACAGAACTCCGGCAACGATGTGCGCCGCTCAGGTGAAGAGGGCTTGTTCGAAATGCTGCGGGACAAGAATCTCAAAGCGCTCGAAAAGGCCAACTTCGAGAAAATTGTCACCACCGATCCACATAGTTATCAGGCACTGAAAAACGAATACAACGGATTCTGCGTATTGCACGCAGTGGAATTAGTGGATCAGTTGCTAAAGGCGGGCAAGCTTACGCCTTCAAGTAAGTCCGACGCTAAAGTCACCTATCACGATCCCTGCTACCTGGGCCGCTATAACGGCGTCTACGACGCGCCGCGGCGCGTCTTGGAAGCGGCCGGCGCGCGTTTGACCGAGATGCCGCGCCACGGCGCCGATGCCTGGTGCTGCGGCGCCGGCGGCGGACGTATCTGGATGGAAGATGTTGCGGGCGTAAAGGAGCGCCCGGCGGAAAGCCGCGTGAAGGAAGCCGCGGCGCTCGACGGCGTGGAAACGCTGGTCGTGTGTTGTCCCAAGGACATGGTCATGTTCCAGGACGCCCTGAAGACCACGGGACTTGAAAACAAGCTCGTGGTGCGGGACGCCATGGAATTGGTGAAAGAGGCTGTCTGCTCGTGAGGAGGAACGCGGGAATGGACCAGCTCGACAACAATACCAACGGACACGCGAGCATCGGCGTGTACGTATGCCATTGCGGTACTAACATCTCGGCCACGGTCGACGTTGAGGCGCTTTCGCGCTTTGCCGGAGAGCTACCGGGCGTGACAGTGGCACGCGACTACAAATACATGTGTTCGGACCCGGGCCAGGAACTGATCAAGCAGGATATCCGCGACTACGGCCTGACGCGGATCGTGGTGGCGGCCTGCTCCCCGCACCTGCATGAGAAGACCTTCCGGAAAGCAACCGAAGCCGGCGGCCTGAATCCGTATTTCTTCCATATGGTGAACATCCGCGAACACGATTCGTGGGTGCACACCGACCGCGCCGCGGCTACTGAAAAAGCCAAGTCCCTGGTGCGCGCCGCGGTGCGCCGCGTGCGTCTGCATTCGCCGCTCGAGCGCAAGCGCGTCTCGATCCATCCGGACGTATTGATCGTGGGCGGCGGCATCGCGGGCATTCACGCCGCGCTCACGCTGGCGGAAGCGGGCAAGCACGTCTATCTGGTGGAACGCGAGCCGTCCATCGGCGGCCACATGGCCATGTTCGACAAGACGTTCCCAACGCTGGACTGCGCGGCCTGCATTCTGACGCCCAAGATGACCGCGGTGAGGGCGCATCCGAACATCACGTTGTGGAGCATGTCGGAAGTGACCGAGATTTCGGGCTACGTGGGCAACTTCAAGGCCACGGTGCGCCACAAACCCCGCTACATCATTGAAGACGCCTGCGTGGGCTGCCTGGAGTGCATCAACGCCTGCGTGTTCAAGGAAGGCAAAGTCACGGACGAATTCAACCTGGGCCTCGGCAAGCGCAAACCTATCTTCATTCCCTTCCCGCAGGCCGTACCGCAACTGGTGGCGATCGATCCGGATTCCTGCATCGAATTCAAAACCGGCAAGTGTAAGAAGACCTGCGTGGAAGCCTGCGCCGAACGTAAAGCCATTTCCTTCACTCAAACCGAGACCTTCGACACCGTCGAAATCGGCAGCGTGATCATGGCCACTGGGTTCGAGATCTTCGATTCGAACCGGCTGCCCTATTACGGCTACGGACGTTATCCGAACGTTTACACGGCGCTCGAAGTCGAGCGATTGGTGAACGCCTCGGGTCCCACTGGCGGTGACGTGATTCTGCGCGATGGGCGCAAACCCAAGACCGTGGGCATCGTGCACTGCGTGGGCAGCCGCGACGAAAACACCAATCGATATTGCTCGCGCGTGTGTTGCATGTATTCGCTGAAACTCGCGCATCTGCTCAAGGAACACACCGGCGCTGAAGTCTACAACTGCTATATCGACATGCGCACGCCGGGCAAATCGTTCGAGGAGTTCTACTGCCGCATCGCCGAGGAAGGCGTGAACTTCATCCGCGGCAAGGTGGCTGATGTCTATCCGGAAGATGCGGGCGACGGCCGTCTGGTGATGCAAGTGGAAGACACGCTGCTCGGCTTTGTGCGCAAGATCCCGGTGGACATGGTTGTGCTTTCGGTGGGACTGGAAGCGCGTCATGACGCTCACGACGTGCGCCGCCGCTTCAATCTCTCCTGCACCAATGAAGGCTTCTTCCTGGAGCGGCATCCCAAGCTGGCGCCGGTTTCGACCTTCACCGACGGCATCTTCCTGGCCGGCTGCTGCCAAGGGCCCAAGGATATTCCCGACACGGTGGCGCAGGCCGGCGCGGCCGCGGCCGAGTGTCTGTCGCTCATCGACAAGCAGTTTGTCGAGATGGAACCGAACACCGCCGTGGTGAACGAAGAGGAATGCTCTGCCTGCCGCACCTGCGTGGCGATGTGCCCGTACAGCGCCATCGGCGTGCGCGAGGAAACCAAGAAAGCGTGGGTCAACGAGGCGTTGTGCAAAGGCTGCGGCACCTGCGTGGCGGCCTGCCCGTCGAGTTCGATCCGGCAGAACCTTTTTGAGGACGAAGAAATTCTTGAAGAGATCCAGGGGGTACTTGCCTAGCGCGGAAACTCATCTCATCTCCCGATCTTGGTACGCGTTTAGCGCGGGGATCCGATCAGCGGAACCCCACGGACTTTGGAGGCACATGTTTCGATTTAGAAAAATGAAATTCCAGAGGGAAGCGGTGCCCGAATGGCCGCACAAGGTGAAGACCTTGCCTGGATGCGAGAACATCTTCTCGTGCATTCAGTGCGGCACATGCTCGGGAACCTGCCCTCTGTCGATCTATATGGACTTTACCCCTCGCCGCATTATGAGTTTGCTGCGCGAGGGCTTTCGCAAGGAAGCATTAGGAAGCGAGACCATCTGGCTGTGCGCGTCCTGTTACTCCTGCGCGGTGCACTGCCCGCAGGACATTCATATCACCGACGTGATGTACAGCCTGAAGCGTGAAGCGATTAAAGATAACCTTTATCCAAAGCGTTTCCCGATTCCGGTGCTGGCCCGCGAGTTCTACGAGATAGTGAAGCGCCGCGGCCGCAGCTCGGAGACTTGGTTGGTTCTGCGCATGGCGTTCCGTTCTAATCCGTTCATCCTTCTTGGCATGGCGAAATCCGGTCTGGCGCTACTCAGGACTGGAAGACTGTCGCTGAAGAGCGAAGGCATCCGCAACCCGAAGGACTTGCAGCGTGAGCTGGCAGTGAAAAAGGAGGTTGCCTGATGCCACAAACGACGAAACCCGATCCCAAAGGCTATCTCTACTTCCCGGGCTGCTCACTGAAAGCCACCGGCATCGCCTACGAAGAGAGCATGCTCGAGTTGTTCCGCACGCTGGATCTACCGCTCGAAGAACTCGACGATTGGAACTGCTGCGGCGCGACGTCCTACATGGCCGTTGACGAAGGCAGCGCGTTTCTGCTTTCGGCGCGCAATCTGTCGCTGGCGCACAAGACTCCGGGCAACCGCGATCTGCTGGCGCCGTGCGCTGCGTGCTACCTGGTGCTGCGCAAGACGCAGGACTACGCCCGGAAGTACCCGTCCATCAAGGCGGAAGTGGCCGAGAGCTTGAAAGCGGTGGACCTGCCGGACATGAATTCGGTGAAGGTGCGCCATCCGCTGGAGATGCTTTACAACGACATCGGCCTGGACGCGATCAAGTCGAAGGTGAAGCGGCGCTGGCACGGCGGACAAGTGGCCTGCTATTACGGCTGCCAGGCCGTGCGTCCGTACGATGAGGTCGACCGCGCCTGCAATCCGATGCGCATGGACGAGATTCTCAATGCGGCCGGCATTCCCACGGTCGACTATGCGCTCAAAACCAAGTGCTGCGGCGGCTCGCTTACCGGCACCATTCACGATGTCGGTGTGCGCCTCAACTACATTCTGCTGAAAGAGGCCGTGCGCAAGGGCGCGCAGGCCATCGTAACGATTTGCCCGCTTTGCCAGTTCAATCTGGACACCTACCAGAAAGAAATCAGCAAGGCGACCGACGAAGACTTCAACATACCGATCTTCTTCTTGACCCAGACTCTGGGTTGGGCGCTCGGCGGTGACGTGAACAAGCTCGGACTGAAGCGCTGCATCTCGGGACGCGACCACGTGAACAACTGGATGCTGTCCCAACAGGAGGTGGAGAGCTATGTCTGAAGCCAAAGCCAATGTTCGCGTCGGAGTCTACATCTGTCACTGCGGACATAACATTGGCGCGGTGGTGGATTGCAAGGCGGTGGCCGATTACGCGGCTAACCTGGCCAACGTCACCATTTCGCGCGACTACAAGTACATGTGCTCGGACCCCGGGCAGGAGCTGATTCAGCAGGACATTAAGGAGTTCAAGCTGGATCGCATCGTGGTGGCCAGTTGCTCGCCGTTGTTGCACGAGCACACCTTCCGCGAAGCCCTGGCGCACGGGGGTTTGAATTCGTTCTACCTCCAGATGGTGAACATCCGCGAGCACGATTCGTGGGTGCACGAAGACAAAGCCGCCGCGACCGAGAAGGCCAAGGACCTGGTTCGCGCCGCCGTACGCCGCGTGGTGCTGCACCGTCCGCTCGAACGCCGCCAGGTGGCCATCAATCCGAAGGTCATGGTGGTGGGCGGCGGCATCGCCGGCATTCACGCCGCGCTGACACTCGCCAAGGCCGGCAAGAAGGTGGTGCTGGTGGAACGCGAGCCGTCCATCGGCGGCCACATGGCAAAGTTCGATAAGACCTTCCCCACCATGGACTGCGCGGCGTGCATTTTGACGCCGAAGATGTCGCAGGTGCGTAACCATCCCAACATCACCTTGTGGACGTTGTCGGAAGTCACCAAGGTGGATGGCTACATGGGCAACTACCAGGTGACGGTGAAGCACTGGCCGCGCTACGTCCTCGAGGATGCCTGCATCGGATGCCAGGAGTGCATTGAAGCCTGCGTGTTCAAGCAGGGCAAAACCGAGGACGAATTCAACGAAGGCCTGGCCAAGCGCAAGCCCATCTACATTCCCTTCCCGCAAGCGGTTCCGCAAACCGTGCTCATCGATCCGGATGCCTGCATCCAGTTCAAGAGCGGCCGCTGCAAGAAGACCTGCGTGGAAGCCTGCGGCGAGCGCAAGGCGATCCGTTTCGATCAGAAGGAAGTCGAGGAAGTGGTCGACGTCGGCAGCATCATCATCGCCACCGGCTTCAAGACCTTCGACGCGGCGCGCGTACCGGATTTGGGCTACGGCACGTATCCGAACGTCTACACCGCGCTCGAAATCGAACGCCTGGTGAACGCCTCGGGTCCGACGGGCGGCGAAGTGGTGCTGCGCGACGGCACGACGCCCAAAGCCGTGGGCATCATCCACTGCGTAGGCAGCCGCGATGCACGCACCAATCCGCATTGCTCGCGCGTCTGCTGCATGTATTCGTTGAAGCTCGCGCACCTGCTCAAGGAACACACCGGCGCCGAGGTCTTCAACTTCTATATCGACATGCGCACGCCGGGCAAGGGCTTCGAGGAGTTCTACCAGAAGCTGCTGCACGAAGGCGTGCACATGATCCGCGGTAAGGTGGCCGAAGTCACCGACTGGGCACTCGACCCAAGCGAGGAAGGCAAGCTCGTGTTGCGCGTCGAGGATACGCTGGCCGGCTTCGTCCGCCGCATTCCCGTGGACATGGTGGTGCTGTCGACCGGTCTCGAACCGCAGGCAGACGCCGGGGACGTCCGCCGTCTGTTTAACATCAGTTGTTCGACTGGCGGGTTCTTCCTGGAGCGGCACCCCAAGCTCGCGCCCGTCAGCACGTTCAGCGACGGCATCTTCCTGGCCGGCTGCTGCCAGGGCCCCAAGGACATTCCCGACACGGTGGCGCAAGCCGGCGCCGCGGCGGCTGAAGCCCTCGCGCTGATTGACGCCAACGTGCAGGAACTCGAACCGAACACCGCCTTCATCATCGAGGAGGAGTGTTCCGGTTGCAAGACCTGCGTTCCGATGTGCCCCTACAGTGCCATCAGCTTCAAGGAGGACTTGAAGGTGGCCTGGATTAACGAGGCGCTCTGCAAGGGCTGCGGCACCTGCGTGGCCGCCTGCCCGTCCGGCACCATCAAGCAAAACCTGTTTGAGGATGAGGAGATCTACGAAGAAATCAAAGGAGTGCTCAACCATGCCTGAGGATCTCGTCCAGCTATCCAAGGGGGCCAACGACGGTCCCTTCGAGCCCAAGATCGTGGCATTCTTCTGTAACTGGTGTACGTATCTGGCCGCCGATCTCGCGGGCACTTCGCGATTCAAGTACGCGCCCAACATTCGCGTGATTCGAGTGATGTGTTCGGGCCGCATCGACCCTCAGTTCATCCTGGACGCGTTCGCCAAGGGCGCCGACGGAGTGCTCATCGGCGGCTGCCATCCTGGCGATTGCCACTACCAGGAAGGCAACTACAAAACCTATCGCCGCATCCAGGTCCTGAAGCGCATGTTGCGGGACTTCGGAATTGAAGAAGACCGCTTCCGTCTGGAATGGATCTCGGCGGCCGAGGGCGACAAGGTTCGCACCGTGGTCAACGAGATGGTGGAGAAAGTGCGCGCGCTCGGGCCGCTGAAGATCCAGGTCCCCGAGGAAGCGTTCAGCGAGGAGGTGCCCGCGTAATGGCCGACAAACCTAAAGTGGCATTCTACTGGTGCGCCAGTTGCGGCGGCTGTGAAGAGGCGGTGGTTGATCTGGCCGAGAAGATCCTGGATGTCGTGGCCAAGATCGACATCGTGCTCTGGCCCGTAGCCATGGACTTCAAGCGTAAGGATGTGGAAGCCATGGCCGACGGCGCGATCACGGTGAGCTTCATCAACGGCGCCATTCGCACCACCGAGCAACTGGAGATGGCCCACCTGCTGCGCAAGAAGTCGCAGTTCGTGATCGCCTTCGGCAGTTGCGCGCAGACTGGCGGTATTCCGGGCCTGGCGAACATGTACGGCCGCGAAGAAATCTTCCAGACCGTATATCTGCAAAGCGTCAGCACCGTGAATCCCGGCAACACCGTGCCGCGGACCAGCTATAGCGAAAACGGGCGCACCGTCACGCTGCCTGGTTTCTACCAGACTGTGCGGACGCTCGCCGACGTGATCGACGTGGACTTCTACGTTCCGGGCTGCCCGCCGACGCCGAAGATGCTCGCCGACACCGTGGAGGCGCTGCTCAGCGGCCAGCTTCCGCCGAAAGGTTCGGTGCTCGCGCCGGATCGCGCGCTTTGCGAAACCTGCGACCGCAAGAGCACCAAGCCGGATAAGCTGCTGCTCAAGGAGTACAAGCGTCCGCATCAGGTGATCCTGGACCAGGAGACCTGCCTGCTCGCCCAGGGCGTCATCTGCCTGGGTCCGGCGACGCGCTCCGGCTGCGACACACGCTGCATACATGGCAACATGCCGTGCACCGGCTGTTTCGGGCCCACCAGTCGAGTGGTGGATTACGGAGCCAAGGCCATGAGCGCCATCGCTTCGCTCGCCGATTCCAACGACGAAGCCGAGATCGAGCGCATCATGGAGACCATCCCCGATCCCATGGGCACGTTCTATCGCTACAGCCTGCCGGCGTCGCTGCTGCGCCGCAAGAAGATGGACCAGGAGGTACCTGCGAATGTCTAGCACGGCTCAAAGAATCACCATCGATCCCGTCACTCGGTTGGAAGGTCACGGCAAGATTGAGATCTTTCTGAACGAGTCCGGCTCGGTCGACCGCGCGTTCTTCCAGATCCCCGAACTGCGGGGCTTCGAAAAGTTCGCCGAAGGCCGTCCGGCGGAAGACATGCCGCAGATCACCTCGCGAATTTGCGGTGTCTGCCCCACGGCCCATCACATGGCCTCCACCAAGGCCCTGGATGCGGTCTACAAGGTGACGCCGCCGCCCGCGGCCAAGCGTATCCGCGAGCTCTTCTACAACGTGTTCATGGTGGAAGACCACTCGCTGCATATCTACTTCCTCGGCGGTCCGGACTTCATCGTCGGTCCGCAGGCGCCCGCGGCCGAGCGTAACGTGCTCGGCGTTATCGGCAAGGTTGGCGTTGAGGTCGGCGCGAAGGTCGTCGGCATGCGCCGCAAGCTGCGCGAGTTGCTCGCGCTCACCGGCGGTAAGGCCGGCCATCCCGTGCTCGGTCTTCCGGGCGGCGTGGCCAAGCGCATTTCGAAGGACGACCAGGCGCAGTACTGCGCCGTAGCCAACGAAGCCGTCGAATTCGCCAAGTTCACGCTCGACGTCTTCGACAAGCTGGTGCTTAAGAACAGCGGCTACGTCGAATTGATCCTGTCCGACGTCTTCACGCACCAGACCTATTACATGGGCATGGTGGACGAAAACAATCGGGTGAATTTCTACGATGGCCCGGTGCGCGTCGTAAAGCCCGATGGCGGCGAATACGCCAAGTTCCCCAGCGCCAACTATCTGGACTACGTGGCCGAACACGTGGAACCGTGGAGCTACGTGAAGTTCTCCTACTTGAAGCCGGTGGGTTGGAAGGGATTCGTCGACGGCGCGGATAGCGGCGTCTACAGTGTCGCGCCGCTGGCGCGTTTGAATGTCGCTGACGGCTTTGCCACGCCGGGCGCGCAGGCTGCCTACCAGCAGTATGTGGAAACACTGCGCGGCAAGCCGGTGCATCACACGCTGGCACACCATTGGGCGCGCGCCATCGAGCTGCTCTATGCAGCCGAGCGCATGAAGGAGCTTGCGGAACACAAGGAGCTTACCGATCCGAACGTCCGCACGCTTCCCACCGAGGTCCCCACCGAAGGCGTGGGCATTGTCGAAGCTCCTCGCGGCACGCTGATTCATCATTACGCGACCGACGAGAAGGGCCTCATCCGCAAGGCCAACATGATTGTGGCCACTACCAACAACGCCGCCCGCATCGCCATGAGCGTCGAGAAGGCGGCCAAGGGGCTCGTCAGCCGGGACAACATCTCCGACGGCGTGCTCAACATGGTCGAGATGGCGTTCCGCGCCTACGACCCTTGCAACGGCTGCGCCACGCATTCACTGCCCGGCAGCATGCCGCTTCAGATCCGCGTGCGCGAAGCCGACGGCTCCACCGCCGGCATCCTCCGCCGCGATCTCGACGGCCGCATCACACGCGAGTAGCCATGTTCATCACACGCCTGCTTGCGTTAGGCAACGACATTCTCGCCGACGACGCGTTTGGTATTCGCGTCGCCGGCGAGGCGCGTCGTTTGTTCTCCGATCGTTTGGACGTGGTCGAAAGCTCCGAGTCCGGCATGGCGCTGCTCGATCACGTTCAGAACTGCGACAAACTCATCGTCGTCGATACAGTGGTTACCGGCCAAGCCGCTCCCGGCACCATCACCATCTTGCGCAACGAGCAGTTTCGCGTGGTGCCCGGCGGCTCTCCGCATTACGTAGGGTTGTTTGAAGCGATTTTGCTGGCCCGCAAGTTGGGCCTGCACTTTCCGCAGGAAGTTATCATCATCGTCGTGGAAGCCGCCGACACACTGACCGTGGGCGGAGCCATGACGCCTGCGGTCAAAGCCGCCATGGCTCCTGTTCTCGACATGATTTCGAGCCTCACGCCACTTCCGGAAGCGGCTGTTGTTTCTGGAGGTGTGTGCCGTTGAGTAGTTTGTCCCGGCCCTTATTGCACAGTGACCGTAATCGGCAGCGTCACGGTGAGTCCTTTGCCGGGAGCGATATGCAGGCTCGTAACTTCCAGAGTGAGTTCCAGGCGATGTTCACCGGCCGGTGCATCCTTGCCCGCGCTCATCGGGGCGAAGACCGTGCGCTGGCCGGGGATTTCGCCGGCACTCACGGTGAGCCACGCGGGAGTGTTTTTGACCTTCACGCGAAACGGAATCGCCGACTTGTTTTCGACGCGCAGCCCGGAACGCCGCTCCTGCGCGGTGAAGACCAGACGCGACGGTTCAACCTTGATGGCGCCCTGCCACAGGCCGCGCAGAAACTCTTCGGCGCCCCAGACATCGTCGCGAAGCCAGGCCGCGGTGCGGCGCGCCTCAAGCGCTTCGCGCAACCCGGCCAGATCCGCCGTGCGCGCGAACACGAGCGTCACCGGACGCCGCGTGCGAGCATCCTGCGGTTCGAACGTCGCATGCACGTCGCTGTTGGCGAACAGAGCAAGCTTCTTCTCCTCGGCCCAGCCGAGCGTGTCCGGATAGGTTTCGGTCTCGTTGATGATTTCGAAGCCGTCGATCAGCTTCTCTTTGTAGTATGCGTCGATATTCGGATACCAGATGGCCGGCCGTCGCCAACCGGGGTGGTTCCAGAAGATGTAAGCGCCCTGCGCGCGCAGCGTGCGCAGCGATGTCAGCATATTCATGCCGTCCACAGCGTTGGCATCCTTGATGAACAGGCCGTTGCAGTGCGTCAGGCCTTCCGCCACTTCCACGCCCGGCACCAGCAGGATTCCAAGTTGATCGGCCAAGGACTTTGCAAGCGAGTGCGGCAGGTTCAAATCCGGCTTCAGGTATTCTTGCTTCTTCTTGCTGCCGGAGTGATCGGTGATCGAGATGGCGTCCAGTCCGTCACGCCACGCTTCGGCCACACGCGCCGGCGGCCACACCTGTCCGTCGCTAAAAACCGTGTGCATATGAAAGTCGCACTTGAGAGTCCGGTAGCCGCCCAAGTTGGGGACCGGCAACGGATCGCGCACTTGCCCCGCGGCAACCGCGCACAGTGCGAGCAGCACACAACCAAGAACGATCGATGTTCGCTTCGTCATAGAACTATCTACTTTACTCCGGACCGCCCCCGGCGCGCCGGAACGTATTTCGATATTATGTTTGTCTCATCGCTTCGGGAGAGGACTCATTTATGAAACCTCCGGTTGCACCGGCTCAGCCGCCCCTGGCCGACCAGGATTACGTCGACCAGGTCATTGCCCGCCATTCGGCTCGCGCGGGCCGCTTGCTGAGCATCCTGGAAGAACTCCAGGAACACCATCCACAGAAGTACCTACCCATGGAAGTTCTGGATTACGTCGCCGCCAAGACAGATATCCCTCGGGCGCAAGTCTACAGCGTGGTCAGTTTCTATGCCCTTTTCAATCTCGAGCCCCAGGGAAAGAACACCATCTGTATCTGTCGAGGCACGGCGTGTCATACGCGCGGTTCGCGCAATTTGCTGGAACGCCTGAAGCTGGAACTCGGCGTGAAAGACGCGGCCGAGGAAGGCGGCGGCGCCGACAAACTGTCCATCACCACCGGTGACGGCAAGTACACCTTGCGCACGGTGGCTTGTTTTGGACAGTGCGCTCTGGCGCCCGTGGTTGAGGTGAACCATAACATTCTCGGCCACGTCAACGAACAGGCACTCAAGCGCGAGATCGACCACCTGGAAGGGGATCGTAGAAAACATGCGAATTAGTGACTTCAGCACCTTCAACGCGGTGCGGGAGTCGGGCATGGCGAAGCTGCTACCGTCACGCCCGCGCATCGCCGTCGGCATGGGAACGTGCGGCTCCGGCAACGGCGCCGAGGGAGTCTACCACGCCTTCGCTTCCGCCATCGACCGCCGCGGCCTGGGATATCACTTGGCTCGCGTGGGCTGCTTCGGTTTCTGCGCCGAAGAGCCTCTGGTGAACCTGTGGCTGCCCGGCAAACCGCTCGTCATCTTGCGACGCGTGCAACACAACGACGTCGAACGGATTCTCGACGACGCCGCGGCCGGCGAGGTCCCGCGCGATCTGGTCATGTGCAAAGTGGAGGATTGGGATCACATCACAGGCCATGTGAAATATGGCTCTGATTATCCCGATATTCCCAACTGGCACGAGATTCCGTTCTTCAACGGGCAGAAGAAAATTGTTCTGCGCAACTGCGGCCTCATCAATCCCGGCGACATCGAAGAGTACATCGCCGTGGGCGGCTACCAGGCGCTCTACAAGGTCCTGATCGACGCCAACCCGGCTTCCGTGGTCGAGCAGATTAAAGCCTCGAAGCTGCGCGGACGCGGCGGTGCAGGCTATCTGACCGGCATCAAGTGGGAATTCCTGCGCAAAGCAGCGGCCGAACCGAAGTACATCGTCTGCAACGCCGACGAAGGCGACCCCGGCGCCTACATGAACCGCAACGAGATCGAAAGCGATCCGCACGCGCTCATCGAAGGCATGATCATCGGTGGCTACGTCATGGGCGCCGCCGAAGGTATCATCTACATCCGCGCCGAATATCCGCTCGCCGTGCACCGTTTGAGCCGCGCCATCGAACAGGCCAAGGAGTACGGCCTGCTCGGGGAAAATATTCTCGGCCGCGGGTTCAATTTCAATCTGACGCTGGTCGAGGGCGCCGGCGCGTTCGTCTGCGGTGAAGAGACCGCGCTCATCCGTTCGCTCGAAGGCAAGGCAGGACGCCCCACACCGCGTCCGCCGTATCCAGCGCAAAAAGGCTTGTTCGCGAAGCCCACCAACATCAACAACGTCGAGACCTGGTACAACATCGCACCCATCGTCATCAAAGGTCCGGCCTGGTTCACTGAGACCGGTAGCACCAAAAGCAGCGGCACGAAAGTGTTCTCGCTGGTGGGCAAGATCAACAGCACCGGCTTGGTCGAAATGCCGCTGGGCACGCCGCTGCGCAAGTTCGTTTACGACATCGGCGGCGGCGCGCCGCACGGACGCACGGTGAAGAGCGTGCAAACCGGCGGCCCCTCGGGCGGCTGCATTCCGCAGGACATGTTCGACACGCCGGTGGATTACGAAACGCTGGCGCAGCTCGGCTCCATCATGGGTTCCGGCGGCATGGTTGTCATGGATGAAGACAACTGCATGGTGGACGTCGCGCGGTACTTCATCGAGTTCACGCACTCGGAGTCATGCGGCAAGTGCGTTCCCTGCCGCGTGGGCCTCGACAAAGAGCTTCAGATTCTGAACAAGTTCACGCGTGGTGTGGCCACCACCGGTGACTTGGGAACCCTCGATGAACTGAGCCGCATGATTCGCGACACTTCGCTGTGCGGGTTGGGACAGACCGCTCCCAATCCCGTGCTCACCACCATGCGGCATTTCCGGCACGAATTCGAAGACCACATCCGCGCGCATCGCTGCCGCGCGGGCGTGTGCGAGGATCTGGCCGTCTCGCCCTGCGAGAACTCCTGTCCGCTGCACATGAACATTCCACGCTTCCTGCAACTCTACAAGGAAGACCGTCTGGAAGAAGCCTTCGAAAGCGTCATACTGGACAATCCGCTGCCGGCATCCACCGGCCGCGTCTGCCAGCATCCGTGCGAACATCGCTGCCGCCGCGCCGGCATTGACGAACCCGTCAACATGCGCGACGTGCACCGCTTCATCGCCGACGCCATCTACAATTCCGGCCGCTACGACGCGATGATCGAAAAGGTCATCGAGCGCAAGCTACCCTCAACGGGCAAAAAGGCCGCCGTCGTGGGCGCGGGCCCCACAGGACTGGCGTGTGCGTTTTACCTCGCCATGCTGGGCCACGAAGTGACGGTGTACGAATCGAATCCCGAAGCCGGCGGCATGTTGCGCTACGCGCTTCCGGAATACCGTCTGCCGAAAGACGTTCTCGAAAAAGAACTCGAGTTGATCCGGCGCATCGGCGTGAACTTCATCTTCAACACGCGCGTCGGCTTCGACATTCCGCTCAACGACATCGATTCGATCTACGACGCTGTGTTCCTTTCCATCGGCACCTGGAAGGAAGCCTGGGTTTATCTGCCCGGCACCGAACTGCGCGGCGTAATGCCGGCGTTGCTGTTCCTGGAAGCGGTGTCGAAGAACACGGAATGTTCGCTCGGCAAAAAAGTGGTGGTGATCGGCGGCGGCAACGCGGCCATCGATTCGGCGCGCACCGCGCTGCGCATGGGCTCCGACGTCACGGTGATCTATCGCCGCGAACGGAAGGACATGCCGGCCATCGCCGAAGAAACTGAAGCCGCTGAAGCCGAGGGCGCCGAGTTCGCCTTCCTGGCCACGCCGCACCGCATTGTCGGCGACCGCCAGGGCGGCGTGCAAGCCATCGAAGTGGTAAAGACGCGGCTGGGCGAATACGATTCTTCGGGCCGGCGCCGTCCCGTCCCCACCAACGAAATCATGCGCTTTGAATGCGACACGGTGGTGCTGGCGGTCGGCGAAACCGTGGATCTGGATTTCGCGCGCGCCTCGGGCCTCACGCTCAAGGAGAACGGCACCATCGAGGTGGACCGTTACTCGCTCGAAACCAGCCGAACCAAGTTCTACGCCGGTGGCGATCTCATCACCGGCGCCTCCAACGTATCCAACGCCATGGGCTACGGCAAGAAGGCCGCGCGCAACATCGACGAGCGGCTGATGGGCACACGGCGCTTCGAGAAAATCTTCGCCGAATTCGATTACGAACAGGCGCCGCCGGCGCAACCCAGCGCCAGCCGCCGCCACGTTTGCGGCGAGTTGGTGCCGCTCGATCGCGTGAAGGTTTTCGACGAAGCCGTGCTCGGATTGACGGCGATTGAGGCCATGGAGGAATCCTGCCGCTGCCTGCGGTGTGACGTGAGGAACGGCGATCATTAGCGGCCGCCGCTCAACGAAAGGAGCGATTTCCTTGCCCCAAAAAGTATCCATACGAATCGACGGAGAATACGTCAGCGCGACCGACGATCAAACCATCCTCGAAGCCGCGCGCGCCAACGGGAAGTACATCCCGGCGCTTTGTTTCATGGAAGGGCTCACCGCGGTGGGCGCGTGCCGTCTCTGCATCGTTGAGGTGTCGGGCGTCGGCCGCCTGCTTCCGGCCTGCACCACGCCGGTGCAGGAAGGCATGTCGGTGAACACTTCGACACCAAAGCTGGAAGGCTACCGCAAGATCGCGCTGGAACTGTTGTTTGTCGAGCGCAATCACATCTGCGCCGTCTGCGTGTCGAACGGCCATTGCGAATTGCAGGCGCTGGCGCAGAAGCTCGGCGTCACCAGCGTTCGCTACCCGTACAGCTACCCGAAGGTCGGCGTCGACATGACGCATGCGCGCTACGTGCTCGACCACAACCGCTGCATCCTGTGTACGCGCTGCGTGCGCGCTTGCGGCGAAGTGGAAGGCGCGCACGTGTGGGATGTCCGCAGCCGCGGCATCGGCTCGCGCCTGGTCTGCGAGTTGAACCAGGACTGGGGCACGTCGCGTAACTGCACGGCCTGCGGCAAGTGCGTGAACGTCTGCCCGACGGGCGCGCTAGCCGAAAAGGGCTGGTCGGTGGAAGAGATGACCAAGCACGGCGAGCCGGTCAGCCGGTTGGCCGCGCGGCGAGGAGCGGAGTTATGAGCAAGATCAAGCTGGCGACGGTGTGGCTGGATGGTTGCGCGGGTTGCCACATGTCACTGCTCGACATCGACGAGGGCATTGTCGCGGTATCCAAGAAAGCCGACATCGTCTACGGACCGCTGGTCGACGCGCAGGAGTTTCCCGAAAGCGTGGATGTCACGCTCGTGGAAGGCGCCGTGTCGAGTCAGGAAGACATGAAAATGGCTCAGCTTATCCGCAAGCGCAGCAAGATGGTGGTGGCGCTGGGCGATTGCGCGGTTACCAGCAACGTACCCAGCATGCGCAATTGGGTGCCGGTGAAGAAGTTGCTCGAACGCGTGTACGTCGACGGCGTGCAGGCCAATCCCGGTGTGCCCACCGAAGGCGTCCCCGCGCTGCTCAAGCACGCCATCCCGCTGCACGAGGCCGTCAAAGTAGATTTGCATATTCCAG
>CAZDIZ010000019.1:21084-30853 GCA_964505625.1 uncultured Solibacteraceae bacterium | reverse complement strand
CTCAAGCACGCCATCCCGCTGCACGAGGCCGTCAAAGTAGATTTGCATATTCCAGGCTGCCCGCCCAAGGCGGACGCAATATTCCACGTCATAAGCGAACTGCTGGCCGGACGCAAACCGGATCTGGCGAGCAAGGTGAAATTTGGCTAGGAAATCATCCATGAAGAAGATCATGATCAACCCCGTGACCCGCATCGAGGGCCACGCCAAGATCAGCATTCATCTCAATGGCGACGGGAAGGTCTCTTCCACCGAGTTCCACGTCACGCAGGTGCGTGGGTTCGAAAAGTTCGTCGAAGGACGGCCGTACTACGAAATGCCGTCGATCACGGCGCGTATTTGCGGCATCTGCCCCGTCAGCCACCTGCTCGCCTCGGTGAAGGCGTGCGACGCCATCATGGCGGTTCAGATTCCGGAGACGGCCGCCATGCTGCGCGAGCTGCTGCACTGCGGCCAGTTCGTGCAGAGCCACGCGCTTAGCTTCTTTCATTTGTCCTCGCCCGATCTGCTGCTCGGCATGGACAGCGATCCGGCCAAGCGCAACGTGGTCGGCGTGCTGGAGAAGCATCCGGACATGGCGCGCGACGGCATCGCGCTGCGCAAGTTCGGCCAGCAGATCATCGAACGTCTGGCCGGCGAACGCGTGCATCCGTCCTGGACCGTTCCCGGCGGTGTGAACGCGCCGCTCAGCGAGGAAACGCGCGAGTTGATCCTGAGCGAACTGCCGCTCGCGAAATCCATCGCGCGCCGCACGATCAAGTTCTACAAGGGCGTGGTGGATCAGTTCCAGGAAGAGATCGACACGTTCGGCAACATGCGTTCGATGTACGCCGGACTGGTGGACGCGCGTGGACGCTTGCAGCTCTACGACGGGTGCGTGCGTTTCCGTGACGCCGACGGCAACGAAGTCGCCGACATCGAAAAGCCGCGCCTCTACCAGAACTACATCGGCGAAGCCGCGATGCCCAATTCGTACCTAAAGGCACCGTACTACAAGCCGCTCGGGTTCCCGGAAGGAATCTATCGCGTGGGCCCGCTCGCGCGGTTGAACGTAGCCTCAGGCTGCGGCACTCCGGAAGCGCAAGCGGAATTCGAGGAATACCATCAGCGGTTCGGCAAGGTGGTGGAAAGCTCGTTCCACTTCCACTACGCGCGATTGATCGAAGCGCTATACGCCCTGGAGCGCATCGAAATGCTGCTCGATGACCCGGCCATCCTGGACACACACGTGCGCGCGCACGCGGGCGTGAATTCCATGGAAGGCGTCGGCATCGCCGAAGCCCCGCGCGGCATCCTGATTCACCACTACAAAGTGGACGAGAAGGGCGCCATGAAGTGGGCCAACCTGATCATCGCCACCGGCCACAACAACCTGGCCATGAGCCGCTCGATCGAACAAGTCGCCAAGCACTTCGTCAACGGAAAGAAACTCGAGGAAGGAATGCTGAATCGCGTTTCGGCCGTGGTGCGAGCCTACGACCCATGTCTGAGCTGCTCAACCCACGCGCTGAACCAACCGGCACTCGAAGTGAACCTATTCGACGCCGACGGAACGCTGGTGGACACGCTGCGGCAATAGACGCGCCGAAGACGATCAACCCTGAAGGAACTTCTGCCCGCAAATCGGACAGAATGTGCCGAAGTCCGGAATGCGCTGCTGGCAGTGTGGGCATGACCGCGAACCGAGCGGCCCACTTGCTTGTCTGCCAATTCGCCGCACCGTAAAGACAATGCCAGCCACCACGACACCGAAGATGATGATGAACTCGGGTACGCCGATGCTTCGCATGGTGCGAAGTATATCAGATTACTTCATCGGAAATCGGCTATCGTAAGCGGACCCCTTTGGCGTGCCGGCAGGCTTCCGTTTCGCACGCAGCCTCATGATGGAACGCGCGTTGTCCTGCAGCACCTGCAGCCGTTCGGCCGGCGTCAGCGAAAGCATCCAGCGTAGCAGCGTGAGGTCCACGCCATCCTCGCCACGCTCCGGCTTCTTGCCGCGTGGAGCTCGCTTGGCGATTGTAGGCTTGCGCGCCATTTCTCTCATACAGCCTACCGCGCCGGCGCGTCGAACGCACGTAGACGCCGCGATAGAATGGCTCAAGTCCCATGCGTGCCCTCAAACTGATCGCTTCGATCCTGCTTGGTTGCGCGGCCCTGGCGGCCGCCGCGGAATCGCCCGTCCGTGAAATCGTCATCGTGCATCTTTCGCACACCGACTTCGGTTTCACGGATCATCCAGCCGTGTTCGCCGATTTGCAGCGCCGCTATCTGGACGTCGCGCTCGACGCCGCCTTGGCCACGCGCACCGCGCCGATTGGCGAACGTTTCGTTTGGACCGCCGAAACCATGTCCATCTTCGACGACTGGTGGAAATCCGCGTCGCCCGCGCGCCGCCGCCAGATGATCGAATCGATCCAAGCACACCAGATCGACGTCGCCGCTCTGCCGCTCAACAACACGCCTTTCCTCAACCGCGAGCAGTGGGACCACATGCTCTCCTGGATTCCCGCCGCGCTTTGGACACAACTCGCGCCGCGCGTGGCCGTGCAGAACGACGTCAACGGCATGCCGCGTGCGGGCGTGATGCGGCTGCTCGATCGCGGCGTGACGCGCCTCTCCATGGGCTTGAATTCCGACTGCGGCGGTCCGCCGTTTCCGCAGCCCACGGCGTTCTGGTGGAAGATGCCCGACGGACGCCGCATGTTCGTGTGGCTCGGCGAATCCTATCCCGCCGGTTACGGATACTTCGAACCGGAAGAGTGGCGGCGCGGGCCGGTTCCGCGCGCTTCCGACAACGCCTACCGCCCGCCGCGCCCCGGTGAAGTACTGCCTTCGGACGAAGCGTCGGTGCGCGCCGCGCACGCACGTTGCCTCAAGAAACTCGAACGCATGGTGCGCGCTGGTTATCCGCACAAGCTCCTGATCGTCTCCATGACCAACCAGTGGCGCATGGACAACGATGCGCCGCTGCCTTCCCTGCCCCGGTTCGTCGCCGCGTGGAATCGTCTGGGTCTGAAACCCGCGTTACGTTTGATGACCACCTCCGACGCGCTCGCGAAAATGGAGCGTGAAGTTGGCGCCAGCATCAAGGAATACACCGGCGAGTGGACCGACTGGTGGGCCAACGGCACCGCTTCAGGTCCGCGTGAAGTGGCCGCCAGCCGCCTGGCGAAGCGCCGTCTGCGCGCCGCCGCCAGTCCCTTGTTCGGCCCTTTGCCGGCAAACGCGGTGGAGGCGATGTACAAGGATCTCGCGCTGTTCGACGAACACACCTGGGGTTCATCCAACAGCATCGCCACGCCCGGCGATCTGGACGTCGCCGGACAATACAACGAAAAGAGCCGCCTCGCTTACCGCCCCATGGCCTCCGCCGAATGGCTTCTCAGCCGGCGCATTCGCACGCTGCTTATCCCGCGCGGTGAAGGCTTCTACGTCGTCAATCCGACCGGCGCTCCGGTGAGCGGTTGGGCCAGTATCAACGTGACCGCGTTGCGCGGCGATTTCAAGTCCGTTGAAGATCCGGCCACCGGTGCGCGCATTCCAATCGAATTCGACCGCGGCTTGCGTGCCTTCGTCCGGCCCAAATCGCCGGATGAGCTATCGAAGGAAAACCCATCTTCGGTGTTTCCGGACAACGCGCCGCGCCGCGTGGCGAAAGTCTGGGTGGAAGCGCTTCCCGCGCATTCTGTCCGCGCACTGCGTTTGTCGACGGCCGCACCATCCACGCCACAATCGAGTACGCCCGATGTGAAGCTCGATGCGAACGGTTGGCCGGAATCGGTCTCATGGAAAGGCATGACCAAGCCGCTGTTCCTGCCGGGAACCGGCGATTTCTTCGCCGCCTCGACGCGCGCCTTCGCGCCGCGCTGGGCGCTGAAAGACCTCGGGCAGATGCGCGACCCGGTCCAGCGCGACGCCGCGCGCGCAAGCACCATCGAGCAGACGCGCGCCACGGTCGCCGCCACCACCGAAGTCACCGAGACATCGCACACCGTCGTGTATCGCCAACGGATCGAGCATCCGCGCTTGCGTTACGGCGCGCGCATTCTGGAAATCTGGAAGACGCAGCCGCGCGCGCGGTTGACGCTGCGGCTGGACCGCATTTCGTCACTCGATCCGGAAGTGTGGTTCGCCGAGTTCCCGCTACCGGTCGCCGGCGCCGCGCCGCGCGTAAGCAGCGGCGGCATGCCGTTCGCACCGTACACCGAACAACTGCCGAACACCTGTAAGGACTACTTCGCCATCGATGGATGGGTTGAGTATCAGACGACGGACGGCACGTGGCTCTGGACAAGTCGCGACACGCCGCTCGTCACCTTCGGTGAGCACAATCTGTTGGCGCGCCGCACCACGGCCCCCGCCAACACGGACCGCGTGCTCGCCATGCTCTACAACAACGTCTGGTACACCAATTTTCTGGCATCCACCGAAGGGCTGCTGGAGTATCAGTTCGACATCGCATGGAGTGCGAAACCGGTGCCGCCGTCGAGTGTCGAAGCGCTCAGCGACGCGCTCACATCGGACCCGCTCGTACACATCAACCCGGCGGCGGCTGAAGAACCGCTCTATCTCCAGCGGCTGTTCAAACCCTGACGAGCGAGCCGTTACCGCGGCGCAATCTCGATCACGCGAAGCTGCCGCGCGCCGAGCTTCTCCGCGCGTTCGATCACGCCCGTCGCCGCGCCCAGCGCCTTCGCGCCATCCGGCGTCACATCGGCGAGCGTGAACGTCGCGCCTTTCACGCCGTACCGCGCCGGGTCCACACGCCATGTGAATGGGATCTCCTGATCGGAGTAATTCGCCAGAATCACAGCCAGCTTTCCATCTTCGGCCTGCCACAGCCGGCCTTCGGCCAGCGGCGCCGTGCCACGATGCTTTCGCGACCAACCGAAATTGTCGTCGGTGAATGTCGGCACCTGGTTCACGGGCCGGATCGGTGTCAGCAATCGCCCATAGGTCAGATACTTTCTAGCCGCCACGCGGTAACGCGCGCACTCGCGGAAATACTCGGCCTTGCGCCGATACTCGGGCTGGAACAGTCCCAAGCTCATCCATCCAATCTGCCGGCCATCCAGAAACGCCTGCCCTTCGGCGAAGTTGAACAACTGCTCACTCTTGGTGAAGTCCACCGGGCTCCCCAACAGCAGCGTATATCCGGAGTAAACCACCTGCATCAGCGGAATCTCCCAATCGGTGGCCAGCGCCCAACTCAGGTTCGCGTCCAGCAGATCGAAGAAGACTTCATCGGTACCTTCCGATGTGATCACCGCGCGCCGCCCTTCGCGGTGCGCCACGGCCTGCACTTTGGTCAGCAGGTCGCGGAAGCCATCGGCCCACCAGCGCCCTCCACCGATCGGATGGCCGTGCTTTGGGTTGAAGCAGTGCTCGTGCCCCATCGATGAAATCTGATCAATGTAGACTCCGTTCACGCCTTCTTCGCGGATCAGTTTGTCCACAACGCCGGAGATCGCGCCGTGCCAGAACACGCTCGACGGACACATCGAGAGCAACCTGCCCGAAGCCTCCGAATACTTGACCATGCGCAGCCCACCGCCTTCGTCCATGATGGCGTGCCCCACGTAGCGGTCGAAGTCCTTGATGTTCATGTCCGAGCTGAGCCCGTTGATGTACGGCATCACCAGCACACCCTGATCGGTGAGCTGCTTCACACGTTCGCGGAACTTCGGTTGTGCCGGCAGGAAGTGCGGATAGTTGTTGTCGAACGGCGTCACATGCCACATGTACCAATGGATGCCCAGCGGCACTCCCATCATCTTCTGCGCCTCTAGTAGCGGCGCGTTCATCTGTTCCGCCGTGCCTTGTTGTCCTTGCCATTCCCAGCCGTCCTGGACCCACGCACCGACGTTCTTCACCAGGTCCGACATTTCCGTCCGCTGGCTCACTTTTCCCGCGCGCGCCCACTTCTGCTGCAGCGCCCATTTGCGATAGTGCTGCGCGGCATCCACCCAATCGCCTTGATACACGCCCAGTTCGATCGGATGGTAATCCGGCCAGTCGGAACCTGTGACGCCCATGTTCTCGGCGAAGTGCACGATGGTGAGCCGCGTGCCCGGCTCGACCAGGAAATCCTTCGCCCGCGCATCGGAATCCATGGTGCCGAAGTACACCGAATTCCGCCCCGCGCTCAGCGCCATGAACTGCATCGGCCAGTTGCCGGATGGATAGCGCTGCTCGATCTTGTCCTTCCACGCTCGCAGCAGATTGCCGCCCGACGACTGCACCGGCCGCGCGATGTCGTAGTTACCCGCCGCCGGAAATCCGTTGACCAGCGGATAGCTCACCGTCCAAACGCCCCAGTAGTCGCTGAGGTTCTCGACGAAGATTCTCCAACGCGCGATGCCTGAATCCGGCGGCAGTTCCACGGTCACCTTCACGGTCACCACACCGTTTTCCAGCCACCAGCGCAGGTCGTTCCACTCCATCACCGCGCGCTGGGTGCCGTCCGCCAAGCTCTCGACTCGCGCATGGTTGCACGGTTTGTTGTTGTTATTCATCGGCCGCACCTGAGTACCGTGTCCGAAACTCACTTCCCACAACAGATGCTTGCCTTCCACCGGCCCGATATGGTTGAAACCGCCCACGCGGTCGATCATCGCCGCGAGCCCCATGCCGCCCGGTTCAAATTCCAGACGCACGAATCTGTTTTCGAGCGTCAGCCCCTTGGCGGGGTCCACTGCCGCCGCCCGAACAGAGATTGTGAACAACAACACCGAAAGGATTGTCTTCATCATTTGTCACGCAGCATATCAGCCTGCGAGGCGCGCGGCAAGGATGATACGATGTCCGCGATGAGATCTCATCTCGCCGCCATCCTGCTTACCTCCACGCTTATGCCCGCACTCGCTCAAGTGCCTGCCATCGACTCCCGCGTGAGCGATGTGCGCCACACCAACTACCACTTTCAGATGCCCGAATACCCGACGCTGGCCGCCTGGGAAACGCGCAAAGCGCAGCTCACCAGACAGGTCTTGTCAGCTTCCGGATTGCTTCCGATGCCCGAGCGCACGCCGCTTCATCCGCGCATCTACGGCCGCATCGACCACCCCGAGTATTCGGTCGAAAAGGTATTGCTCGAAACCTGGCCCGGCTTCTATCTGGGCGGCAATCTCTACCGTCCCAAGGGTCGCGCGGGCAAGTTGCCGGCGATCGCCAATCCTCACGGGCACTGGAGTTACGGACGGCTCGAGCACAGTCCCAACTTCTCCGGACAGTCGCTCGCGGGCATGCTGGCCCGGCAAGGCTTCGTGGTCTTCGCCTACGACATGCTGGGCTACAACGATACACAGCAGACGCCGCACACCTGGGAAGGCGCCCGCGAACAACTTTGGAGCTTCACTCCTCTCGGGGTGCAACTGTGGAACTCCATTCGTGTGGTCGATTTTCTACAGTCGCTCACTGAAGTCGATCCCGAGCGCATCGGCGCCACCGGCGCTTCCGGCGGCGGCACGCAGACGTTCTTACTGACGGCCGTCGATCCGCGTGTGAAATTCTCCGCGCCCGTAAACATGGTATCGGCGATCATGCAGGGCGGCTGCGGATGCGAAAACACACCGCGCCTGCGCATCGGCACCAACAACGTGGAACTCGCGGCCATGATGGCGCCGCGGCCCATGCTGCTGGTCGCCGCCACCGGCGATTGGACCAAGAACGTTCCGCGCGAGGAATTCCCAGCCATCCGACAGATCTACGCACTCTACGGCAAGCCGGACAACGTCGAGACGCAGCAGTTCAATTACGGTCACAACTACAACCAGGACAGCCGCGAGGCCGTCTATCGCTTCTTCGCCAAGCATGTCACCGGCGAGACCGACGCCGCGAAGCTGGTCGAGAAGAACCCGCGCATTGAAGGGCTACAGAGTATGCTCGCGCTGTTCGACCGGCCGCTGCCGGACAACGCACTCACCTTCGAAAAGCTCTTCGATTCCTGGCGTGAGGCTTCGCGCCGCCAACTCAACGCGACGGCCGACGAGGGCGTCCTGCGCGAAAATCTGCGGCTCACTCTCTCCGCCGAATGGCCCGCGAAAGTCACCAGCGAAATCAAGAGCGACGCGATTGTGTTGAGCCGCGCGAGCTCGTCCGATCGTGTGAGCGGCCTCTGGTATCCCGGCAAAGGCGTTCCCGCGCTGGTCGTCGATCCGGCCGGTGCCGCCGCCGCGCGCACGACGCCGCGCGTTGAAGAGTTGATCAAGGCGAAGCGCCCGGTGCTGCTCCTCGACGCGTTCCAAGCAACGCGCGCCAAGACGCTCAGTCATTTCATCGCGTTCAATCCGACTGACGACGCCTGCCGTGTTCAGGACATTCTCACCGCCCTGGCGTGGCTGCACTCGAACGGCTCCACCGCACCTGAGTTGATCGGTTATCAAAAAGCCGCCGTGTGGGCGACCTTCGCCGCCGCCGTCGCTCCCGTGAATCTGAGATTGGACGCCAATCTCGGATCGTTCAAAGGCACCGACGACAATTTCGCCGTGTCGTTTTTCGTCCCCGGCATTCAGCGTGCCGGAGGCCTCGATGTCGCGCTGAAGCTCACGGCTGATCGTAAGTAGTCCGCGCCCAGGAGTTTGCTTATGCGCACCGTGCTTCTTGTCTTTGCGTTCGCCGCGTTGGTATTGTGCCAGGCGCCAACTCAATTACAGCGCGATTTCGCCGACCCGCCCGCCGAGTTTCGCCCCATGCCGTTCTGGGTCTGGCACGACGAGATGCGCTGGGATCGTTTGGCCGAGCAACTCGCGCAGTTCAAGCAGCAGGGCTTCGGCGGCGTCTTCGTGCATCCGCGGCCGGGCTTGATGACCGAGTATCTCAGCGACGAATGGTTCCGTCTCTGGCGGCAGTCACTGGACGAAGGCAAACGCCTGGGCCTGTTCGTCAATATTTACGACGAGAACAGCTACCCGGCCGGCTCGGCGGGCGGCCACGTCCCGGCGCGCGCGCCCGACACCGCGGTGCAGGCCGCGCAACCGCAGCTCGACGTGCCCGCCGATCGAATCCGCTGGAGTTCATCGAACACCGTCAGCGTCTTCGCCGTCGAAAAGAACAGTTCCGGCGCTATCGCCTCCACACGCCGTATCCATGGGCCTTCCGAAACCAAGCCCGGCGAATCCTACATGGTCTTTCACCTGTACCGCTCGCAGGCCACGCCGTGGTACGCGGACTTCCCGTACGTCGATCTCACGCATCCGTCCACGGGCCGCATGTTTCTTGAGACTACCTTCGAGCCCTACAAACAACACATCGGAGCGGAATTCGGAAAGACGGTGCGCTGGATCTTCGACGACGAACCGCTGCTCACCGCGGGCGTCGCATCACCCGGCACATTCGCCGGTGTTCCGCTGAGCTACAACACACTCGCCGAGTTCCGCCGCCGCAACGGATACGATCTCGCCTCCGAATTGCCGTCACTCTACTGGGATGTCGGCGACTGGCGCAAAGTCCGCTTCGACTACTTCCAGACACTGCACAATCTTTGGAAGGAGAATTACTTCGAACCGGTTTACGCCTGGTGCACTCGAAACAACATCGGCTTCACCGGCCACTGGATGGAGCACGAATGGCCCGTGCCCTGGACCTCGCCCGCCGACGCGTCCTTCTACGCTTACGAGCACATGCCCGGCATCGACATGCTCAGCGGCTTGCAGGCGTTCGGCGTTCGTCGCGATGGGCGCGATCCGTTCTATCTGTTCACCATGCGCCAGATGACCAGCGTCGCCGAGCAACTCGGCCGCCGCGCCATGGCCGAGTCCTTCGGCGT
>CAZDIZ010000019.1:0-20984 GCA_964505625.1 uncultured Solibacteraceae bacterium | reverse complement strand
CCCACCACAAGCGGCTTTCTCTCGGCACGCCGTGGAGTGACGCCTCCGGAACTGGTGGCGCTGCGCAACGATTTTTCGGAGTTGGTGCAGCTACTCGCCGATCATCAAGTGGACTTCCATTTGGGCGACGAGTACATCCTGGAATGGTTCGGCAAAGCCGATGCGAAGCGCCTGACTGTTGGTGAGCAGTCTTACGACGTCATCGTGTGGCCGTCGACGATGACCAACGTGCGCCGCGAGACCTTGCCGCTCATCGAGAAGTTTCTCGCCGGCGGTGGACGCATCATCACGCTCGCCGCGCCCGCCGCATACGTCGATGGCCGCGCCAGCAACACCGTCGCCGAGCTGCTGGCGAAGTATCCGCACGCGTGGGAGCAAGCAGCGACGGGCGACGCGCTCATCGCGGCCATTCATCGTACCCTGCCGCCGCGCGTGCGCTTTTCGCCGCCGGTTCCGGCCGCCGTGGGTATGAACGAACGTTTCCTTGAAAATGGAGAGCGCGTTCTGTTCTTCGCAAACTCCGGACCCGCGCCGGTGAAGACGCGCGCGACCATCGAAGGCGCGGCGCTGGAACGTTGGGACACCATCAAGGGCGAATCGGCGCCGGCCGTCTATCGCCGTGAAGCGAATCAAATCACTTTCGATCTGGACTTGCCACCCGCGGGCTCGGAGTTGCTTGTGGTTCGCAACACCGGCTCCTCCGCGCCGCCCGTCGTACCGCGGCAATCCATACCGCTCCAACCGAACGGATGGAGCGTGACGCAAGAAGACGCCAACGTACTGGTGCTCGACTACTGCGACCTATCCCTGCCCGGCCAAACGCAAAAGGGAGTGAACACCTGGTACGCCAACTGGGCCATCTGGCAGGCGCACGGCTTCGAGCGCCCAGCCTGGGACAACGCCATTCAGTTCAAGACGCGCGTTTTCGATCGCAATCACTTTCCGCCGGCTTCCGGCTTCGACGCGACGTTCCATTTTGACGTTTCCGGCAACGCGCCGGCGCGGATCGAGCTTGCCATCGAGTGTCCGGAACTCTATCGAGTCACGGTGAACGACAACGCCGTGGACTTCTCGCGTGGCGCGCGTTGGCTCGATCCGCACGTGAAGAGCGTCTCCATTGCCCCCTTCGTCAGGACGGGAGCGAACCTCATCCGCATCTCCGCTCACCCATTCGATGTGCGCATGGAACTGGAGAACATCTATCTGCGCGGCGACTTCGCGGTGGACAAGACCGCGCAAGGCTTCCGTCTTTCGCCCGCCGCGCCGCTCACACTCGGTTCCGTGGCGTCGCAAGGGCGGCCGTTCTATCCCGCTACTGTGCGCTACGAGACTGCCGTCGATGTGCCCAGCGACACTCAGAGCCTTCGCGTGGAGCTCGGACAATGGGCCGGTGCCGTTGTTGAAGTCCTGCTGGACGGACGCCGCGCCGCGCTGCTCGGATGGCCTCCCTACACGGCCGAGTTCCCCGCCTCGCCCGGCCGCCACAGCGTTGCCGTACGCGTGGTTCTGCCGCCGCACAATCTGTTCGGACCATTCCACAATCCCGACAAGACGCGTATGTCGGCCACGCCGCAATCCTGGGCCAATCCGCCGCGCACGCAGCCGCCCGGCGCCGCCTACGACATTCTTGACTACGGTCTGTTCGAACCGCCGCGTGTCAGTGCCCTGCTACACTACGGAAAGTCCAAAGGAACCAGAAATCCATGAAGCTCGCTGCTTGCCTCACAGTCTTCGCCATATTCACTTCGGTTGTAGCTCAAGCCGCGCCAGATGCCTGGCAACAGGCTCGCGCCAACGGACGCATCACCAATGACGTCTTGGTGCGCTGCCGCAAGAACATGAAGGCTTGGCTGGCTTACACCGACCCGAAGACCAAGCTGCTGCCCGACCGGCTGCCCGGTATGGTCCGCGGCAAGCAGAACGACGAACTGCTCTACACGCCGCACAACTCCGGAGCCGACAACTATCCGTTTCTCATCCTCACTTCGTACTTCACCGATCCCGACTTGCACAAAGACCTCATGATCGAGATGCTGCGTAGCGAGATCCAGTACACCGACGTCGCCGGCGGCAAGATCCCCGCGAACCTCGATTTGAAGACTCACACGCTCGGCCCGCCGAGTCTCTTCGGCGCCGGTGAATACTGCAAGGATGGCATGGTACCCGTCACCGAATTCTTGGGCCGCAATCGCTGGTTCTACCGCATGACGGACATGACCGAGGACTTCATGCGCCGCGCCCCGGTGAAAACACGCTGGGGCAATCTGCCTTCCGACGGTGCCGAGTTGAACGGAGACGTGCTGCAGACGCTGGCGCGGCTGATTCCGATGACCGCCGATCAGCGTTTTCTGCACTGGGCTGAACAGATCGGCGACGCCTACATCGAAGAGGTTCTGCCACGCAGCAACTATCTGCCGACGGCGAAGTATGACTTCGAGACAAGAAAGCCCTCCGAGATCTCCTGGCTCGGCGATCACGGCAACGAAGCCATTGTCGGACTGGTGTTGCTGGAAGCGATTGAGACGGAAATGGGACGGCCCCGGGGCGAGAGCTATCGTCCTGTTTTGCGGCGAGTGCTCGACCGGGTGATCGAAACCGCTAACCCGTACGGCTTCATCTATCGCGGTATTCGCGTCTCCGATCTCAAGATCACCAACAACTACCTGACCGATTGCTGGGGCTACGTCTACGGCTCGGTCTACGCCTACTATCAGGCGACAGGCGAAGAAAAGTACCGGCAGGCAGTGCTGAACGTCCTCAAGAACCTGCGCCGCTATCGCGACTACGACTGGACCAAACCAGTGAACACCGTGGACGATCTGGCCGACTCGATCGAGGGCGCCATCTACCTGGTCGCGCACGAGCCCGTGCCGGAAGCGATCGCCTGGATCGATTACTCGATCCCGAAGATGTTCCCGTATCAGTCCGAGGAAGGCACCATCGAACGTTGGTATGGCGATGGCAACTGGAATCGCACGCTGCTGCTTTACGCGCTGATGAAATCGCAGGGGAGCTATCTGAGGAATTGGGAGGAAGGCGTGGAACTCGGCGCGGTGCGCGACGGCGACACGCTGCGTCTGACGGTGTCGTCGCCCAAGGCATGGACCGGAGGCGTTGTGTTCGACTACGCGCGCCACAAGCGCTTGCTGAATCTGCGCAAAAACTACGTGCGCCTGAATCAGTGGCCCGAATGGTACATCGTCGACGAAACCACGTTGTACACGGTCAAGGACGTGGACTCAGGCGCCGTGGAAATTCGATTAGGCAGCGAACTCAAACAAGGTTACGCGTTGCGCGTAGCCGCGGGTGCAACCCGCCGCATCGAAGTAGCACCGAAGCGCTAGCAAGCGCGAAACACAATCGTCACGCCGTCCACGCGGCCATGTTGGTCGACCACGGGCGACAGGTGAACTTCGACGCGTCGTTCCGCGCCGCGCTTGTCGCGTAGTACAGTCCGGTCCGCGCAACACACCGCGCTTCCGTCCAGCGCCACACGGCCTAGCGGGTTTTCGATGAGCAGCCCCGTCTCATTGTCGATGACCGTAAACACCTCGCCGACCGGATGGCCCAGCGATTCGGCTTCGCTCCAGCCGGTGAGCGCTTCCGCGGCCCGATTCAGCAGAATCACCGCTCCGCGCGAATCAGTCACAATCACCGCGTCGCGCAAACCGGCCAGCGCCGCTGAAAGGTGCTGCTCGCGCCGGCTGGGCTTGCGCGTCGCGTGATGACGATGCAAAGCCAGTTCCACCGCCGTGCGCAGCGAACGGTCGTCGAATGGCTTCAAAACATATCCGGAAGGAAACGTGTTCTTGGCGCGCTCCACGGTTTCCACGTCCGCGAAAGCGGTCAGATACACCACGGGGATGTTCATCCGGTCGTAGAGAACCTCGGCCGCCTGCACGCCGTCGATACCGCCCTTCAGTTTGATGTCCATCAACACCAGGTCGGGCATCGTCGACACGGCTTGGCGCAGCGCCTCAACCGCGGAAACCGCCGTGCCGGTCACTTCGTAGCCCAATTGTTGCAGGCACTGCGCGATGTCGGTCGCCACCAGCCGTTCGTCTTCGACAATCAGAATCCTCGCCTTCGCCATATCTTACGCAGCCTCCTTGTGACGCGTTTCGCGGAAACGGACTTCGTATTCTGTTCCCCGCTTGCTCCGCTTGTGCCGCACCGTTCCGTCGATCTGCTCGGCCAAGATGTGCACCAACCGCAGCCCCAACGACTTTCTGCGCCCCCCGCACAACGGCTCCGGAAAACCCACGCCGTTGTCCCGCACCGTGAGGCGGAAGCCGCTGGCTTCCTCGCGAAGCCGTATTTGAACTCTCCCCCCGCGGCCCTCCGGAAACGCATGCTTCAAGGAGTTCGAGACCAGTTCGTGAATAATCAACCCGCAGGAGATGGCCGTGTCGATGGTCAGAGCCACCGGCTCCACGTCGAGTCTCAGCGTCACCTTCTTCGTGTCTACGCCGTAGGAACGGAACAGGTTTTCCGCCAGGCTCGCGGCATACTCCGGAAACTCGATTCGCGAATAATTGCGCGCCTTGTGCAACTGCTCGTGCACAATGGCCATCGCCCGCACGCGATTCTGGCTTTCCCGCAGGATCTCGAGCGCCGCCTCGTCCTTCACGCACGAAGCCTGTAAGTTCAGCAGGCTCGATATGATCTGCAGGTTGTTTTTGACGCGATGATGAATTTCGCGAACCAGGACTTCCTTTTCGCGCAGCACCACCCGCACCTGTTCTTCCGTCCTGCGCTTGATCACCAGGCAGTCGCGATGTAGACACAACATCTTCTTCAGGGCCCCCACAACAAGTTGGATATAGTCAGTCTTACTGGCCAAATGAAACACTCCGGCGTGAAGAGGACCCGCCGAGTGTGATTGTAAAGGCACACACCAACCCGCCGGAGACGCCCGAGGCCTCAACCAGCGTGAAATCAGTGCTGTAGAAGTTATGCTACTTGCGTGACTGCGTTTCTCGCGTGGCCTTGAGCCGGTAGACGCGCACGTCAAACGGAGCAAAGCTGTCGCGCATCTCTCCGCTTTCAATCGCGGGCTTGCCGGCCTCCGCATTGCGCCAGCTTTCCAGTCCGCCGAAAGTGACGTCCACCGGATTCGAGTCGGCGTTCACGGCGATCAGAACGATGCCGTTTCCCTTCCCCGAAGGCTTGGCGATCCACTCGATGCCGCGGTCCAGGCTGTGGCCGGTGTCATGGTACGTGCGCGTGATGCGCAGCGGCACGGGCCGCGCCGCAAGTTCGGCGCGAAGTTCGTGCAACTCCGCCACCACGCTCTTGATGTGTCCCCACAACGGCGCGTCCGCCGGCGTATACGGCAAGCCCCAATACACGATGCCGTTGGCCCCGTGCACAACCGACTGATACGCCATGAAGCGCGTCTCGGCGAGTGTCGGATACTGGATCATCTTCGGGTCTTTGTCCTTCTCCCGAAGTTGCTCCCAGGCAAACGCCTGCAACACCATGAGCGCCGTGCGCGCGGGACCGCCCACTTGCCGCAGCTTGTCGGCGTATTGCCCCACCTGGCTGATGTACGTGTTCAGGAAATCGCCCTGCCGACCGTCTTCCCACAACGCATAGGATTCGCGGATGCCGTGCGGAACCACCGGGTAAATGTCGGTGGCGACAATGTCGGCGCCCGCGTTGTACTTGCGCAGCGTACTCACCAGGTTGGTCGGCGAGTGATTCAAGTAGAACGGGTGCATCGGGTCGATGCTCTTGACGAAGCGATAGGTATCGATGATCCGCTGCGGCTCCACGCGCGCCTGCAGCGGCTTCTTCCATACGTAGGAAGGTTCGTCCTCCGTCTCCCAATAGAGCAGCGCCGGATGCGACTTCAGATCCGTGACCGTCTTGCGCATCCGCTCTTCGCCTTCGGCGCGCTTGGCCGGATCAATCGACCCGAGCGTGACCCAGCTGTGCATCTTGTATTCCCAGGCTTTGTCGAGGTCCGCGCGAGTTGCACCGGTGTGGATCAGGTTGAACCCGGCTTCCGACATCTCCTTCCACGGCTCGCGGGTATTGGGTAGTTGATACGAACCCAGGATGAACCGCCGCTCGCCGTTCACCACCATCATGCCGTCGGAATCGATGCGGATCGATTTTTCGACCTGCGCGGCCATCGCCGCCGCGCTCATCGTCAACAGGAATTCTCTTCGTTTCATTTCATCGGCCAGCTTATCGTTTTTCCAGGCGCACCGCCACGTCAATCAGCTTCGCGCGATACTGCATCCACGTATCGTAATCCGGCGTATAGGGGCGCACCTGCCGGCTGATGTCGCTCACGTGATCCTGCCCCTTGGTAACAAAGGCCACGGCCTCGTCCACCAGTTTCAGTGCTTCGGCTGCCAGCGCATCCTGCCGCGCGCGCGCCGATTCGCGCACCATCCACAGCAACTCGAAATCCTCCGCGCCGTCGCGCGACGCTTCCCAGCGCTTGGTGGTCACCGAGCCTTTGTCGGTCGGATAGACGGTTCCGTATTCGGTCGGCAAAGTGCGATCGAAGAACCAGTAGGGACTGCTCTGGTACACCCAGTAACCGCCACCCGTCATGCCCATCTGAAAGGCCACCCATGGCTTCATGCGATAGTAACCGAGCGGGTCCAGGTTGCGTTGATCGGCCGGCGCTTCGTAGTGCCAGTACCGCGCCTTGCTGAAGATCTTCGACAGCGCTTCGGGCTGCTCGCGAACCAGATGCAGATCCGGTTGCCACACGTCGATCAGATCAGCGACTTCACTGAGCAACTCGGCGCGCGCACCGCCGGCCGGGTTCGCGTAGATTTGCACCTTCGCATCCGCCGCCTTGACTTTCTTGACGCCTTCCACCCAACGCTCCCAGGATGCGTCGCGGCCCATCAAGCCGGGCTCATCCATGGTGTAGAACGCCCACTCGCTGTAATCGACGCCCAGCGATTTCATATGCGCCGCGTACCATCGAATTGCGTCGGCGTAGGCGCGTTGTTCAAGCGCCGCGTCGGGCTTGAAGCCCTTGGGCCAGGTGACACCCACCGAGCCTCCGACCATGAAGAACGCCTTGCCGCGCAGCGCCTTCACCAGCGCATCGTGCGGCTCGGTGGAAGCCGCGCCCAGCGCGCCCTGCTCGTTCGCCTGGATCGAGCAACCGGGGATATTGAAAACGTTCGTACCATGTTCGAGCGCGTCTTTCATCACGCGCTCGCGCAGTTCGAGATCCTGAATGCTCGCCAGGTACAGCCAGTTGCCATGCTTGTAGACACGCTTGTCCGCGAGGCGCAACGGATGCACGCGCACCTCGACCGCGACTGCGAGCGGCGCATCCACACTGAGCATGTCGCCGACCTTGAGCGTCGCCCGATGCGTGCCCGCCTCCAGATCCCGGCTTCGAAGCGTGAGCCATATCTTGCGCGTCTCTTTCGGGCCAAGCCACACCAATTGCCCTTCACCGAGCGCCGGCAGCACGTCTTCGGTGGGCTTACCGGTGGATTCCGGAAGCACCAGCGGCGCCTCGCGGAACTCAATCACGTTCTTCGCGGGCGTGCTCTTATTGGCGCTCGAAACAAACGCGCCGCAGTCCAGACGAATGGTCGTTCGCTGGTCGCGCAGGTTGGTCACCGCGATGGCCGCCGATTCGTACTCGTTACCGAGCATCGATACGTCCACACGATTCGCCGTGCCGTTCGGTGCCGCGCGGAACGTCGGCCACGGATTGGCAATCTGCCGCACCACCACGCCTGCACCGCGCCGCGCGGGAACTTCGTCGAAGCCCGCCTGTTCCGGCATGCCCGCCGGGATGATGCCTACGCGGATGGTTCCGTCAGGAGAAACCTGGCGCGCGCCGACGTGCGTTTCACCGGGCCGCGGCTTCACCGGCGCGGTGGCAGCGCGTTTGGCCGCAACCGCTGGCGCCAGATAGCCGGTGTTCGAAGAATCGTTGCGCAACCCTTGCCACAGCACCTTCGCGGCGCCCACGCGTTGCGGCAAGCGGTAACAGTACAGCTTGCCAGAAGCGCCCACCACCAACAGCTTCACTTCGCGCTCGCCCTTGAAGCGCGCAAGCATCGGCGAACTGCCGCCTCCGCCGTCGATGGCCAGCGCATCGATCACTTCGCCGCGTCCGTTGACGGCGTATAGCGATTTCCCATTCGCCCCCGCGGCGCGCACGACTTGGAACACCGTCGCGTGCCCATCGCCGTTCAAGTCCGCCACCGCTGGCGCGAAAAAGATGCCGCGCCCATCCAGTTGCGTGTTCCACAGCGCATGTCCGGTCGCGTCAACAGCGTAAAGCCGTGTGTTCTTGTCGCCGTACAGAATCGACTTGCGCCCGTTGCCGTTCAGATCCGCCACCACCGTCGAGTTATACGATTGCTGTCTGCTCGGCGCTTTCCATAACACCGCGCCGGTGATTCCATTGAGCGCATACACGCCCGGCCCCGGTCCCACAAACGGCGTCGATATGAGCACCTCGGGTAGCCCATCGCCAGTGATGTCGGCGATCAGCGGCAACGCTCGCCCAAACCGCGTACCGTCGATGCGGCGCGACCATAGCAACTCGCCGGTGTTCGTGAGCGCACAGATCTCGTTGTCTTCGCTGCCGAAGACCAGTTCCGGACGCCCATCGCCGTTGATATCGCCCACCGCGGGCGCCGAAACGCGATAGTTGGTGACCTGCACTTCCAACCGCAACTTGCCGCGAGCGTCTACCGCGTAGAGCTTGCCGCGTCCAGTCGTCAGGATCACTTCCGGCGAGCCGTCCGCGTTCAGATCCGCCAGCACCAGGTAGTTGAAACCACCACCGGTCCTGTCGACGCGGTCATACTTCCACAGCCGTTTGCCGCGCAAATCGAACGCGTAGATGGCGCCCCACGCGTCCGCCGCAAAGATCTTCCCCGCACCGGCCACCGGAGGGCACGCCGCCGCGAGATCCAGGTCCATGGTGGCCAGGCGTTCGCCGCGCGGGTTCACCAACACCACCTTGCCGGAGCCGAGCGCGAGCAGCACTCCATCGGTCGCGTCCGCCGTCCCAACATGCACCGGTCCACCGGATGTGGCTTGCCCAATATTGAGCGTCCATTCGAGCGCCGCATCGCTAAGCGGCCCGGCACCTTGCACAGCCGCCGGCGCAAACGCGAGCGCCGCCACGAGCATCGCCGCGGCACTCGCGCTTACCCGCTTCACCCATCGCAATCCAAGCACGGCCATCAACACGAACAGTCCTCCCATCACGGCTGGGCCTTCTCCCTTGGCCATCGGCGGAACGAATAGTTTGCACAGCGCCACGCCTACCGACGCCGTTGTGAGCAGCACAAGCATCGCGCGCTTGCCGGGCCACCGCTCGACGCACGCCGCCACGACCAACGTCGCCACGGTCACCGTCATAGCCAGCGCCACTTGCCCGTATTCGGGCTTCGCCTTCGCTACGTCGATGAAGAACGCGCACGAGGTCATGGTGATCGCCACGTGCCACGCAAGACGTTCGCTCATCAGCATCAGACACAGCAGCGCCGCGCCCACGATGGTGTATGGAAACCGCAGCGTGATCGCCTCACCGGCCACCAGCGCCAATGTAATGACGACCAGCGCCACAGCGATCGACCACCAACGTCCCGCCTCGGCCGGTCGAGCAGGCTCGCGGTTCAGCAGTTCCGCGCGATTACGCCACGCGCAAACGCCGTAGGCCAGCCCCAGGCATGCTCCGAAGGTCAATTCCATCACCTTCCACCAGCCGACCCAGATGTGCGGCTGGATGCCGCGCCCAATCACCTGTATCCACGCGCCACCGGCGAATCCAATGCCGCCGCCCAGCGCGCCCCACAGCGCGAACCACGAGGGAGTCTTCGACGCCGTGCGCCACAGCATCCAAGCGAGCAACACCAGCGCGCCGAGCAACAATCCTGCGTACAACTCCTCGCGCGGCTTGTCGAAGCGATTTGAAAAGTAGACCAGCTTCGGCGCGTTTATCAATTTCCAGCCGGCGTAGGTCGCCAGCACCATCAGGCCGCCGCCCACGAACATATCCTTGAAGCGCACGCGCTCGCGCATGAACGCGATGCCCATCACCGCGCCGCCCAACAATCCCCATACCGCGCCCTTGATGGCGAAGCCCAGAATGGCCCACCAGAACGTCTCGGGCTGAAACGACAGTCCGACGGTCTGCCCGTAAGTCTCCTGCCCTCCGAACCCGATGCCCACGGCTCCGCAGGCGGCGATCCATCCGCATTCGGAATCGTCCACATCGAGCAGCACCGCGAGAATCAGCGCCACCAGCGCACCGGGAATCATCGCCCCCAAAGGGCCGCCGCCGATGAAACCGCGCAACGCCCAGCCAAGCGACATAACGACGGCGGGCAGCGATAGCCAAACCCGCAACGGGGCCTTACTCAATGCCATATTCAGTATCCAGGTTGATGCTCTCTCCCGGCGCCAACACACGCTCCGGACTCCAGACGCACAGGCTGACCTTGTTCTCACCGCGGCCGCGGTACCACAGCCTGCGGATCGCAGCCTGGTCCAGGTCGAAGCGATTCACCATGGTGAGCGAAAGCTGAGGATTGATGAGCCGCCATTCGCGGCGCGGCGCCGTGTTGCCAGGAAATGTCTCGATGCCGAAGTAGCCATTGGCCACAGGCAGCAGTGTCTTACGCACCGGCCGGCCATCGTCGCCCTGATACGCGAAATCGACAGTGGGATTGTCCATGTCGCCCGGCTGAAACTCGACGCGCGATTGCAGCGCAACCAACACCGGACTTGAACCGCGGTTGGTGGCGGCGGTGAATGTCCGCAGCAGAGGCTCTCCGGCGGCCAATTCCAACCTGCGGCGCAGTTCGAGTCCGTTCTCGCAACGGCCGAGCAGAACCACCGAAGACGGCGAGGGCTTCGACTCCACGCTCCACTCCGGCGTGTGGCGCTCTCCCTTCAGATAGCCTTTGTGAGCCAGCAGGATAAGGCCGCCCATTGCTTCCAGATTGGAGAAGCGCTCATCCGGATCCGCCTGCCGCACGGCTTCCCGCATGGTGCGTTTGTCCAGCACGCTGATGATGCGGCCGTGGAAGCCAGGCGCCACCACGACGCGCATGGCTTGCGTTTCCAGGGTTGTTACTCGATACGTCTTCACGTA
This sequence comes from uncultured Solibacteraceae bacterium, assembly GCA_964505625.1. Classification (GTDB taxonomy): domain Bacteria; phylum Acidobacteriota; class Terriglobia; order Bryobacterales; family Bryobacteraceae; genus JAJFUV01. The sequence continues at coordinate 9,874 of CAZDIZ010000019.1, read as the reverse complement.
CTGCGCGAATTCGCGTTCGGTCTCGTCGATGTCGTTCAACTCGCAAATGCGCGGCAATCCGAACGACCGCACCTTCGCCATCACCTCGCGGCAACGGCGCCAGAACAGATCGACGTCCGCCGGTCCCCAGGTGTCGCCGCGCAGGACGAATCGCTTGGCTTCGAGCAGTTCGGTCCACTCCACCGACAGCTTGGCCTTCTCCACGTGCCGCCGCGTCGCATCGTTCTCCGCTTTCTGTTGCGCCTTGGCGAAGATGGCGTTCGCCGCCGGCAGGAAGTCCTCGCCAAACCTCGGCGACTTGTACGTCCACATGGGCTTGCCTTTCCCACGCGGCGCTTCGCGCACTTCGCGGTGCGTCAATTCCAGATACTCACGAATTGGCCCGGCTGCCGCGCCGTAGTACGCGTCCACAAATTCGCGAATGATCGCGCCCGAATCCGCCGAAGGCTTCCACAGCAACTTGGCGAGCAGGTAGGACTTCAGTTCACAGAACTCCGTCGTGCAGCCCGGCCCCAGGTCGGCCTGCAGGAACATCCCCACCACTCCGTTCCGACGGTACATGGGAATATCGGCCGTGAGCTCGTCCAAATTCGGATACGGAAGCTGGTACTGCCAGAAGTTCGTGAAGTAGTGCCAGACGTAAAGGTGGTCCGTGAGCTTCGCCCAGCCCTTCAAGCGGTCCAGAAAGAACGTATTCCTTTTGCACTGCTCGTACGGATGCGCCTGACACAGTCCAATGGGCGCCAGCCGTATTCGCACATTCGGATGCACTCGCGCGAGCTTCCGCGGAGGATCCTCGGACCAACTATAGGCGAACGTATCAATGAGTTTGTCGGGATGCTTCTTCGACACTTCGGCCGCAATCGCGTTCACGAAGCGCACAATCGGCCCCGAATGCACGCCGCCTTCTTCCTCCTCGACACGACGGCAGTTGGGACACTCGCACCAGCCTTCGGTGTCATTCTGCGAGACCGAGTAGATGTCCACTTCGGGGTGCTCCCGGATCCACTGCAACACGCTCTCGATTCCCAGCCGTATCACTTCCGGATTCGTCAGGCACAGCTGCGAGCGTTCGATCCGCCGTGCCCCACCGGTGAGTGAATAGTATTCCGGATGCGAAGCGAAGTACTTCTCCGGAGGAATCAAGTTGTAGAAGCTATGTCCGAACGGATAGTAGGTGACTCTTCCGCCGGTCGATTCGTCGAGCGACGCAAAATTCCCGTTGACGCGGTTGCGCGCGGCCCAGTCCTTGTCCTTCGACGGTCCGCTGAACACTTCACGGTACTCGAGTTCGGGCTTACATACCTCGTCGAGTACGGGCAGGTCCAGCGATGCGCGTTTGGGAATGCGCGAGCAATCCGGCGTGTACCAGCGGCAACCGAGCCGGTCGAGCAGCTCATACACCGCGTACATTGTGCCGCGCTTCGCGCCGCCCGCAATGACGGTGTGCTCGCCGGCGGTCTTCAGGATGAAACCCTCGGCGCCCAGCTTTTCCCACGGCATGGAGACGCGTAATCGCTCCACCGCTTCGCTGCGTCCCACCAGCAGCATGGGCCCACTTACACTTTGTTTGTCGGTGACAATGGGCAAACGCGCGCCGGTCATCTCGAGCAGAAAGCGCTGTAGTTCATTCGCCGCGCGCACAACGCTTGCGGGCGCTTCGCTCGCGATGACGATGGTGTGCCCGGTTTTCGCGCCTTGAATGAAGGGAACAAGCGCCAGCAACTCGCGCCTGCGAAGAAGGTGCGGTGCCGCTGAGGAAGGTTCTATCTTCCCCAGGACTGATTCGGCCGCGGCCCCATCTCCAGAATGAGCGTGCCGCCCCCCGCAAGATCCTTGTGTTCGAACCATGGCTTATTGAGTGGCCTCCCGTTCAATTCGGCTGATTGTATGTACTTATTCCTCGGCGATACATGCCGCGCAAGGACGCGGAAGGTTTTGCCGCCGGCCAAATGCAGCTTCACTTCTTCAAAGATCGGGCTGCCTATGTCGTACACCGGTTTGCCGGGACACACCGGGTAGAAGCCCATGGCGCTGAACACGTACCACGAAGAGAGTTCGCCGTCGTCCTCGTCACCCGAAAATCCCAGCGGGTGCGCGCGATACCACACGTGCATGATCTCTCGCACTTTTCGCTGCGTCTTCCAAGGCTCGCCGGCGTAATTGTACAGGTAGGGTATGTGGAAACTCGGCTCATTACCGTGACCGTACTGTCCGATCAGACCCGTCTGGTCCGGGAACTGCCGAAGGAAAACGAACTTGGCGCCTTCCTGGAAACCGCGATACTGTTCGCGGAACAATTGGTCGAGCTTGGCTACGAGCTTCTCGCGTCCCCCCATCAGCCGGATAAGATCGTCCACGTCCTGCTGTACGTGCCAGGTATAGATCCACGCATTCATCTCCGTGAAGTAGTCGCGACCGCCTTGTCCTCCGCCCCACTTCGGATCGAACGGTTCCACCCACTTCCCATCGGCGGACTTCGGCGCCATGAAGCCAGTCCGATCGTCAAAGACGTTCCGGTAGTTGCGCGCCCGTGCCATGAAGAATTCGTAGTCGCTCTGCTTGCCGAGTTCCCGGGCCAGTTGCGCCAGGCACCAGTCGTCGTAAGCCGCTTCCAGAGTGACCGACACCGCCTGCCGCCGTTCAAAGCCATCTACCTCGGCGACGGATTCCTTCTCACCCGGCTTCAGCGCCGGAAAGAACCCCTTCTCGTAGTAGTGCCGGTCCAGCACCGTGGCCGGCCCGCGGCGCCACGGAATCATGGTCGCTTCTGTGCGCAACTTGCGAAGCCCTTCATATGCCCTCGCCAGGTTGAACTCGCGATAGCCTTTGAAGTACGTGTCTGCGATCAACGCGGTCTGGTGATGCCCGATCATCCCAGAGCGGCCGTAGCCCTGCATCCATCCGGACTGCTCATAGACCTTCAGGTAACTGCGGACGAAGTCGAGTTGCCGGTCGGGATCGAGCAGCAATTGTAGTGGATGAAGCGAACGGTAACTTCCCCACAAGTTACTTACCGTGTAGAAGCCGCGTCCTTCGGAAGAGTGCACTTGCTTGTCCGCGCCGCTGTAGTATTTGTCGCCCTCGACAAGGTTTGTAGGCCGGCCCATGGCGCGATACAGCGCACTGTAGAAGACCGCGCGCTGCTCCTCGGTGCCGCCCTTGACTTCCACCTTGGCAAACTCGCGCTCCCACGCCTGGCGCGCCTTCGTACGAACCGCATCAAGGTTCCAGCCCGGCATCTCGCGATCGACGTTCGCGCGCGCCTGCTCCGTGCTGATCAACGAAAAGCCGACCTTCACATCGATCTGTTGCGGCTCGCTCGATCGGGCGAAATCCACAGCCGCGCCGCTCAACTCGCCTTTCCAGGTCTGTTGCGCTACGAACGGTTTCGAGAACTCGGCGTAATAATACGTGCGCGACCCGAACGGCGAATCCTCTCCTCCCGCCACTGCGTTTGGCTGCCGGATCTCCACTTCCGGATTCCTCGACATGCTGAAAATTACATGCGCGTCGGCTCCCGCGGGATAGGTGAATCTATAATACGCCCCGGTGGCCGTCGGAGCGTACTCGACGCTCACGTCGTAACTCTCCAGAAGCACCTGGTAGGAATACGGTGTAACCTGCTCCAGATCGTGATCGTAAAGCGAAGCGTAGACCGCCGGGTCCTTCTCCACCCGACCCGTGATCGGCATGATGGACGATATACCCGCGCGAAAACCGAAAATCCTGTCGGCCAGGTAACGATCCTTGACCAGCGGCGTTGTGATCGGCGCCAATCTCGCCATGCCGTGCGGCAACTGCACGTGAGGATGCGCTGGCTGCAGCAGATACCCGATCCCGCCTATATTCGGATCCACATAATCGAGGGAGGACTTCGACGCGCGCGTGCATCCGCTGACGCACAGGCACAGCGTTACTGCTATTCCAACTCGAAACCGGCCGGCGATATCAACGCTTTTCGAAGACATATACACCCGTGTCCTGGCGGCGCTGGAACGTCACAAACACTCGACCAATGGAATCCACGGCGACGTCTTCGACCAACTGCCGCGCCTCTGGCATGTACCACTGAGTGACAAGCTTGCCGTTGTTGTCGTACTTCGTAATACTCGAGCGGCGTTGCTTGTCGCGCGTGGTAATGTAGACATTCCCCTCGCGGTCCAGACACATGCTGTGATAACTCAGCAGGTTGTTCTCGGCCGTGAATTCACCGAACTGCACCAGCAGCTTGCCTTGCGGCGTGAACTTCTGCACCGGTCCGTAGTAGTTGGAGATGATCACGTCGCCGCGCCGGTCCACGCCCAATCCATGTGGAGCATGAAACTCGCCTCGGCCGGTACCCGCCTTGCCCCAGTGCCCCACGAACTTTCCTTTTTCGTCGTACACCGCGATGCGGCTATTGTCGACGTCGGCGATGAACAACCGTCCGATGGGATCGAAGTCCAGCGCATGCGGCCGCAGAAACTCCCCCGGCGCGCTGCCCTTAGTGCCGAATTCACGCAGGAACTTCCCGCCGTGATCGAACACCTCGATGCGGCAGTTGGTACCGTCGGCTACGTAGATTTTCCAGTCCGGGCTGACCGCGGCGTCGCGCGGAGCAGTGAACTGGCCGGGACCGCTTCCCAGTCCCAGGCCAATTTCACCCAGGAACTTCCCGGTGGGCGTGTAGCGCAACACCCGCGACGCCCGGCTGTCGGTAACGATTACGTCGCCATTGTTGTCGATGGCAATTCCATGCGCCCCGCTGAGGCGGCCCGGCCCATCCACGACGGGAGTCCAGGTTTGAACCAAAACATACTGTTCGGCTGCTGACGCACACAAAGCTAAACAAAGTAATGCAAAAAACTTCACCGCTTTCTCCGAAACACCTGCACACCGTGGACAGTCCGGCTTTCGACCGCCGCGTACACGAGACCATTAGCATCCACGGCGGCCGTCTTCACACCCTGGTCGCCTTCTCCGGTGCTGGCCGCCCAGGCCGTTACGTACGCGCCGCGATTGTCGTATACCACGATGGCGTTGCGCCCATCCCGATGCCGCCCGGCAAGGTACGTATTGCCATGACGGTCCGTGGTCATGCTGTGGAAATGGATCCAGCCGCGAAAACCGGCCGTCCCGAAATCATAGAGGAACTTCCCGTCCGCGCTAAACCGCTGCGTCGGCCCGAAGTAGTTCGATACGATTATGTCGCCGTTCGGAGCCACGCCCAAACCGTGCGCGTCGCGGAAGTCACCCGGGCCGTCGCCCTGCCTGCCGAACTGAAACAGGAGCTTCCCCGTCGCCGGTTCGTACGCGCTGACCCGGTTGTTGTCCACGTCCACAACATATAGCTTCGAACCGTCGGGTGAGAATTCCAATCCGTGAGCGCGTAGTAACTGCCCGGGGTTTCTTCCCTTGCTGCCAAACATGCGCACGTACTTGCCTTTCGAATCGAACACCTGTATGCGATGGTTGTTGCCGTCCGATACGAAGATCTCGCCCGTGCGGCTGACGCGCGCATCGCGTGGCCCGTTGAACTGCCCAGGTTCGCTACCCGGTCCCGAGCCGATCTCCGACAACCACTTGCCGTCCGGCGTGAAGCGATGCACTCGCGCCGCAACGCTGTCGACCAAAATCAGATTGCCATCCAGATCGAAGCACAGCGAATGCGCTTCCTTCAACTCGTTCGGCATTCCTTTCGGATTCAGCCACGAACGCACCATTTCGTATTGCGGTTCGGGCTCCGGCGGATTCTGCAATGGGTCAGCGAAGCTGAGCAGATCCACCTTCAGTTTCCCGTTGACCATCAGCTTCGATACCGTGTAGACGCGCTTATCGCGCCCCACCGCGATCGACTGCGCCCAGGTGGGACGGCTTCCATCGTCCAACACCAACGCCCCGTGATCGGTGTACTTACGCGCCGGGATGTCGTAGGTTACGAACCGCATCTCTTCGCCTTTCGGCGTGCCGGTAAGGAAATACAGCGTGTGCCCATCCGGGCCGAGCGTCAGCCCCAGATAGCCGTAAGGGAAATTGTCGTACTGCCCGTTCGCTATCGATTTCTCGCTGGCAATTCGTTCCACCACATCCACGGCGCCCGCGCGCGGATCGAACTGAAACAGATACCCGCTCATCCCGTGCGTCCCATAGAACAACTTCTCGCGCCCGTACCAAACGATTTGCCGCCAATTGTAGCCCATGTGCCCTGGCTTGTTGGGGTCCCATTGACCGAAGACGGCACGCTTCATGGTGCTGCCTGGGATGGTTTGCAATTCTTTATCCTGCCGGGCCCAGCCATAGCGCCAGATCGCGCCGGTCGCATCGGTGAAGAACGCTGTGCCGTACATCGGGTCCACCGCGATCGAACGGCACACCACACGGAACGAGTCACCTTCGCCCTTCTCGCCGCGTCCCGCGGTGAGTCCCAGATCCCGCAGTTCCTTCTTGGCGATGTCGTAAACCAGAAAGTGCGCGGACGGCCACGTCAGCGCATAGAGCTTTTCCTTGCGCTTGTCCATGGAAAGCGTGATGATGCCTTCGCCCGCCGGCGCGGTGGCCAATTTCTCGATCTTGCCCGTGGCCATGTCGTAGGCCAGAAAGTGCCCGCCCGGGTAAGGCTTGTACCCGGCCGGTGGAACACCGACCAACTCCTTGCCGTCGATCACCTGGTAGTAACCCATGTGCGTGGCAAAGTAGAGTTTCCCCTTGTGCTCATAGAAGTCCACATGACTCTTGCCTTGTGGCACAGCCTTCAGGTCTTTCTCTCCGCTGGCTTCGGTCAGATCGGCAATCGACGCGACCTTTCCGCTGGACGGATCGTAGGAGAACATGCGCGCGCCCTGGTCAATCTTGTGGGCGCAAATCACGTAATAGATCTTCCCGTCGCTCGCCGCCGTTACGGCATTGTAACTGTCATCGCCGTTGAATCCGGCATCGTGCCAGCGCGCGGCCAGAACACCCGTCGAGCGGGAGTCTGAAGCCCAGAGCGCGGTCGTCAACAGAGCACACAAAAGGATGGTAATTCGTCGCATAAACAGTGAGGGCCGGCTTCTCGGACGTTGCTGAAAGACCCGGCCCCCTTCCTCACTTAGAACACTTAGAACATCACCTTTCCGCTCAGAATGACCTGACGCGGATAGTTAGTTAATCCCTTCACTCCGCCAATGTTGCCGAACGTCGCCGAAGTTGGACTGCTGCTGTTCAGCGAGTCGTACCACTCCGGTGTATTCATGGCATTGGTCGCCTGCGCTTCCAGTACAAACGTGAACCGCTCGGCGATGCGTGTCGTCTTCACAACGCCGAGATCAAAGCGATGAATTGGAGGATGCCGCAGGTTCGGCAACACCGTGGACCAACGCCGGACGCGATACGTATCCGCGTTATTGACGAACGCCGCCGGATTGATCCACTGGTCCAACCGCTGCCCGCCGGGAACCGCGTTCGGATCCGCTCCGGTTGGAATTGCGTTCGAGGCCATCTCAATCACCTTGCCGCTTTGAATACGGATAAGGCCGGTTACCCGCCAGCCATTGATGACTCGATCCGCCCAACCTGGGGCGTTCGGCAACAACCAGTGGCCCTTACCGAAAGGCAACTCGATCGCGAAGTTAGGCACGAAGATCTGCGGAAAATCCAGGGGACTCAGCCGCTTCTCCAGGAAGCTGTCCGTCGCGTATTGGTACCCTAACTTCTCCATCTTCTTGGACGCCGTGTACGCCAGGCTGAAGCTGATGCCCTGGCTCAAGCGCTTCACCAGGTAGAGCTGCATGGCGTCATACCGCGACCAGCCGATCGGGACATTCGCCGCGGTCACACCGGTGAACTGCGGATACGGCACGATCAGACTGGAATTCGCGATTGTCGATTGGTTGAGTGAGAATCCCGGCACCAGGCCCGCGAACGGATTCGCGTACTTGGTGTTCAGGTAAGTGGCGCCCTGAGTAAACTGCTGCTCGGTAAGTGCATTGAGGCTCCGGCTGATGGGCAACCGATTGACGATGTTATTCACATACGCGATGCTTGCGCGCATGCCCCAGAACACCTCACGCTGGATCTCGAAGCTGAACTGCCGCCCGCGAGGTGTTCGCGTGTTGGGGTCCACGTAGGAAACGCTCGTTCCAATGTTCGTTGCCAGACCATTCTTCGCTCCCACGGGTTGAATAATTCCGGTGGGGAAAGGGTTGGCCAGCACGTTCAAAGGCTGCCTGTTCGCGTCGTAAGTCACCCACGGCGTGGATTGGCTGAAACCGGTCTGGCCGGGATCGTAGTAGATGGGACCGTAGAACACGCCCCATCCGGCACGGATGGCCGTCTTGCTGTCGAGTGCGTAAGCCACCGCGATGCGAGGTCCAAAGTCCTTGTTGCCGGGACTATAGACGCTCCTCGGCTGGCCGCTCACACCGGGAAACGTTAGGCCACCCTTCAGGTTCGCGCATGCCGGACAGTACTGAGCACCCGCGGCGGCCTTGACCTGCGCCGCGAGCGGACTGGCGGAATTGGGATCGAATGTGCCAGGCATGGCGTCATAGCGGTCCGTCAGACCGCCCGTGCGATCCCACCGCAGCCCGAGATTTACAGTCAACTTCGGTGTGAGTTTGATATCGTCCTGCACGTACATCGCGCCGTACAGTATCTGCCGCGATGCCGAGGCATTCAGGTCCAGCGAGCCGCTGCCGACGCCGAACAGGAAACTGGCCGTTTCGTCGCCTTGACCCAGCACCTGAACGTCCGGGTCCTGGCTCGTCTCGAGTTTGCCGAAGCTGAACTTACCGGCATCGTTGCCGCCATTGAAGAAGTAAATGCGCTCCAACCGGAACTGCCCGCCGACTTTCAAGTTATGCTTGCCAAGGTTCTTGGACCACGTAAGATCCATGTTATTGACCTGATCGGGAGCGTAACTGCCCGCCGGTGCTCCGCCGCCCATGAACGTATCGCTGCCACCGATGTTGGTGCCGCCCATGGAGAATACCGGAAACGCCTTCGCGGCCTGGCCCTGGAACGTGGAGCTGAACCCAAGGTCGGCCGGCGTGGCCGTCGTGCGCGGCGTTTCCAACTGGCCCGTCACGTAACGCTCCATGCCCAGGCGGAAGTTGAAGACACTGGTCGGTGACAGCGTCTGCGTCCAATCGAACACCGCGTTGTGGTTGGCCCTAATAAATGGATACCCGGTGTTTACCTCCGCCGCCGTTCCGTAGTACTCGACGGGGAATTCTTTGTAGTCGGTCCGTATGTGGCGGAACATCAACTTGGTCCGCTCGCTCACGTTCCAGTCCACGCGCGGCATGAACTCGACGTATTCCTTGTTCGCCAGCGAGCCATTCATTGCCACGTAGTTTGTCGCCTTGACGGCCAAACCACTGCCAGTGGTGTTCGGCAGCGGGATGTACTTCCAGAACGCCTTCGCCACGGGACTGATCCGAGCCGCCGGGATTACATTACCGGCGATTGGCGTGCGGAAGTACTTCTTCGTCACGGGATCCTGCTGGGTGGTGAACGGATCGTAGATCGTTACCTGTGTCGGCGTGCCACTCTTCAAGTAGTAAGTCGAAGTGAAGTCCCCGTCGCGCTCCTTCTGCGTGGGCACGTATCCGGAAAAGCTCTTCACATCGTTGCTCTTGTTCAAGTTGTACTTGAAGGTTCCGAAGAGCTTGTCGCGGAAAATGCGGCCCGTCACGATGCCGCCGAACGAATTATAAACCAGACGCGTGCGCGGCTGGCCCAGGCGATTGCGCTCGAAGTGGTTGGCGTTCAGCGCCGTGTTGCGAAAGAACGTGTACAACTCACCGTGATACTCGTTCGTTCCCGACTTCGTTGTTACGTTGATAATGCCGCCAGTCGTGTTTCCGTATTCCGCGCTGTAGGCATTCGTGATGACCTTCACTTCGGCGGTGGA
>CAZDIZ010000018.1:43880-53766 GCA_964505625.1 uncultured Solibacteraceae bacterium | reverse complement strand
CTGGAAAGCCGGCTCGGCCGCCCAGAAAGGCGGCCCTACCTTTGGGAGACGCCTCATATGATTACTACTCGAAGAATGTTCGTGCAGACTGCGGCCGGCGCGTTCGCGTTGCCCGCCATGGGTGCTAACAATCGCCTGCGCGTGGGCTGGATTGGCACCGGCAGACGCGGCATGCATGTGATGAACCAGACGTACCTGGACAGCAAGGAACTGGTCGAGGTCGTCGCCGTTTGCGATACCTACACCGGCAATCGCAACCGCGCCAAGGACGCGGTGCAGAGCAACGGCGGCAACACACCGAAGACGTTCGTCGACTACCGCGACGTGTTGGCGGATCCGTCCATCGACGTCGTTTTCATCTGCACGCCGGAGCATCTGCACCACCGCATGACCCTGGACGCGCTCGCCGCACGCAAGCACATCTATCTCGAAAAACCCATTGGACACACGGTGGCCGAAGGCGACGAGATTGTGAAAGCGGCGGCGGATTCGGGCCGCGTCGTGCAAGTGGGCACGCAGAATCGCTCGAACAAGCTCTACATCCACGCCAAGAAAATGGTGGAGGACGGCGTCATCGGCGAAGTGCATTACGTGCGCGCGTTCTGGTACCGCAACTTCGATCCGAATGGACGCGTGCCCGCGGCGTGGCGCTACGAGATTCCCGCCGACGCCAGCCCCGAGACCTCCGACTGGGAGCGTTTCCTGGGCAACGCGAGCAAACGCCCGTGGGACAAGCGGCGCTACTTCCAATGGCGCAATTACTGGGACTATTCAAGCGGCATCTCGACCGACCTGCTGGTGCATCAGACCGACATCACCAACTTCGTGCTCAACAAGGGACTGCCGTCTTCCTGCGTCGCCTCCGGCGGCATTTACATGTGGGGCGCACCGGACGATCGCGAAGTGCCCGACACATTGAGCGCCACCTACGAATATCCGAACGACCGTTTCCAACTGAACTATAGTTGCTACTTCGGCAACGATCATTACGGTTATGGCGAACAGTTCATGGGTTACAAGGGAACCATCGAAGTGATGGACCGGCAGAACCTGCTTTTTTCCGCGCAGCCCAAGTTCCTCACGGGCGCCAAGTTCTCCAGCCAGCCGGATCTGCGGATGAATTACTTGAAGGACTTCCAGCAACCGGATGCCACCGCGGCGCATGTGCGCAACTTCCTGATGGCCGTGCTGGGAAAAGAAAAGCCCATCGCCCCCGCCGAGGTTGGCCAGATTGCGGCCATTCCCGGACACATGGCTACGCGCGCCTATCGCGAGAACCGCAAAGTCTACTGGCCCGAGCGCGCCTGACGCTCGCCGTTGACGTACTCTATGTTGGTAGGTGATCCTATGCCGAACAACATAGACAACAGACGGCGTTTCCTCGAAGCGGGGGCCGCCGTCGCGGCCGGAGTGGGTGTGGCGCGCGCGGCCGAGACGCTCGCCATCCACGGTGGCTCCAAAGCCGTCACCATTCCCGCCACGCGCTTGGCCGAGCTGACGCGCTACCCTCGCTTTGGCGACGAAGAAAAACAGGTTCTGGTGGAGTTGATCGGTAACGGCAATTACTACCAGGAAATCCCGCTATTCGAAAAAGAGCTGAAAGAGCATCTGGGTGCGCCGTACGTGAAGGCGCACGCCAACGGCACCAGCGCACTGCTGTCGATGTTCTTCGCGCTCAACCTGCCGCGCGGCAGCGAGATCATGGCGCCTTCCTACACGGCCTGGGCCACCACCGCGCCGATGCATCTGTTCGGCTACGTGCCGCGGTTTGTCGACATCAATCCGCGCACCATGACCTTCGATCTGGCGTACGCGGCCAAGCATCTGACGCCGCAAACGCGCGCGCTGCTGCCCATGCACTCGTTCGGCAACCCGTGCGACATGGACCAGATCTGCGCGTTCGCCAAGGAGCGCGGACTTGTCGTCGTCGAAGATGCCGCGCAGGCGCAAGGCGCGTCGCTTCAAGGCAAACCGGTGGGCACCTGGGGTGTCATCGGCGAATTCAGCATGCAGGCGAGCAAAATCCTGCCCGCCATCGAAGGCGGTTCCGGCGTCTACCAGACGCGCGAATACTACGAGCGCGCCACCGTATTCGGCAACTATGAACTCGCGCGGACGTTCCCCGAAGACAGTCCGTACCGCCACTATCAAGGCACGGGCATGGGACCGAAGCTGCGCATACATCCGCTGGCCGCCGCCATCGCGCGCCGTCAGTTGCGCGGCATGGACGCGCGCAACGCCATCGTGGACGCGCAGGTGCGCAAGCTCACCGGTCAACTGGTTCACCTGCCGGGTTTGTCCATCCCGTATTGCCGGCCCGACGCCAAGCGCGTTTACTGGGGCTCGCACCTGCTGTTCATCGACGAAAGCAAGACCGGCTGTTCGAAGGATGCCATCATGAAGGCGCTGCGAGCTGAAGGCGTGCCGATCTCCAACGGCTCGTACGATGAACAGCACAAATACAAGCTCTACTCAGAAGCCAAGTGGTGGCACCATCCGGTGGAGATTCCGGCCGAGTTGCCGGGCACGACACAGGTGAATCGCACCGCCGCACGCATGCCACTGTTCTACGGAGAAGCCGGCGACGTAATCGAACAATATGTGAAGGCCTTCGAAAAGGTCTGGGCCAACCGGGCGAAGCTGTAACGCCGTCTACTTGTCGATGCCCGGCACCCAACGCAGGGCGTTCTCTCGGAAGATCTTGCGCAGTACCGTTGGCGGCAGCGCCAGGCCTTGCACGCGGCCCACGGGCGTGTCGATCCACTCGCCGGTTGAGAAGTACTTCCAATCTCGTGCGTAGCCCGTGCGCATGGACTCGGTCGCCTTGGCCGGATCCTTATCCGCGGCCAGCCCCGAATCGGTCGCGTACAAAACGCGGTCCTGATAGCGGATCAGAAACGCGCGGACTTTGTCGCGCGGTTGTACTTGCAGGTCCTTCACGCGCGCGGCGGTATCGACGGCGAAGTTCGGATAGCGGTCCAGACGTTTGGCGATGACATCCACGTCGTGCTCCATGCTGCCCAGGTGGCAACCCACCATGCGCAGATTCGGATTAGCCTCCAGGATGTGATCGCGCGCGGCGAGGATGACTTCCTTCTTGGGTCGCTCGGGATGCAGGAACATGTGCCAGTCAGGGTTGTTCTTGTAGTAGCCGTAATGCGGGCTCTTGGGGTCGAGCGGCAGCCAGGCGGCCGTGGGTTCGGCCAGGTGCGCATAGAGTGTGCGATTGCTCTTGGCGATGAAACGGTAGATCGGCGCGAAGGCCGGATCGTCCGCCATCAGATACGCGCCTGAGCGCGACTTCAATTCCATGCCCATGCTCTTGTAGATCTTCACCGCGACGGCGCCCTGACGGAAGCTCTCTTCGAGCGAACGTATGGCCGCATCGGCGAAGCCCGTCGTTTCCCAACCGGCGGGATCGAACGTCGAGCACCAGGCCGCCTTGTGTTTGGACTCGGCGAACACACGCCGCGCCATGGCGTGCTGCGGCGCGACGGCTTCGAAGCCTGGTGCATATTTGTCGAGCACGCAGATGTTGACGATGCGCATCTTCAACTCGCCGAGCATCCGGTAGTAGTCGGGCGACGATTGGAAAATGTGCACGTGCGCGTCAATCCACTCAAAATCGGGCCGCGGCGGCGCGGCGGCGGCGAGCGTCCAGGCGGCGGTGAGGACGATGCAGATGAGTCGTGTCATGGTCGTGTCTTCATTATTATGGAACGCCCGGACAACGGGTATCATGATTCTGAAGATGCCCCGGTACCGGTTGCGTGTGAATGGTCGAACGCGCTCGGTGGAAGCAGCGCCTGAAACCACGCTGCTCGCCGTGCTGCGCGATCAGCTCGATCTCACGGGAGCCAAGTACGGTTGCGGCGAAGGCGTGTGCGGCGCCTGCACTGTGTTGCTCGACGGCAAGGCCGTGCGCGCTTGCACCATCACCGTTCAGGAAGTGGGACGCAAGCCGGTGGTGACCATCGAAGGGCTGGAAAGCAATGGCAAGTTGCATCCCGTGCAGCAGGCGTTTCTCACCGTGCAGGCGTTTCAGTGCGGCTACTGCACGCCGGGCATGATTCTGGAGGCCGTGGCGCTGCTGGCACACGATGCCGCGCCGGACGAGGCAACGATCAAACAAGAGTTCGAAGGCCACATCTGCCGCTGCGGAGCTTACCCGCGCATCATCGAAGCCGTGCGTCTGGCGGCCAGGGGAGGGCGTCGTGGCTAAACGCGTCCGCCCCACGCGCAGGCAGGCGCTTCAAACTCTCGGCGCCAGTGTGGTTTTTCAGTTCGTGGTGAAGGGCGATGCCAGTACCAAGCTCGGTGCTCGCCTGCGCTTCGACGCGAACGGGACAGTCACGCTGCTAACAGGCAAGGTGGAGATCGGGCAAGGCTCGCGCACTTTGTTGACGCAGTGTGTGGCGGAGGAACTCGGCATCGCCACGTCCAAAGTGCGCGTGATCATGGGCGACACGGCGCTGGTGCCGGACGATGGCGGAACCTACGCCAGCCTGACCACGCCACTCGCGGTTCCCGTGGTGCGCCGCGCGGCGGCCGCGGCCCGGCAGATGCTCGAAAGCATGACGCCCGCGCAGGCGATGGAGCGCGAGATTCCAGTCGAAGTGGATGTCACGCCGCCCGCGAAGTGGAAGACGCTCGGCAAGCCGATCGAGAACGTGAACGGCCGCGCGATCGTGACCGGCGCTCTCAAGTATTCGAACGATCTGAAATTTCCCGTCATGTTGGCGGGAAAAGTGGTGCGGCCGGAAGCCTATCGTGCCACGCTCGCCGGGTTCGACGCAACAGCGGCGGAGAAACTCCCTGGCGCGAAAGTCGTACACGAAGGCGACTTCCTCGGCGTGGTGGCGGCCGACGACGCTACTGCTGAACGTGCCGCGTCGCTGGTTCGCGCGGAATGGCGCGCCGAGAAACTGATTCCGGCCGAAACGCTTGCCGCGCATTTCAAAAAGACCGCCGTCGCGCCAGTCGCTAGCTTCGCCACGCGCTACCCGCCGCTGCTGGAGAAAGGGGACGTCCAGCGGAGCTTGGCCGAATCCAAGCAACGCCACACGGCCTCCTACACGCTGCCGCACGTTGCGCACGCGCCCATCGAACCGCGTGCGGCCGTGGCCTCGTGGGACGACAACGGCTTGACGGTGCACGGTGCGACGCAGGTCCCCTTCGCCGTACGTGATCAACTCGCTAGTGCGTTCGCAATCAAGCCACACCAAGTGCGTGTGATTCCATGCGACGCCGGCACCGGCTTCGGAGGCAAACACGGCCCCGAAGTGATGCTGGAAGCCGCGCGGTTGTCCAAGGCCGCGGGCAAACCTGTTCGCGTGGCGTGGACGCGGGAAGAAGAGTTCGTCCGTTCCTACTGCCGTCCGGCGGGTCTCATCGAAGTATCGAGCGGCCTGTCTGATGCCGGTAAAATCGCGGCCTGGGATTTCCGCAACTACAACTCCGGCGCAGCGTCGATCGCGCTGCCCTATGATGTTGCACACTACCGCTGCGCGTATTACCGTTCGGAGCCGGCGCTGAGGCAGGGTGCTTACCGTTCGCTCGCCGCCGTCGCCAATACGTTCGCGCGCGAAACCCATGTGGAAGAACTTGCCGCGCTCGCCGCGTGCGATCCGGTCGAGTTTCGCTTGCGCAACATCGCGAATGCGCGTTTGCGCGAAGCCATTGAACGTGCCGCCGAGCGCTTTGGTTGGGCGAAGACGCGCGAAGCCGCCGGCATGGCCGCGAACATTGAAAAGAGCGCGCACATGGCGCTGTTTGTGGCGCTCGAAGTGGTGCGAGGCCGCGTGAAACTCCAACGCATGGTGGTGGCGTTCGATTGCGGCGCGGCGCTGAATCCGGACAACCTGCGCAATCAGATCACCGGCGCCACCATTATGGGAATGGGCGGCGCGCTGTTTGAGGAATTGCGCTACGACGGCGTTAAGGTATTGAATAACCGCTTCAGCTCCTATCGCGTCCCGCGCTTTTCCGACGTTCCATCGATCGAGGTAATTCTGATCGACCGCCGCGATGTGGTGGCGGCCGGCGCCGGCGAGTCGCCCATCACTGTCGTGGCGCCGGCCATCGGCGCGGCCTTGCGCCGCGCCACCGGCAAGTGGTTTCGAGCGCTGCCTTTTGAAAACACAATCGTCTGATTTGCGGCGGTACGCGAACGGTTATAATTCACCTGTTGCAGTGAAACCATTTCTGGAGGTGGTTCGATGCGAAAGAAAGTTACCGTTGTCGGCGCTGGGAACGTCGGCGCGACTTGCGCACTGCGCATTGCCGACAAGGAATTGGCCGATGTCGTACTGGTGGATATCGTCGAGGGCGTCCCGCAGGGCAAAGGCCTCGATATGCTGCAGTCGGGCCCTGTACAGGGCTACGACGTGAATATCGTTGGCTCCAACGGATACGAAGCCACCGCCAATTCCGACGTCGTGGTCATCACGGCCGGATTCCCGCGTAAACCGGGTATGAGCCGCGACGATTTGCTCCTGGCCAACTATGACATTGTCAGTGCCGCCGCGGAGCAGGCAGCCAAATACTCGCCCAATTCCATTCTGATTGTCGTCACCAACCCTCTCGACGCCATGTGCTGGACCGCGTATAAGGTCTCGGGGTTCCCCAAGCAGCGCGTGGTCGGCATGGCCGGTATCCTGGACACGGCGCGGTATCGCACCTTCATCGCGGCCGAGTTGGGTGTTTCGGTCGAGAGCGTCATGGCGCTGGTGCTCGGCGGGCATGGCGACACCATGGTGCCGCTGGTGCGTTTGACCAGCGTGAGCGGAATCCCGCTGACCGAGTTGTTGGATCAGGCCGCCATCGACAAGTTGGTGCAGCGCACGCGCGACGGTGGCGCCGAAATCGTGAAGTACTTGAAAACAGGCAGCGCCTACTATGCGCCGTCAGCCGCCGCCATCGAAATGGTCGAGTCCATTCTCAAGGACAAGAAGAAAGTACTGCCCTGCGCGGCGTATCTGGAAGGCGAATATGGCTTCCAGGGTGTTTTTGTGGGCGTTCCGGTGAAGCTGGGAGCAGCGGGGGTAGAGAAGGTCTACGAGGTTTCGCTCAGCGATTCTGAACGCGCCATGCTGGCAAAAAGCGCCGCTTCAGTGGAAGAACTGATCGACATTCTTAAGAAAAAGATGTCATCCTGAAACCGGATACCTAAGGAGGAACTCCCGAATGAGTCAGGAGGCGATTCAGATTATCAGCGTGACCGTTTGTGTTTTGCTGGTGATCGCGATGATCCTTCGGCGTAAGGCCAAGGGTAAGAAACAGGCGAATGGTTGACCACCATTCGCCTGCTATCTGACTACTTTCTCTTCGAGAGTGAGTGGCCTGTCTCCATTCCTTCAGCAACTGCTATCTGGAGAACAGCGACAGCAGCCCACCCAAACTGGAACTGTGGCCGTGGTGGTCGTCCTTGCCGCCCAATCCATCGGCCAGGGCAGCTAGGCTCTTTCCGATGCTCGAGTTCGACGCGAGCGGTTTGCCTTCCATCAACGAACGTTGCACGGATTCATAGTCGCTCGGAATCACGTGGAAGACGTCGATCTTGAGCGCCGTTTGGACGGCGTCGTCGGAAAGGCCGTACTCACGCGCGTAGCGGTTTAGCACCAGGCGCATCCGCGCGCGAGGAATGCCCTTGTTCTCCAGGTACAGGATGGCGCGCTGGGCGGCTTGCAGCGCCGGCAACTCGTTGGTGGTGACAATCAACACGGTGTCGGCCAGACGGGAAACCGACAGACTGAAATCGCTGAATGGGCCGCTGGTGTCGGCGATCACGGCGTCGTAAAGCCGGCGCCCATATTCGACAATGATGGTGGCGTCGTGCGCTTCCTGCATACCGTCGGCCGGATTTTCGGGACTGAGCAATACGTCCACGCCCTGGTGGCGGCAAATCATCACTTTCCACAGATCTGCATCCAAGGTGTTGGCGTGCGCCAGCGCATCCACGAAACTGTAGGTGGACTTGAGCTTTAGCAGAAACGCCACCGTGCCGGTGAGCGGGTCCAGATCCGCCAGCAGTACCTTCTTCGCTCCCAACCGCTTATGATGTCCCGCCAGACTGCACGCGATGGTGGTGGCTCCACAGCCACCCTTGGCCGGCACAACCGAATACACCTTGCCCAACCCCTCGCGCCCCGGGTACAACTCCGGGTTCTGCTTGGCGAGTTTCTCGGCGATCATCTGTACCTGGTCGGCGGTGAACGGACGGATCATGAAGTCGCTGGCGCCTTGGCGCAGCGAACGGAGGATCAGATCCGAGTCGTTGGCCGGCAACAGCGCCACTACCGACACGTGCGGGGCGGCGGAAACCAGTTCCGTGACCAAACCCAGGGAGCGTTCGGCATCTGAACCCAGATCCACGAAACAGAGGCTCGCTCCTGCCTCCTGCAACACTTCATGGGAACCTACCCGAGCCGGATGTGACTGAATCTGCGTCACCGGCACCAGCGGCATTTTCTGAGACAACAGTGGAGTCAGCTCCGCCGCGAGGCTGCGGTCGGCTGATACGACAACCGCTCGAAGTCCGTTAGCACGCGAGGATTGGGTCGGCAATTTTGGCATTCGCTCCTGGTGGCCGGGCGGGCCGCCACCAGCTCTAGATCGGCAGGGTGGACGGAAAACATGAGATTCCCAAGCCGCTAGATGTACTAAAGCTATGGAAACGCTTGTCGATAAGCTAGACGACAAGGCGGTAACTACCGCAAATTACGGGTGATCGACGAGCCCATAAGGAATGACGATGGATCAGACAGCGAGAAGATTTGTGGGGGTCTGTGAGACCCAACCTGTAACTTCCGAGGGACTCCGGAGACTGCTGGAAACCACTCCCGATCTGGAGGTTAGCTGGACAGCCAACTCGCTTTCGCTCGGGCAGGAACTGGCGCGCCGCCAGGCACCCTCGGTCATGGTAATCGACAAGGCGTTCGGGATTCAGCCGGTACTGGAGTGGATCGCCGACAGCAAAAACCTGCCTGAACACCCGAGTATTCTGGTGTGGGGGGGCGCACTGACCGAAGCCGAAGCGTTGCGCTTCCTGCAAGCGGGCGCTAAAGGCATCGTTTCAAAGACCGCCGAGCCCACCAGCCTGCTGGCGTGCCTGCGGTCGGTTGTCGCGGGTTCCTGTTGGATGGAAGAGAGCGTCTTTCGCGGGGCGCAGCGTCCGGAGCGCCGGGCACATTCCGATCTGACTCCACGCGAACAGCAGGTAATGGAACTGGTCGAGCAGGGTCTCAAGAACAAGGAAATCGCCCGGGAACTGGGCATCCGGCCTGGCACGGTGAAGATTCACCTGAAGCATATTTTTGAAAAGACAGGGGTTCGTGGACGCTACGGCTTGGCTCTGACCGGCTTGCGCGAAAAAGGCCTGCTGGCTCTGCCACGCATGTAGCCGGAAGCGGTTCCTTCCGGTAACGCGTGTTATTCTGAGGGTTGTGGCTGCCTCTACTCGTGTAGGGTTGCTGTTCCTGCTCTGCGCCCCGATCTTCGCTCAAGCGCCGTCTCTGCTCGACGTGCTAAGCGCCGAGCTAGACCGTAACTTTTCGATTCTAAAGGACAAAGGCGATCCTCCGCCTTACTTCATCGGTTACGCCGCGACCGACAATGAGGCTTTCGCCATAGCCGCCTCCGGCGGAGCCATCCTCGCCTCGGATCACAACCGCAACCGCCTTCTGGACGTGAGCGTGCGCGTCGGCTCGCCGCAGTTCGACAACTACCATCGCGTTCAGGGCGAACGCCCGCGTTTCACAAGCGGTGCTCCCATCGCTTATGACGACTCGCCCGGCTCGATCCGCCATTGGGCGTGGCTCGAAACCGATCGCGTCTATCGCGCTGCCGCCGAACGGCTTATCAAGATCCGCAGCACTGCGCAGGTCAA
>CAZDIZ010000018.1:40659-43780 GCA_964505625.1 uncultured Solibacteraceae bacterium | reverse complement strand
AATCGACGATGTTTCGAAGTTGCCCAAAGATAACGTAGTGAACCAGGTGGTGGAGCGGGTGGCCGGCACCGTCGATCGCCTGCGGAAAGCGCCGCTGGTGGATCCTTACGCCGGGCCGGCCATCTTGAGCGGAAGCGCCGCCGGCGTGTTTTTCCACGAGATCTTCGGCCATCGCATCGAAGGACACCGTCAGAAAGATCCGAGCGAAGGGCAGACTTTCGCGAAAAACGTCGGCAAACCGATTTTGCCTGACTTCTTGTCGGTGATCTTCGATCCCACGATTCGCCGCTCCGGTTCGACCGAATTGAACGGCTGGTATCTGTACGACGACGAAGGCGTGGCCGCGCGCCGCGTCCCGGTGGTTGAAAAAGGAATTCTCAAAACCTTCCTGATGTCGCGGTCGCCGATTCCGGGTTTCGATCATTCGAACGGGCATGGCCGCCGACAGCCGGGCGCCGAAGTCATCTCGCGCCAGTCGAACCTGTTTGTCGAATCGTCGAAGCAGGTTCCCATGGCTCGTTTGCGCGAGATGCTGATCGAGGAAATACGCAAACAGGGCAAGCCATACGGGTTGTACTTCGAACAGGTCACGGGCGGCTACACCGCGACCGGCGTACGCTCGCTGCAAGCGTTCACCGTGATCCCGCTGGTGGTTTACCGCGTTTATCCCGATGGGCGGCCGGACGAACTGGTGCGCGGTGTGGATATTGTCGGAACGCCGTTGGCAAGTTTTTCGAAGATCGTGGCCACTTCGGACCAGCCGGAAATCTTCAACGGCGCTTGCGGCGCCGAATCCGGTAGCGTGCCGGTCTCCGCTGTCAGCCCGGCGCTTCTGGTTTCGGAAATCGAAGTACAGAAGAAAGACAAATCGCAGGAGCGGCCGCCGCTGATTGCCGCGCCGGGTGAATCCAAATGAGACTCCCACGCGCTGTTACCGCGGTAGTGATGGCGTTGGCGGCTGCTTGCGTGCCGCTGGCCGCAGCCGACCCGCTGCTCGACGCGCTGCGCGCGGAACTGGACCGCTCGCGAACGCTCAAGCTGGGAGATCTTGAAGCGCCTTACTACATTGAGTATTCGCTGGACGACATGTCGGGCTACGCCGCTATCGCATCGCTCGGCGGAGTGATTGAATCGCGTCCGACTCACGCGCGTTCCAGCGCCGTCCAGGTGCGCGTGGGCAGCTACAAGTTCGACAACACCAACTACGCCGGCACGGACTTCTTCTCTCCTGGCCGCAACGACGCGGGCCGTCTGGTGCTGGATAATGTTCCGCAACTCATCCGGCGCCATTTCTGGCTGGCCACCGACCGCGCTTACAAGCGCGCTTTGGAAGGCATCGCGCGCAAGCGATCCGCATTGAGGAATGTCGCGCCGGACGAGCAAATGGATGACTTTCTGCCCGCGCCGCCCGTCGAACTGGTGCGCGACATCAAGCCGCGCAAAGTGGACGAACAAGTGTGGAGCGCGCGCGTGCGGGAGCTTTCCCTGCGATTGAGTTCCGCTCCGGAGCTTTTCAATTCCCTGATCGAGTTCCGTGACATGCTGAACGTGCATTACTACGTGAACACCGAAGGTACACGGTTGCGCCTGCCGGAAATGCTCTCTTACTGGCGTGTGCGCGCGCGCGCTCGTGCGGCGGATGGAACCGAACTCTGGCACGCATCCACAATAATCTGGCGCACTCCGTCGAAGGAGCCTACTGCTGCGGAACTCGCGGAGGCCACCGAGCGGGTGGCACGCGAGTTGACCGCCTCGGCGCGCGCCGCCGTCGCCGACGCGTACGTCGGACCGGTGCTGTTTGAAGGCAAGGCCGCCGCGCAGTTGTTCGCGGAACTGCTGGCCCGCAATGCGGCTCTGACGCGCCGTCCGGTGAATGAGCCAGGCATGTCGCTGCCGGTGTCCGGAAGCGAACTGGAAAACCGCTTGAGCGCGCGGGTGCTGCCGGAGTGGATGAACGTGGTCGACGATCCCACGCGTGCCGAATGGAACGGACGGCCGCTGATCGGCCACTACGAAGCGGATATGGAAGGCGTGCGGCCGGTGCCGGTGGAACTGGTGGTGAAGGGTGTGCTGAAGAACTTTCTCACCACGCGGCAACCGGTGAAGGGTGTCACGGCGTCCAACGGAAGAGCGCGATTGCAGGGAGCCTTCGGCGCGCGCGCGGCCGCGGCTTCGAACCTGTTCATCGAAGCGGCCGAGGCGCTGCCGCTCGTCGAATTGCGCGCGAAATTCATGGAACTGTGCAAGAGCCGTGGCAAGCAGTATGGCATCGTCGTGCGCGCGATGGATTTTCCATCCTCGGCGTCGATGGTGGACCTGCGGCGGCTGGCGGCGAACATGGCGCGCGGCGGCGGAGAGGCACGCCCGGTGACCACGCCGTTTGAAGTCTATCGCCTCTATCCGGACGGCCGCGAAGAACGCGTCCGCGGGCTGCGCTTCCGCGGCTTGGGTGTGCGATCGCTCAAGGACATCCAGGCCGCCTCGCGCGAACAGACTCTATTCGAGTACCTTGAGAACGGCGTGCCGTGGGCGCTGGTTGGCGTCGGCAACTACGTCGCCGAAACTTCGGTGGTCGCTCCTTCGGTCCTGTTCGACGATCTGGAATTGGAGCGGATGGAAGGCGAACGGCTCAAACCGCCCATCGTGCCGGCGCCCGCGCATTAATCATGAAGACTCTCTCCCGCAAGATACTGCGCGAAGTCGCCGCCAGTGCCCTGCTGGGATGCCTGCTGTTCAGCTTCGTGCTGTTTCTGCAACGCGTGGGCAAGCTGTTCGAGTTGCTGGTGCGTGCCAGCGCGACCAGTTCGACGGTCGGATATCTGTTCGCGCTGGTGTTGCCGTTCACACTCACCTTCACGATTCCAATGGGCGTGCTGGTGGGCGTGCTGATCACGCTGAGCCGTATGTCGGGCGATGGCGAGATCACTGCCATGCGCGCTGCGGGTGTGCCGGGGCGGCGGATCATGTTCCCGGTGATGCTGATCGCCACGGCGGCCATGTTAGTGACCGCGGCCTGCTCGCTGTGGCTTACGCCTTGGTCGATTCGTGAAACCTATCGCGTGGTGAACCGGCTGGTGGCGTCGCAACTGACGGCGGAGATTCAACCGCGCGTGTTCGAAGA
>CAZDIZ010000018.1:34390-40559 GCA_964505625.1 uncultured Solibacteraceae bacterium | reverse complement strand
CTGGCTTTGCCGTTGGCCTGCATTCTGCTCGCCGTGGTGGGCGTGGCGTTGGGTGTAAGTTCGCGCAAGGCAGGCAAGTCCTCCTCGATCGTTCTAACCGTCTTCCTGGCGTTTCTCTACTACATGGGTTTGGTCAGCCTGATCGGCCTGGCGCGGCAGCGCACGCTTCCGGCCGCGCTGGCGGTGTGGATGCCCAACATCCTTTTCACCATCACCGGCATCATCCTGATGGTGCGCCTGGAAGCGCCGGGCGACCGCGACCTGGTGGGTTGGGCCAAGCGCGTGGCGGCCGGTTGGTGGGCGCGGCTGCGCGGCCTGCGGATCAAAGCCGCGCGCAACGAATTGACCGGCGGGCGCCGTCTGCGGATGGTGCCGCTGCTGATCGACACCTACATCCTTTCGAGTTTCCTGTTCTACTTCGCGCTGCTGCTCACCAGCTTCGTGCTCATCACGCAGGTCTTCACGTTCTTTGAACTCCTCGGCGATATCGTCAAAACCAAAACGCCCATGTCGCGCGTGGCGGTCTATCATTTCTTCCTTACGCCGAAGTTGATCTACGACGCCACGCCGGTGAGCGTGCTGGTGGCAGTGCTCGTGACCTTCGGTGTGCTGAGCAAGCAGAACGAAGTGACGGCGATGAAAGCCTGCGGCGTGAGCCTGCATCGCATGGCCGTGCCGGTGCTGCTGGCCAGCCTGTTGCTCAGCGTCGGGCTGTTCGCCTTCGATTTTTACTACGTCCCGGAAGCCAACCGGCGCCAGGACGCCATTCGCGCCGAGATCAAAGGGCGCCCGCCGCAGACTTACCTGAACCCGGGGCGCAAGTGGATTCGTGGGCTGGGATCGCGAATCTACTACTACAAGCACTTCGAACAGGAAGACAAGATGATGGCCGGAGTGATCGTGTATGAGCTCGATCCTCAGACCTTCCGTTTGCGCCGCCACATTTCAGCCGAACGCGCGCGCTGGGAGCCGCGCCTGAAGCGCTGGGTGTTTCAGGATGGCTGGTGGCGTGATATCCAAGGCACGCGTGTGGCGGATTTTCAGCAGTTCACCGCCACCACATTTTCCGAACTGACCGAGCCGCCCAGCTACTTCCTGAAGGAAGTGAAGCAGGACAAGCAGATGAACTTCATCGAGCTGGCCAGCTACATCGGCGAGCTGCAGCAGAGCGGCTTCGATACGGTGCGGCTACAGGTGCAATACCACAAGAAGTTCGCTGTGCCGTTGTTCGCCGTCATCATGGCGTTGATCTCAGTGCCGTTTTCGTTTATGACAGGTACACGCGGCGCCATGGCCGGTGTGGGCGTGAGCCTTGGCGTGGCCATGGCCTACTTTGGTGTCGGACAGTTATTCGAACAGATCGGCAACTTGAACCAGCTCCCCCCGGCGATGGCCGCTTGGGCGCCCGACGTGGTATTCGCCCTGGCCGGCATGTATCTTCTGGCCCGCCTGCGCACGTAAGTTGTGTCAGCGCCGCGGCACGGCTTCGTCGGCTACGTACCAGATGTGCATCACCGGTTTTCCCCAGCCGCCTTTCACCAGAGGATCTCCTTCGGCGAGTTTGAGTGCGTCTTCTTGCGGCATCGCTGCGTAGACGAAGACACCCAGCTTGTCTTTAGAACCCTGAAAAGGTCCGAACGAGCGCAGCTTGCCTTGTTCCACCAACTGCATTGAGTACGCCAAGTGTGCCTTGCCCACTTCCTCGGGCGGCATGACTCCGCCGGCGGTCTTTTCGGTCCGCATGAGAATCGCGAACGGCAAACGGACCATCGCGTACTTGTACTTCGGATCCGCCTTGAGCTTGGTTGCGAGCGGCTCGCCCCAGACGGCATTGTTCATCCAGCGATACATCTCGACGCTCAAGCGTTTGTTGACGACGGCTGGATCGAGGTTGGTCCACTCTTCGGCTTGCGCGACGCTGTCGCAGTTGTAGACGAGGAGCCCCCGCAAAGCTCCCGGCTCAGCCAGAGGTCCCGCCGCGAGCAGTCGTCCCGCCGCGGCCATCCGCCCCATGTGTTCCAGGTGCCCCTTTTGAATCTCCTGAGCGCGCTCGTCAGGTATGGTGGCACGCTCGGGATGCGTGTTCAGAAAGCCCCAACAGTAGTAGTGGACGTCCATGGCGGACGACACCACACCCAGCAACAGACAAAGTCCCAGTAATCGCATACGTCCATCTTAACCGCTACGATTTTGCTTCGGCGTTTACGCGGTCGCGGAGTGCTTTCAGGTACCCCAGCGTGTATTGCCACAGGCCGCCGGGCGAGTGGTCGGGGACAATGGAGCCGTTGAAGCCGCTTTCCTTGAGGGCCTTCATGACGGCGTACATGTCCACGTAGCCGTCCTCGATCATGGTCTCCTTGAATTTCGGAAGTGGACGGTCGACGTTGCGGAAGTGAATCTTGAACAGCCGTCCCTGCGGACCGAATTCGCGGATCATTTCGACGGGACTCGCTCCGGTAGTCTCGCCGCCCTCGGCCCACGTTCCCACGCACAGGCACAAACCGAAGTTCTTACTGTTGGCGAGACGTATGGCTCTGCGGTAGGCCTCCACGTTGGTGAAAATGCGCGCGATGCCGCCGAGCGTGGGCACCGGCGGATCGTCGGGGTGCAAGCCAATACGAACGCCCGCCTGCTCAGCGACGGGCATCACCGCGCGAACGAAATGCGTGAAGGTCTCCCATAATTCGTCCGCCGTGTAAACGCGGCCGTGCGACAGCGGCAGCTTGGCTCCCGCCTGCGCGTCGAACTCGCGCGTGGGTACATCGCCGCGCGTATAGGCGACGCCGGTTTGATAGTACGGCGCGATGGTAATGTTGGCGACGTGTGCGTAGGTGATGTAGTGTATACCGGCGGCGCCGCAGTTGCGCAGATGCGTTTTGAACATCTCGATGTGCGCGTCGCGCTCTTTGGTGCCCAGCACGATGGGGACGCAGTTGTGCAACTCCTCCACCCGGAAGTTGAACAGGCGGAGGCCCGCCGATTCGAAACGGCGCCGCACTTCGAGCAGGCGGTCGACCGTTGCGTCCTGCAGCCGCGCGGCTCCGGTTGATACATACTCGACGCCCAACCGCGCCTGCGCTCGCAGCTCTTCATAACTTGCGTTGGCTCCGATGCCGTTACCGATCCGTAATCCCACCGGCATCAAGGGCGGCAGTGGAAACGAGCCCGGCCCCGGCGCTTGCGCCATGGCGGGCACTGCGCCCAGCATCCCGCCGAACTCGCGGCGGCTGAGGCCGCGTTCTCTTCCTTGTCGAATTGGCATCCGCATCCCCCTATCGATTCTGTTTTAGTTGATAGAGCACCGTCGAAGCTCGCGGCAGTTCTACGTCAAAGACGGCTGTGCCGCGCGCCACGGTCTTATTCGTGAACAGATCCACAACCTCACCGGCGATTCGCGGCAACCGGATTCGGCGCGTTCCGCCGGAAGCGGTGTGGATGCCCAGCAACTCGCGCGTGGCGTAGACGACATCGCCCTGATCCGAGTAGATGTGCGCGCCCGCAAAACCGGCGATGCCGCGCAACAGCGTGGCCGGCAGGTTGGGCGCCGCGACATAGACGGAGGTCCACTCCGGCAACTGCTTGACCGCCATCGCTGGGCGGCAGTTGCCCTGGGAGTACACCACTTGGCCGAGCACAGTGGCCGCCGGATCGTCCACATAGAAGACCGGCGCCAACTTACTGTTAGTTCCCCAAGTTAGGTCGCGTGGCAGGTTCTTAGTAAGTGGATGATCATAATTGGTGATGTGCATCATCGGCCCCCAAGGACGTTCGCCGGCGGCAAAACGAATTCCGGTCAGTTCGGTCATGTGATCCAGCGCGAGATCGTCCTTTACGTATCCCGGCGCGTAGATCCAAAGCGCCACCGCGTGATTGCGGCGCAGGTTGCGCAGCAGGGCCGCGCGCCGCGCGGCGTCCAATCGAAATGCGTTCAGGAAGACGTATAGCTTGTACGGACGCAGACGTTCCTCCACCAGATCCTGGAGTAGGTAGGTATCGAAGGGTGTGCCCATGTGCGCCAGGCCCCACAACCGCTGCTGGAAGACGCCGGGCACATCCAGATTGTGCAGGCTGGTTTGATAGAAGAAGCTCTCGTCATCCAACAGCACGGCAACGTCGGAGACGGGTGTGCGATCGGTCGCAAGCAGCGAGGTTCCGATCCGGTCGAAGTCCTTGAGCAACGCCGAAAATACTGGTTCGCGCGAGGGATCCGTCATCCAGGACGCCCACCATAGACCCTGTCCGCGCGTCACGGCTCCGGCGAAATTGCGCTTGAGGATGGCCGCCGATTCCTCGACCGTGGCCGCGCGCGCGTAGTTCGTGTCGGAGACGATGTGCGTGCGCGTGTCGTCTTCGATCAAGATCAGCTTGCCGTGCACGCGCGCCGACTCGGACGGTATCATGCTTGGTCCGTCGCCGCCGATGCCGCGGAATCCGTAGCTGTACGGGCTCACCAGAAAATCGACGTAAGGCGAGTTCAACACCGCGCGCAAACCGAGATGCCCGCTGCGCTGATAGGTGGAGAACTCACTGTCGGCGCGTTCCGCGAAGAAGCCTCCGTTCCAGGCGAGTTCCATCAGATAGCCGTAGAAGGCGCCGGCCAACTTCGTTCCGCCAGTAGCCTGCTTCACGGTGCGGCAGAAGTCGATGACGGCGTCGGCGGATAGTTCGGCCAGGCAGCGGAAATAGTCGATGGTCCGCATCTCCAGCAACGGGTCGCGGAAGATGTAGCGCCGCGCGTTGAGTTGATCCTTTGCGGCGGGGACTTCTGCTGTCTCAAAGCTCACCGACGGATTGTGCCACGCGTCGCGCAACCGTGCGCGGTCGTTTTGATAGCGCGCTCGCAGCCATTCGCGAAAGTGTCGTCGCATGGGCTCGCTGTAATCGCCGCACACGTCGTACATCGACGTTTCGCCCTTCACCCATTCTCCGGTGTGACCCGCGCCCACTTGAAACGCCAGCACGCGATCGAGTAGCCCGAGTTCGGCGAGCGCTTGGATGTACGCGCGCAGAAAGCCGTTGGCCTGCTCGCGCCAGATGCGCGAGGCGAACGACTGCGTGTAGCGTCTTCCGTTTGAGTGTTGTTCCAATTCTTGCGGATACAGCTTGCTCCACCAATCGTCGCCGCCGATTTCCAGTTGGCAGCGCAGATGGAAGCGCGCCTCCGGGTCGACGTCGAGGATGCGCCCGAAGCGGGCTTTCACAGTCGAGAAATCGAAGCCGGGCTTGACCCACTCGATGCCGCTACCGGCTTCGACGGCGTACGTGTGAATTCCGGAAGCTGCCGCCGCACGCGATGATTCGGCGCTCTCCCACTTTGCCGTCGTGGGCGTGCTAACCCAGAAAGACCCCGGAAATGCGGGCTGTCCGTCGATGAACAACGTTGGCGCGCCCGTATGAGACTTCACCTCCGCGGTGACGGCGCGCCCGGATCGTCCAAAAACTGGAACGGCCGCCAAACTAACAAGCTCACGGCGTGTCAACATTGCCCCTCCCGCTTCGTGGATCGATTGTATGCGAAACCGCGGCGGAATGCTGGCCACTCGTTCTGATACAATCTGTCTCACCATTCCACCATGCGTATGAAAACCATCGGGGCTCGTGTTGTATTCGGCGTTTTGCTCGCCGCCGTCTCGTTGCAGGCGGCGGATGTGGCGTATTGGGAGGCGGGCCAGCCTTCGAAGTCCAAGGGGTTGGCGCTTGCCAAGTCCGCGGAGTCCGACTGGAGAATTGAACAGGTCGGCGGCGCGGCGGTAGTGCGGCTGAAGCCTAGCGGGAATTACTTCACGCGCGCGCCGTACGTGTTCGAAGTATCCACCACTGTGCCGGACAATGTCTGGCTGGTGATCGAGTTTCTGGATCGCGGCTACGGACTGGCCGGCGTTTCGCCGAACCGGCCGGAGCGCGATCTTTGGGGCATCGCGCGCGTCAACAGCGGCCGCGTTCGAAGTATGGTTGTCCGTTACGAAAAGGCGGCCATCGAAAAATCCATACGCATTGAAGGGCTCGACTATTTGCGAGCGGTGCGCCTGACCACTGAACAACCCAAGATTGAACCAGTGCCGCTGGTGAAGCCCGCGCTCGACTTCAAGGTGCCCTCGCAGCGCGTCACCACGGCGGCCGGCGAAGAGTTGAGCCCCGATCATGTGGCCGACGCGCCCGCGCATCTTCG
>CAZDIZ010000018.1:26375-34290 GCA_964505625.1 uncultured Solibacteraceae bacterium | reverse complement strand
CGGCCGGCGAAGAGTTGAGCCCCGATCATGTGGCCGACGCGCCCGCGCATCTTCGCAACCGTCTGCCGTTGGTCCGCGCGCTCGGCTTCAACGGCATCGAAAGCTATGTGAAGTGGGGACTGGTTGAGAAGACGCCCGGAGTGTTCGACTGGAGCTTCTACGATTCGGTGGTGAACGAACTTGAGAAGTTCGACGTGAAGTGGTTCCCGATGTTGGTTGTCGGCGCGGGCTATGCGCTTCCCAAGTGGTTCTGGGAATCTCCGGACAACGTGCGCTTCAAGTGCCTGGAACACGGACTGGAAGACGACACGCAGTCGATCTTCTATCCGGCGCAAGCCAAGTATGTGCGCCGCTATTTGGAGGAGTTTGGAAAGCACTACGGCGGGCGCAAGTCGCTTCTGGGAGTCCGGCTGGGACCCAGCGGCGACTACGGTGAAGCGCAGTATCCGGCGCTCGGTCCAGGCTTCGGATTCCGACCGGCGCACAACCACAAAGGCTATTGGGCCGCGGACGACTACGCCCACAAATCCTTCCGCAATCACCTGCGCGCGCAGTACGGCGACATCGGCAAACTGAATCAGGCCTGGGGCTCGAACTACGCTTCGTTCGATGAAGCCGGCACGTTCCTGCCCGACAGCACGCAGGTCCGCCGCAAGCGGATCGACTTCGCCACCTGGTACATGGACGGGATGAGCAAGTGGTGCGAGGACTGGGCCATTTGGGCGCGCGAAGCGATGCCGTCGAACGTGATTCATCAGTCCTCCGGCGGTTGGGGACCGTTGCAGATCGGCACCGATTACAGCTACCAGGCTCGCAGCATGGCCAAGGTGAAGGGCGGAGTCCGGCTGACCAACGAAAGCGATAACTTTCCGGACAACTTCACCATCACGCGCATGGCTTCTTCGTCCGCGCGCTACTACGGCGCGTCGCTCGGTTTCGAGCCCGGCGGTTACGCCAGCAAGCGCGGCGTGATGGCGAGGCTGTTTAACGCGGTGACCAACGGCGCCGAGCACTTGTTCTACTACCAGTTCAACCTCTACGAAAACGACTATGCCATCGATGCCTGGCTGCGCTATGCCAACCTGCTCGATGTGCGATCCAAGCCCATCATCGATGTCGCTTCGTTCTATCCCGACACGTCCATCAAGCTCAGCGACGAGGTGCTGTTCTACCGCTGGGGCTCGCCGTATTTCACCATGGCGCGTGCTCTGCGCGCGGTGGTGGACTACGACTACTGCAGCGAGCAGATGATCCTGGACGGCGCTCTGGACCGCTACAAGGTGCTGGTCTTCCTGTTCGGCCACTTCACCGAGAAGGCGGTTCTGGAACGCATCGATCGCTGGGTGCAAAACGGCGGCACGGTGATCATCCCGCGGCAGCCGCGCGGATACGTTGCGACCGTCGAGGGCGATACTTCGCTCACCGCCAAGTGGCTTTCGGGTCAGACCGGCAAGGGTCGTGCGATTCTCTACCACGGCGACGCCGTGCCCGGAGAATTCTACGCCGAGTTCGTCGGCGACGAGTTGAGAAAGATGACGCATCTCAACCCCGCCATCAGCGCGGCGCTTCGCATGACACGGCCGCTGGACGTGTACTGGTGCGTGCTGGAGAGCGGCAAAGTGGCGCTGCTCAACTTCAGCAATCATCCGGCGACCGTGAAGCTGGCCAACGGTGAAACGCTGAGCATCCCGCCTTATGAAATTGCCATGCGATAGCTGGTTTGCAATTGCGTTGATGCTGGCGTTTGCGCCGGCTGCCTGTGCGCAGGAGTTGACCCATCGCTCATCATTCCTGCGCGTGGCGCTGGACGCCGGCCAGCCTTACATCAGTCAACTATCGATTGACAGCCTGGGTAAAAACAAGCTCGACCAGAACTTGATGCTGCCGCCGAACGTCGCGCCGACGCGGTATCAAGTGGCTCGCAAAGGGCAGACTGTCGAGTATCGCATCGCGGGATCGCCAGACGCTCCGGCGTGGACCATCGAAGTGAGTGACCGCGGCATGGTGTTGCGGTCGAACTACTCGGCCGCGCATCGGCCGGATCCGTTGGTTTTGAATTTCGATCCCATACGCTGTCACGCCACGCTGCTCGGTTTGTTCAACGACGAAGGCGGCATCCGCCTGCCGGCGTTGCTGCACTTTCCCGATTACGGAACATTGCGGATCACAGCGCCGGTCACGCCGTCCGCGCTGGGCTACGACGCCGCGCGCGGACGCGAGAACTTCGTTCGAGTGACGTTCCCGCCGGCTGTCTCGGGCCGCCCCAAAGTGGAGTACCGGTTGGAGGTCACCGCCGTCTATCCGCCGGACCAGCGCGTGGACGCCGACCCGCGCTACGACGGCTACCGCCGCAACTTCCTCAACATCCTCCAGCTCAATCCGCGTTTTCGCGTGTTGGCCAATCACGCGGCCAGCGACCCGTGCGCCTTCACCATCTTCAAGTACTCGATGATGGCCGCGCAGATGCCGCCGCTCGCCGAAGGCGTCAGCGCGCTGGGCATTCTGCGGCAGTCGCTCGACCGCTACACAAGCGGGATGCGCGGCTACGGCATGCAGTTCTACGCCGACGAACCGGGCCGCAAGCACGATTACCTGGACGTCAATCCATCGCTGGTAATGGCCGCGGCCGATTACGCGCTTACGAGCAAGGACAAGCCGTGGCTCGAACGAAACTACGTGGCCATCCGGAGTTGGGCGAACAAGATGATCGAGTTCGACCGCGACCAGGACGGACTGATGGAGTACGCCTACGCGGGGAATTCCTGGCCGGGCGCGTCCCGAGGCGCGCCGCCGGCGAACTGGTGGGACACCATCAACTTCGGTCACAAGGACGCGTACGCGAATGCGCTCGCGTACCGGGCTTTCATTCAAATGGCGGAGCTTGCCCGCATGGCCGGACACAGCCGCGACGCGCGAACCTACGCCGCACGCGCGCGAAAGTTGAAGTCGGTTTACTACAGGACTTTCTACAACCCCACCACAGGAGTGCTGGCGGGCTGGAAAAGCGCCGACGGCCAACTGCACGATTACTACTTTCTGTTTGTGAACGCGGTGGCCGTGACTTACGATCTGGTGGATCGGGAGCAGGGAACCCGTATCTGGGATCGATTGCTCGCCAAGATGAAGGAAGTGGGTTACCAGCGCTTCGAACTGGGTTTGCCGGGCAACCTGATTCCGATTCGCAGGGAAGACTACCTGCACTTGGAGAAGCGCTGGGGCGGGCCGGAAACCGAAGACGGCTCCGACGCATTTCAGATTTACGAAAACGGAGGCGCCACGGCCTGCTACGCGTACTTCACCATACGAGCGCTGCAACTGCTCGGCCGCAGACAGGAAGCGGACGCCATCCTCTTTCCGATGCTGAAGTCCTTCGAAGACGGCGCTTTCCAAGGACGTGGAGCCAACGGCATGACCTTCGACTGGAAAGACTGGCACGGCACCCCGCACGGCTACGAAGGCTTACTGGTGGACGGATATCTGACACTACTCGCCGCCATGCCGGCACGTTAAGTGTTCTCCAAACGGCCAACAAACGCGCGAATCCCGGCATCATAATAGGGAGGAATCTTCCCGGCCCTCCTTTTGCGCGTAGAGCGCCGGATTTCGCGGTCCGGAATGGAAACCTGGTTGTTGACGAGCGAGCGGGAAACCATCGAAGAGTTCCTGACGTGTCCCTCGGAGGAGTCCTATAGCCGGTTGTATCGCGTGCTCGTGCCGCGCATTTTCCGGTTCTTTCGCCTGCATGGTTGCGATGCGGGCCTGGCCGAGGATCTGGTGCAGGAAGTGATGCTCGCCGTGTACCGGCGCAGCGCGAAGCTGCGCGACCACCAGTTGTTCCGGCCGTGGGTATACCGCATCGCCAGAAACGCGTTGTTGCAGCATTTGCGGCGGGCCGGCCGGCGGGTCGAATTGGTCGAGCTGGACATCGGCGCGCGGGAACCTTGCGCGGCGGCCACCGATCCGCTGTACCAGTCGCGGTTGGCGGAATGGATGGCGTTGCTCGACCCCGACGAACGGCAGATGATGAGCCTGCGCTACGTGGAAGGGCTGGAGTATCACGAGATCGGCGCGCTACTACGGGTCCCGACGGGAACGGTTCAATGGAAAGTATTTCGCGCGAAAAGGAAGCTGGCGGCGCACTATGACGAGCGCTCCGGGGTGAAACGCATATGACACACGGCATCACTGAGCAGCAATGGGTCGAATACATCGACGGCGGCCTGGACGCTGAAACGCGAGAGCGCGTTCTGACACATGCCAACAACTGCGCCGAATGCGCGAACCTGCTTTCCGATCTGAAGGCCTGGCGCGAGTTGATGACGGTGGAAGCGGCGCGGCTCCGACACGCCTGCGCGTTGCCGGACAACCAGCTTGACGACATGCTCACGCGCAGTCTGGAACGGATTCACGAGGCTGAACCGGCCGCGCTGCGGCGCGGTCTGGACTGGACTGTTCGCGAAGCCATGTCGTTGCTGCATTCGCTTACCGAATCGTTCGGTGGGCCGGGCACCGCGCGCGCCACCATGGACTTGGCCGTGCTGCGCTCCACCGATTCACGCGGCGAAATCACGGGCAGCAACTGGAAGCTCTTCGTCG
Organism: uncultured Solibacteraceae bacterium; assembly: GCA_964505625.1. Lineage (GTDB taxonomy): Bacteria > Acidobacteriota > Terriglobia > Bryobacterales > Bryobacteraceae > JAJFUV01. Next base: position 29,694 of record CAZDIZ010000018.1, on the reverse strand, counting down.
CTAATTTGAGTGAGGTCATCGATTCGGTGTGCGGGTCGGCGGCCGCCAGAGTGGTGGGCCGCGCGGGCGCATGCCTGGTGGTTGAGGAGTGTTGATGAAACTGCGTCCTCAGCCGTGGCACTTCTGGATGGCGTTCGTTCTGCTCGCCGTCGCGGGCGGGGTGTACCAGACACTAGAACTGGCATATCCCAACAGCCACGTGTTGCAGGATTGGGGCTACGCCTGCGTTCCGGCGCACGTGCTGGCATACGGAATCGCGTTCTCTTACGCGTTGCGCATTGGCGCCGATCATCGTGCTCCTTCCACCATGCGCACGGCGTGGTTGCTGATGGCGGCCAGCGCGGCGGTGGCCGTTATCCGGCACGTGTTCGATTGGACCGCGTACTTGATCGGGTGGAAAGAGACCATGCTCACCACGCTGGTCAGTTTGCGGCAGATTCCGATTGTGTTGTCGCTGCTGCTGTTGACGGCCGGGTTGGTGGCGATGTGGTCGTCGTTCGCCGCCATCGGCATGGGGTTGCGATTCCGCCTCAGCGACCTGGCGTGGCTGGCGGTCATCCTGGCCTGCGTGCCGTTGATCTTTTCGCTGCGGTCGGTGATGTCGGATGCGCAGTCGGAGTACCGGCTCATGCGGCATTTGCAGTCGGCGAGTCCCATCTTGCTGGCGGCTCCGGCGTTGCTTGCGCTACTGCTGCATCGCATCAGCCAGGAGATGGGCGGCGGCAGCCTGGCGGTGTCGCTGCGATTCCTGGTGGCCTTTCTAGTGACGCGTTTGGTGGGCCTGCTGACCGGGTTGGGTCCGTGGGTGGAGTCGACTCCCGCGGCGGCGGTTGTGGCCCAAGCGGTGAACTGGTCCGCGCCCTGGATCTTCACGCTCGCTCTGGCGTATCGCTGGCGCCTTACGGTTTTCGCATCCGAAATGGCGGACCGGTACGCGCGCGATCCGGAGACGGAGATCGAGCAGTTATCCCAAGGTTTGGCGCGAACTTCCGGCGGCGGCGCCAAGTAATTTCACCGCACGCCAACAAAGCCGCCGGAAACGGCATCTTTGTCCAGGGAGTCACAACCATACACATGTTAGGGGATCTTATGCAAGCGACGACGTTCGCTTTTCGTGCGGCGAACCGGAACCTCGGTGCAGCCGTTCTGTGTTTACTCGCATTGTTAATCGCGCCGTTGGCGGCCAACGCGCAGGTGTTATACGGCTCGCTTACTGGCAATGTTGTCGATCCCGCCAATGCGGCAGTTGCCGGCGCCAAGGTGGAAGCTCAGAACGTGGCTACCGGTGTGGAGAAGCGCGCCACCACCGATGAACGAGGATCATTCGCTTTCGGCGACTTACAAACAGGGACCTACAAGCTCACGATCACGGCGGCGTCGTTTCGCACGTTGGTGCGCGAGGGCGTGGTGGTTAACGCCAACACCGTAGTTCGCGCCGATGCGCGCCTGGAAATCTCGCAGGTCAGCGAAAGCGTCACAGTGTCGGCGGCCAGCGTCGCGCTGCAATCAGACCGCGCCGACGTGAACATGCAGATCCAGAAGTCCATGGTCGCCAACCTGCCCATCAATTCTCCCGGGCGCAATTTCCAGAGCCTCTACAGGCTGGTGCCCGGCATTACGCCGCCGGCCGAAGCCAACTCGGACGCGGGCAATCCGCAGCGCGCCCTGACTACATACGTGAACGGCGTCACCAATGGCACCAACAGTACACGCCTGGATGGAGCCACCGTCACTTATCCGTGGTTGGTACACAACATCGCCTACGTCCCTCCGGCCGACGCCGTCGAAACCGTCAACATCGTGACCAACAGCTTTGACGCTGAACAGGGTATGGCCGGTGGTTCCGCGGTGAACGTCACCATCAAGAGCGGTACCAATTCACTTCACGGCAGTCTGCACGATTTCAACACCAACAGCCGTTTCAACGCGCGCAACTATTTCTACTGCCTGTATTCATGCAGCGGTGACCCCAATCAGCCTCCGAAGAACATCTACAACCAGTTCGGCGGCACCTTCGGCGGTCCCATCAAGAAGAACAAACTGTTTTTCTTCGGCGATTGGGAGCGCACCACGCGGCGCCAAACCGCCTCGACGTTCTACACCGTCGCAACCGACGCTTTGAAGAGCGGCGACTTCAGCGGCACCGGCGCGTCCATCTATGATCCTGCTTCAGGCAATGCGGACGGCACCGGCCGTACACTCTTCCCGAATTCGCGCATCCCGACCAGTCGCTTCGATTCGGCGGTGGTCACCATGAACGCCCTCCTGCCCAATCCCACGCAATCCGGACTGAGTAGCAATTACCTCGCTACGGGTGTGTACAAGTTCAACCGGGATAACTTCGATATCAAGGTGAACTACAACCCCACGGACCGCTCGTCGATGTTCGCACGTTACAGCATGTCGCCCAGTTCCATATACGATCCACCAGGACTGGGCCAGGCGGGCGGTAGCGCGATCAACGGTGGTCAGCCCGGCAATGCTCCAGGCAGAGTCCAGACCGTTGCCGTCGGCGGCACTTATACCCTTTCATCCCGAATCGTCGTCGACGGCAACGTCGGATTCACGCGGCAACGGTTGGGCGCGGAGAATATCGATATCGACAAGAACTACGGGCTCGACGTTTTAAAGATTCCGGGGACCAACGGTTCGGACCGGCTGCAGGGCGGCTATCCGGGATTCGGCATCTCCGGGTTTTCCTATCTCGGGAATTTCAATGGCTCGAATCCGTTCCTGTTCCGCGACAATCAGTATGTTACGGCCGGCAACCTGAGCTGGATGAAGGGCGCGCACTCGCTGCGCTTTGGCGCCGAATACACCTATTACGCCGTCAATCACTTCCAGCCGCAGGCTTCCTATGGTCCGCGCGGCGGCTTTAATTTCTCCGGCAACCTGACGGCGCTGAAAGGCGGTGCGTCGCCGAACGCTTATAACGCGTGGGGCGACTGGCTGCTCGGACTGCCGGGCGATATGGGCAAAGACATACAGTACATCAACCCGGCTTCGGTGCGCATGCCAGCGTACGGTTTCTACGCGCGCGATCAATGGCAAGCCACGCGCAACCTGACGCTGACTTACGGTGTGCGCTACGAATACTACCCGTTCGGCAAGCGTGATCACAGCGGATTCGACCGCTATGATCCGGACACCGACAAAGTCTATGTCGGCGGCTACGGCAACGTGCCCATGGACACGGGCGCTGACGTCGGGTTGGGGCAACTCGCTCCGCGCTTCGGAATCGCTTACCGTTTGGGCGAGAAAACTGTCGTTCGCGCAGGCTACGGTATCAGCGTCGATCCGTTCTCGTACAAGAACATGC
>CAZDIZ010000018.1:0-26275 GCA_964505625.1 uncultured Solibacteraceae bacterium | reverse complement strand
GTCGTTCGCGCAGGCTACGGTATCAGCGTCGATCCGTTCTCGTACAAGAACATGCGCGACGCCTATCCGGCCGCCATTTCCATACAGTACACCGGCGCCACCACTTACCAGGCTGCCGGATCGTTGCGAACGGGCATCCCGCTGGTAGCAGGTCCGGACTACACGCAAGGCATCATTGACCTGCCGAAAGCCGTTGGCACGCAGACGTTCCCGAAGGTGTTCAACCGCGGCCACATTCAATCCTTCAACGTCACGGCGCAACGCGAGGTAGGGAAGGGCTTCATCTTCCAGGCCGGCTATGTCGCCACACACGCCATCCGGCAGTGCGTGAACTTGAACCTCAACGCATCGTATCCCGGAGGCGGCGCCGCGGGACGCGCCCTCTATCAGAAGTGGGGACGCGCCACTACCATCAGCCAGATCACGCCGTTCCGCACCGTCCGCTATGATTCGCTCCAGAGCCAGCTTACGCGCCGCATGAGCGGTGGCAGCTTGTTCGGACTCAGCTACACTTTTTCGAAGGCGATCAACTACACCGGCGCCGGCGATGGCGGCCTCACCTGGAACTGGGTTGAGATGCTGGGCCGCAATCGCGCCACTTCGGAATTCGACCGCACGCACAACCTGCAAATCTACGGCGTCTACGAGCTGCCGTTTGGCCGTGGCAAAACGTACGCCACCAATGGCGTCGCGGCCGCGCTGGCTGGCGGATGGCAAGTCAACGGTCTGATGAGCTATATGAGCGGCCTGCCGTTCTCGGTCTCGACATCGAGCGCGTCGTTAAACGCTCCCGGCAATTCGCAGACCGCCGACCAGGTGTTGAGCGATGTAGCGATTCTGGGCGGCCATGGACGCGGTGAGTCCTACTTCAACCCTTACGCATTCGCCACTGTAACGGATGTCCGCTTCGGCACCAGCGGGCGTAACATCCTGCGCGGCCCGGGTCTGTTCAACCTTGATGCGAGCGTCTTCCGGACGTTCGATCTCACCGAGCGCTTCCACTTGCAGTTCCGCGCCGAAGCGCTCAGCGCCACCAACACGCCGCAGTTCTCGAATCCTGGCGCCACGGTGTCTTCCGCCACGCGCAACTCCGACGGAACCGTCAAGGCGTTGAACGGTTACACCGAGATTCTTTCGGCCGGCGGCGCACGGCAATGGCGCCTGGCGCTGAAATTCTACTTCTAACGCTGACCCCCCGAGCGGAGCGGTTCGTCGAGTGAGCCGCTCCGCACTTTTTATATCTCCGATGTCGCGGAAACTCCTTGGAGGCGGAAGCATGGCCTTTCGACGTTCGTCTCGATTACTCGTACTGGCCCTACTGATTAGCAGCGCGATCGCGCACGCAGCCGAGCGGAGAGTTCTGGTCTACACCAGAAACCACGTCTCGCGCGGACAGGGCTTCGTGCACGACTGCATCCCGGCGAGCGTCGAGGCCATTGTTAAGATGGGCCGGGAGAACGGCTTCGCCGTCGAAGTCTCCGAAGACCCCGGCGTATTCACCGACGCGAACCTGAAGCGTTTTCAGGCTTTGGTGTTTTCCAATAGCAACAATGAGGCTTTCGCCACTGAAGCTCAGCGGGCGGCCTTCCGCAGGTACACACAGTCCGGCGGCGGCTTCGTCGGAATTCATTCCGCAACGGGTTCCGAACGTAACTGGCCCTACTTCTGGTCGCTCATAGGAGGAAGATTTTTGCGTCACTCCGATCCGCAGAAGTTTCTGGTCCAGGTGCGCGACCCGCGTCATCTGGCCACCGAACAACTGCCGCTGACGTTCGAGTGGCAGGATGAATGCTACTATCACGAGTTCCTCAATCCCGACATCCATCCTCTGCTGGTGACCGACCCCACGAAGCTGCGGGACCCGAAGCGCGCACTGCATCCCGCGGATTTGCTCGGAAACAGTCTGCCGCTCGCCTGGACCATCACCACCGACGGTAAGCGTTCGTTTTTCACCGCGCTGGGCCACGAAAAGCAGCACTACTCGCACCCGATCCTCGTCAAGCACATCCTAGGTGGGATAATCTGGGCGATGGACGGAAAACAACATGCCCAATAATGACGCCAACCGCGTATCCCGCCGCGACGTTCTGAAAGCGGCTTCGGCCCTCGGATTTCCGGCGATCGTTCCTTCAACGGTCTTCGGCAAGACCGCTCCCAGCAATCTCATTCAGATCGCCCAAATCGGTTGCGGGCGGATTTCGCGCGAGCAGGACATTCCGGAGACCATTCGCCACACCGGCGTCGCGCGCTACGTCGCCGTTTGCGACCTGGACACGGTTCGCGTGGCCGACGGCAAGCAGTTCATCGAGTCATATTACGAAAAGAAACTCGGCGCGAAATCCGTACAAGTCAAGACGTACACGGACTATCGCGAAATGCTCGTGGACAAGAGCATCGACGCGGTTTGCATCTCGACGCCGGACCACTGGCATGCGCAGCCCGCGATGGAAGCCGCGTTGGCCGGGAAAGACATCTACCTACAGAAGCCCACGTCGCTCACGATTTACGAAGGCCGCCAGATGGTCGACACCATCAAACGCACGGGCCGCATTCTGCAACTCGGCAGCCAGCAACGCTCCGCGGCGCAGTTTCGCCTGGCATGCGAGTTGGTGCGCAACGGCCGCATCGGCAAGGTGCAGGAAATCTACATCGGCCTGCCGTACGATCCGAGCGGTCCGGAAGAGCCCACGATGCCCGTTCCGCCGAATCTCAATTACGAGATGTGGCTGGGATCGACGCCCATGATCCCTTACACCGAAAAGCGCGTGCATCCGCAGTCGCCCGATTTGAAAGCTCGCTACGACCGGCCGGGCTGGCTGCGCCACGAACAGTTCGGCGCCGGCATGATCACCGGTTGGGGCACGCATCACTTCGACATCGCGCATTGGGGCATGGGCACCGAATTCGGCGGCCCCATCGAGATGGTGGCAAGCGCGCACTTCCCCACCAAGGGCGTGTGGAACGTGCACGGCGCGTTTCATCTGCGTGCGCGCTATGCCAACGGCGCCACCGTATACGCCAGCGACAAGTACCCGAACGGCATCAAATTCGTGGGAGAGACCGGTTGGATTTGGGTGACGCGTGGAGAACCGGTCAAAGCCAGCGATGCTAAGATGCTGGCCGCGGGCATACGCGACGGCGAGATACGGCTGCACGCGAGCCCCAGCAACGATCACCACCTTGATTGGCTCACCAGCATTCGCTCCCGTCAGGCGCCCGCGGCTCCAGCCGAAGTCGGGCACCGCTCCTGCACCGTCTGTCTGCTGGGTCACATCGCCATGAAGCTCGACCGCACGCTGAACTGGGATTCCGCGAAAGAAGACTTCGTGAATGATCCCGAGGCCAGCGCCATGCTCCGGCGTACGCAGCGCGCGCCCTACGGCTCCGATCGAATCCGATGATGCGCACTCTCGCTCTCGGTTCGTTGCTGGCGGCGCTCTTTGGCTCGGCGTACGCGCAGACGAAAGCGGGCGCGGAGCTCTATTCGTTCCCCGACGGAATCGAGATGCGTTGGGCCAGCCCGGAGAACCCGAGCGGCGAACGCGGCCGGGGTGGTCTGGAAAACGCGGGACGCAAAGGCCGCGCCTACGTGCCGCTCGCCGCCGGAAAGCAACACGTGCTGGCGGAAGTGAACGGCGCGAGCGGCACGGTGCGCCGAATCTGGTTGACCGTGGTCGACCGCAGCCCGCGCATGCTGCGTTCGCTGCGCATCGACATCTATTGGGACGGCGCCGCCACGCCGGCGGTGAGTGCGCCGCTCGGCGACTTCTTCGGCGTCGGTTTGGGCCGAACGGCGGCGTTCCAATCGGCCTTGTTCTCCAGTCCCGAGGGACGTAGTTTTAACTGCTACGTCCCCATGCCGTTTCGCACCGGCATGAAGATCGTCGTTACCAACGAAGGCAGCACGAATCTGCGGCTGCTTTTCTACGACGTGGACTACACGCTCGGCGAGCAGCACGGCGCCGACATGCTCTACTTCCACGCGCACTTTCGCCGCGAGCGTCCCACGTCGTTGCAGAAGGACTATACGGTGCTGCCCGAGGTGCGCGGCAGGGGACGTTTCCTGGGCGCCAATTTCGGCGTCGTTGCCAATCAGGAAGTGTATGGACGTTCCTGGTGGGGAGAAGGTGAATTCAAGGCTTACCTCGATGACGATGAAGCCAATCCCACGCTGAACGGAACCGGCACGGAAGACTACGCCGGAACCGGCTGGGGCTTGGGCGAGTACGCCCATCTTTACCAGGGCTGCCCAGTGGCGGATAAACTACTGATGAGTTACTGCTTCTATCGCTATCATGTACTGGACCCCATTTACTTCCGAAGGCGCGCTCGCGTTACGATGCAGCAAATCGGACATTGGGGCGATACGAAGCTGCCGCGGCGAAGTAAGGAGCCGCTCTATCGCGCGGGACCCGGACGAGTTGTGATAGATGGTCCGGTGAAAGGGATGTTCGAGAGGCACGACGATTGGTCCAGTTGTTCGTACTTCTATTTGGATAAACCCGAGAACGGCCTGCCCGCACTCGGTCCTCTCGAACAGAGGCTCGCCGGACTGTAGGCGAAAAGCCGGGGACAGACAACTCTGCCCCCGGCGGGAAACGATGGAAACGCGGAGCTTTTTGCGTGGGGCAGAGCTGTCTGTCTTCGGTTTTTCGGCGAGCTCCACAAACACGAGAAAGGACGATTATGAAGCTCAGACACATTGTTCAGATTGCGGCCCTGGCCGTCTCCAGCACGGCATTGGCGCAGGACACTTCTTTTAACGGCCTCGCCAATAGCCTGTCGAACATTTACCGGACGTCGAATGCCCGGACTTTCTCGATCAGCCCGGAGAATCTGACCGGCGAAAAGGGCAAGGGCGCCATGGCGGCGCAGGGTTCGGCGTCGCGCGCCGCGCGCGACCTGGGTCAAGGGTGGAAGGTCAATCCCTTCATCGTCATTCAGCCGAACACCACCTTCACGCTGGCCGACATCAAAGGTCAAGGCGCCATACAGCACATTTGGATGACGCCGACCGGCAACTGGCGCTTCTCCATCCTGCGCATGTATTGGGACGGTGAATCCACGGCGTCTGTGGAAACTCCGGTCGGCGATTTCTTCGCCATGGGTTGGGGCAAATACGCTCCGCTCACTTCGTTGCCGGTGTGCGTCAATCCCGGCAGTGCATTCAACTCCTACTGGCCCATGCCGTTCCGCAAGGGCGCGAAGCTCACCCTGGAGAACCTGGACGACAAGCCCATGACGATTTACTACCAGGTGGACTACACGCTCACCGAAGTTCCCGCTGACGCCGCTTACTTCCACGCGCAGTTCCGCCGCGTGAATCCGCTGCCGTACAAGAGCGTGTACACCATCGTGGACGGCATCAAAGGCAAGGGGCAGTTCGTGGGCACTTACATGGCCTGGGATTCTCGCAGCACCGGTTGGTGGGGAGAAGGCGAAATCAAGTTCTACATCGACGGTGACAAAGAGTTTCCCACCATTGCCGGCACGGGCACGGAAGACTACTTCTGCGGCTCCTACAATTTCGAAAACAAGGAAAAGCATCAGTACGAAACTTTCACCACGCCGTATAGCGGTCTGGTGCAGGTGATCAAGCCGGACGGCCTGTATCAATCGCAACAGCGCTTCGGCTTGTATCGTTGGCACATCACCGATCCGGTGCGCTTCGCGGGCGACCTGCGCGTCACCATACAGGCGCTCGGCTGGCGCAGCGGCGGCCGTTATCTTCCGCTGATGGACGATCTCGCGTCGGTGGCCTTCTGGTATCAGACCGAGCCGCACGCCGCCTTCCCGAAACTGCCCGACAAGGACAGCCTTGAAGTGAACTAGTGTCATGTCTCGCACAGGACCTGACAACACGTGGCAAGCGAAGTGGGGCGAGCTTTCCAGCTCGCCAAGCCCACTTTCCAGTGGGCTTAGCCGGCTGGAAAGCCGGCTCGGCAGCCTAAAGGCCGCCCCACTCGGACTGTCAACTCGTCGGTATGACACCACACTGAGTTCAGGGGGCCGGTCATGAATCGCAGAGAGTGGCTCGCCACTAGCGCGGCGGCAGTACAGCAGTTCTCCGGCGGCAGGATCGCCCTCGACGAGCATCAACCCAAGAGTATGTTGCAGACCCGGGAGACGCGCGTGACCACCGCGCGTTTCCCGGTCATTGAGTTTCACGCCCACATCACCAGTTCCGGCGATTCCGCAGCGGCATCGTCCATCAAGTTCAGCCTTCGCGCCAACGATTGCCTCGCCGTCATGGACCGCCACAACATACGTGCCATGGTGGACCTGACCGGTGGATACGGCGACGCTCTGCGCACAGCCATTCGCGAATACCAGACGGCGCACGCAGGCCGCTTCTATGTGTTCACCGAACCGGCGTGGACGCGCGCCTCGGAAACCGGCTACGCGAAAGCGCAGGCCGATTTGATCGAAGACGCGCACCGGGCCGGCGCCAAGGGCCTCAAAGTCGAGAAGACGCTCGGCCTGTATCTGCGCGAACGCCCCAGCGGCAAATTGATTCGCGTGGACGATCCACGCTTCGATCCCATGTGGGAAGCCGCGGGTGCTTTCAAGATGCCCGTGGCGATACACGTCTCCGATCCACGGGCGTTTTTTCTTCCCACCGACCGTTTCAACGAGCGTTGGGAAGAACTGCACGCTCATCCGAACTGGAGTTTTCACGGTAAGGACTATCCGTCGAATCGCGAGCTTCAAGAAGCGCGCCGCAACGTCATGCGCCGCCATCCGCGCACGCAGTTCGTCTGCCTGCACGTGGCCGATTCCGAAGATCTGCCGTACGTTTCAGAGTGCCTGGAAGCGCATCCCAACATGCACGTGGACATCGCCGCGCGCATCGGAGAGTTGGGCCGCCAGCCTCGCGCCGCGCGCAGGTTCTTTGATCGCTATCAGGATCGCGTGCTGTTCGGCACCGACGCGAGTCCCAATCCCGCCACACCGCAGCAGATCTTCGGTGACGCGCTCTACGAGATCTACTACCGTTTTCTGGAAACCGAAGACGAGTACTTCGACTACGCGCCGGCGCCCGTGCCGCCGCAAGGCCGCTGGCGTATTTACGGTGTGGGTCTGCCGCCGCAAGTGCTGCGAAAGGTGTACTGGGAAAACGCCGCGCGCCTTATCGGCCTTACGGCGTAACGCGAGCGTGATGATTCACCGGCCCCGAACCGCCGCCTAATCCCGGCGCGGTGCGTATGGCTTCGGTGACGTAGGCCTTGGCGCGCTCGACGGCTTCAACGAGCGGTAAGCCCAGTGCCAACTCGGCCGTGATTGCGGCCGAGTACGTACATCCGGTGCCGTGCGTGTGCCGCGTATCAATACGTTCGGCCGGGAATTCGTGGAAGCTGTCGCCATCGTAGAGTACGTCCACGGCCGCGCCTTCCAGATGTCCGCCTTTCACCAGCGCCGCGCGCGCGCCCATGAGAATAAGCGTCTGGGCCGCGCGGCGCATGCCGTTCAAGTCGCGAATCGCTGTGCCCGTCAACGCTTCGGCTTCGGCCAGGTTCGGCGTGATCAGACGGGCGCGCGGCAGCAAACGGTCGCGAACCAATGCGCGCGCCTCGTCGGCCATCAGCGGCGCGCCGTGTTTGCTGATCATCACCGGATCCACCACCAGCGGGAAATCGAACTCGCTGGCGAGCGCAGCCACGGCTTTGACAATGGTCTGGCCGCCGAGCGCACCGGTCTTGGCTGCCAGCGGGCGTATGTCTTCGATCGCGGCGCGTATCTGTTCGACGACCAGTTCTGCGCTCATGCACTCGACGCGGCTCACACGCATGGTGTTCTGCACGGTGAGCAGCGTCACGACAGCTTCCCCGTAAACGCCGAATTGATGGAAAGTCTTGAGGTCCGCCTGTATCCCCGCCCCACCGCTAGGGTCGGAACCGGCGATGGTCAACGCCACCGGCTTCATACTTCGAGGATAAACGGCGCGCGCGGTTTAGGGAAACTGGACGCGTGCGGGATGCGCGACGCCATTCGAATTGGTGATCTCGACATCCACCGAACCGATGCCGCTGGCATCGCCCGTAATGGGGAACACCACGCGCAGCAGGAACACGCCGCCCACTTCCTTCTGCGATGCAGTGAAGTAGTCGCGGAACGTGGTGGTGACATCCACCGGAATCTGGCCCGGCTGCACGATGTTCGACGACTTGTCGTAGAACGTGAAGGCGAGTTTCGACAGCGAGCGCGTGTTGTCGTAGCCGATGACGCGAACTTCGAGGCTGCTGCCCGAACGCGCGCCGGTCACCGAATCCAAACCCACGCTGGCCGCGACGATCGTAGCCGATGCTGTTTCGGTGTAATCACCCAGCTTCGCCGTGAAGGTCAGTGTTCCCGCGGTGGTGCCGGTTTGGAATAGCAGCGACGATTGCCCGTTGAAGCGCGCCACGCTCTCGCCTTCCTTCACTGTGAAAGTGACGAAGCGGCTTCCAGTCGATGGAAACAGTACGGCCGGGTCGACGGCCGTCGATGTTGCAGGGTGCAGTTCCACGCGCAGTTCGCCGGTGCCGCTGGTGGGCGCTACCGACGCAAAACGGATGGCTAGCGGAACCTGCTGCGAACTCGTGGGCGTCGTCGAGCCAAGCTCGATCAACGGCCGAGGCAAGGGTGGCTCGGCTCCAATGCCGCGCAACAAGAACGTTCGCGAATCCACGCGCAGCACGCCGTCGAAAGTTCCTGCTGAAGCCGGTTCGAATGTGACGTCGAAGTCGGCCGAAGCTTGCGCTTGGAGCGTGAGCGGTGTGTTCACGCCGGCTGGACCGCGATACGCGGCGCCCTCCACGGTAATGCTGGCGACGGTCAGCGTCACCGTGGTCAGGTTCTCCAGGCGTATGCGGCGCATGGAACGAGCGCCTCGCTCGACGCGGCCGAAATCGATGGTGTTGCCGGAGTTGAGCGTGGTGATTGTGGCGCCTTCCACGAGCTTGACCGTCGCGGCGGCCACCGTACCGCCGGACAGAATCGTCGAAGAATTGTTGAAAGCCAGATTGGCGCTGTAGGTGCCGTAAGCGGTGGGTTTGAAGCGAACCACGAAGTTCACGGCCGTACCCGCCTGCATCGTGAAGGGCAGCGACGGAACATCGAGCAGCGTGAACCCAACACCACTCACCGATAGCGTTTGCAGGTTCGCCGCCGTGGCGCCGGTGTTGCGAATCAGGAAGGACAAGTCGAGCGGATCGCCCACCGCGGTGGTGCCCACCTGGAAGTAGGCGCCGACGGCGCGCTCCGCGCCATTCTCTACTACCTTCAACTGCAATTCGGCCAGAGCCGACAATGGCAACAAGATGGCGGCCAGCATCAGGCGGCGGATCATTGGGCCACCTCCGGCAACTGGTAGAAGCCTTCACGGCCAGCCTCCAGGCGCAGTGCGTAACGCGTGGGACGTTCGGCGCCTTCGTGCTGTGCCACAACCGCCACCCAACCGGCGCGTAACGGTGCATACGAACGAACCTCCGCGCTCAACGTGAAGCGCTTTTCGTCGCCGCTGCCCGAGCGCCATACCAGATCGCCTTCGCTTCGATAAAGTACCCCACCATCGCCAGCCAAATGCACCGGGCCGGTAACACCAGCCAGCAGCCGCTCATCGGTGAGTTCTCCGCTTTCCACCGAAACGGTTATCAGCCAGATCTCCTCGCCGCGTGCGACCGCCAGCAGCGCGCTCGAACGATCCGGCGCCGCGATGGCAGTCACCTTTCCGGCCAACCGTTCCATGTCCACCGGAATGGCGTCCAAGCGGTCTTCCGCCACGCGCAGCAACGACACGCCTTCCGGCAAGAAGACCAACGCCGGCGCGCCGTCGGAATGGAAAGCAAACAATGCCTCACTGCCGGCCAGCGCCCAGCGGTTGCTGATCTCCCCGCCGGCGTCCACCAGGATCACTTCCTCCGGCGTCTTTACCAGCGCCGATGAACTTGAAGACGCGCAAGAAGTATTCCCGCTGGACAGAGCTTCGCCTAGGATGAAGTTGGCCGCCGTGCCGTAAACGGCTCGCAACGCGCCGCCACCATCGACCATGTAACCGATGCGCGGCCTGTCCAGCGGGGATTGCGCGGCGGCGACCGCCGCGCCAAGGAGCAGGAGAGAGGGTAGAAGTGCTGTACGCATAATCAAGGTTTCCCGATTGTGACGACAGGCGTGCCGACGGTCAGTGTCGGCGTTGTGGACGTCGTCGCGGCTGCATTCGTTTTCGAACTCTTCGCCAGGCCGGCGGCCAACCCGCCGCCAACGGCCGAGCCCGCCACCAGCACGCCGATCCACAGCCACCTGCTTCGCGGTCTGCCCGGCGCAGCGACGGTTCGCGGGGCCGTTGGGCCGCTCTGCTTCGATGCCACGGCCAGCGAAAGATACTGCGAAACCACCGTTCCCGCGCGCGCCTGCCCCTTGGCCGCCGTGACGCGGATCTGGAACGGACCTTCCACGCGGTTCCACTGCATCCCCCAGAGCGCCGCGCGGCCGTCGGGCGAGGTGATCACGACTTCGGTCTTCATGCCATTGGCGAACACGCCGCCCGGGCCTTCGTCCGGAAGACGGAAGTTCACCGCCGCGCCGGCCACCGGTTTGCCGGTTTCATCAGTGACCTCGACAATCAAGCCTCGCGTGGCTCGCGTTCCGGCTGCGTGGACCGCGCCATCTCCTTCCACTACACGGATTTGCAGGATCGCTACTGGCTGAGATCCTCCCACCGGCGCGATCGCGGTATTTTGCGCCGCCAGGCAACCGGTGATGACGAAACCTAGGAACCGTCGACTCCAGGCGTACATGTGAAGACACCTCGAGCGGCTAATTCCGTGCCCGCGCGCTATTGGCTCACGCGCAACAGCACGACGGTGACATTGTCGGGACCACCGGCCTTGCGTGCCGCTTCGATTAAATAGTGGGCCTGGGACGGCAAACTTATCTGACTTTTTATCACCTCGGCGAGCATGGGGGTATACACCACGCCGTGGAGGCCATCGGTCGAAAGTAATATGCTGAGGCCGGGGGTGAGAGTTACCTGGGTGGTCTGTACGCGGAGAGGGTCCCCAATGCCGACCACCATGGTAAGCATGTGGCGCATCGGATGCCGTTGAATCTGTTCCTCGGTCAAGCCCAAACGGCGGCCCACTTCCTGGACCCAGGTCTGATCGGTGGTGAGTTGTTCGAGTTCGCCGCCGCGGATGGCGTAGGCGCGGCTGTCGCCGACGCTGGCGATGAGGAGACTATCTCCGGTCTCGACGGCCGCGACGGCGGTGGTGCCCATGCCTTGCAGGGAGGAGTCATTCCGGGCTGCTTCGCGGACTCGCCGGTTGGCCTCCTCGAAAGCCTTGGTGAGCAGTTCGGGCGTGCGTTCGGCGCCGGAACGCACCACCTGCTCAATCGCTTCGACCGCCAGCCGCGAGGCCACTTCACCGCCCGCCGCGCCGCCCATGCCATCGGCCACGACGTAGAGTCCGATATCGGGGGCGATCAGAAACGAGTCTTCATTGTTCGGCCGTACGCAGCCGCAATCCGATTGACCAAACGCTTCGAGCATCGGCAAGCCGATTATAGCGGCTTTCGGGCATCAGGCGTGCGGACTGGTTGAGAGGAAAAATGTACGTAGGTAAAAGTCTCCGGGATGTGTGAATCGTAGTGGCCGTGTCGATTCCAGGTCCAGCCGGCGCCAGGATTCAGACGCTCGCCGTCGGGTCCGATCTGCTGGAAACGGGAACAATCGATGCGCCAGACGTCGCCATCCTTGGGCGGCAGCGAGCGGCCGTCGGCAAGCCAGTTGAGCCCCTTCCAAGGAAACGCCAGTTCCACGCTCCAGCCTCGATCGATCCCTTCGCGGCGGTTCAGCATGCCGTCCACATGCACGGCGTGCTCGAGTCCCGGAAAGTCCCAATCGAGAAAGCCGTTGCGCTTGCCGCGCGGATGGACGTGGCCGCCGATGCCGTCAATGATCATCAAGCGTTTGCCTTGCGGGTCCCACTCCGGCACGTTGTAAGGGCTGCCTGGCCGGTACATGTCCTGCCAGATCCAGAACACTTCGTAGATGGTATTGAAGGCGTTGATTTCGAATTCGTAGTAGGCGTCGCGGCCGGCGATGAAGACTTCCAGATCGTTGTCTTCCCAAATCTTCGAATCGCGCTCGGTGAGCGTGGCCCAGACATCAGTTTCCTCGGCCGTGAAGCCGAAGTAGAGGCAGCGGTCGTTCCACAGCAGACGCACGCGCGTGTCGAACCATGCCGGCTTGCCGGTCACGATGTCGACGAACGGTGATGACTTCGGCGCCATCCGCCAGTCGTCTTCGTCCAGCTTGCCGTCGATGCGAATGGGCGCGGTGGCGCGATAGCAGGTGTAGTGCGCCAGGTCCTGGTTATAGGGCAAGGCATCCTCCTCGTTCAACGACTGATTTTTAGCACTTCAGCGACCTTGTTGGCCAGTTGCGCGGGGCTGAACGGTTTTTGCAGGAAGTCCACTCCTCCGTGCACCACGCCGTGGCGCACGACCACGTCGTCGGTGTAGCCGGACATAAACAGAATCTTGACACCGGGCCGGACCTTCTCGAATCCCTCGGCCAAGTCCCTGCCGTTAGAGGTCGGCATGACGACGTCGCTGAGGATCAGGTCCACCGGCTCACTACGCTGTTCGAGCGACGACATGGCCTCGTCCAGGTCACCGGCCACCACAACGCGATAACCGTAAGCGTCCAAGGCGGCAGCCACATATTGGCGCACTTCTGGTTGATCTTCGACTACCAGCACCGTGGCTCGATTGGCACCGTGTGTTTCCGATTGAGGCGCGCCCGTCTCCGCGTCGGCAGTGCCGGCGGCCTGCGGTAGATAGACTCTAAACGAGGTGCCGCGTCCAGGCTCGCTATCGACGTCGATCCAACCGCCGCTTTGCGCCACGATGCCGTGCACCATCGACAAACCCAGACCGCTTCCTTGGCCGACTCCCTTGGTGGTGAAGAAGGGCTCGAAGATACGGGACCGCGTGGTCGGGTCCATTCCGATGCCGTCATCGGAAACTTCCAACATCACGAAACGGCCTGGGCGCGCTTCCGGATTTGCCTGCGCACATTCACCGTTCCATTCCACTTTGGCCGTCTCGATTGCCAACTTGCCTCCGCGTGGCATCGCGTCCCGCGAGTTGACCGCCAAATTCAGAATCACCTGCTCGATCTGATGCGGATCGGCCAGGACCACGGCCTCCGCGGTTCCGAGCGTCAAACGTACCTCGATATCCTCTCCCACCAGACGCCTGAGCATCGAATGCAGGTTCCGCACCACGGTATCGATGTTCAACAGCCGAGGCTGCAGCAACTGTTTGCGGCCGAACGCCAACAGTTGTTGCGTAAGCGCCGCGGCTTTCTCGCCGGCGGCACGCATCTCCTGGACGCTCGACTGCAGTGGGTCGCCGGCCTTCATTTGCGACAGCACCAGGTCGCCGTATCCGTTGATCACCGTCAGGAGATTGTTGAAGTCGTGCGCGACGCCGCCGGCCAGTCTGCCGATTGACTCCATTTTCTGGGACTGCTCGAGTTGCGCGCGTAGACTCTCACGTTCCTGCTCAGCTCGCTTGCGCTCGGTGATGTCCTGGGTGGTCCCGAAGCTGCGGACCGCGCGGCGCGCAGCGCCTTCACCTGCGAAATCGGCGTGAATGTGGCAGGCCAGCCACCGGACCTCACCGTTCGGAAGAACAATGCGGTGGTCGGCGTGCCAGTTACCGCTGCCGGCGGCCGGGTCTTGTGCGGCAGCGATCTCCCGCCGCACGCATTCGACTTCATCCGGGTGGAAGCGCGCTATGACCTGCTGTTCATCTATAACGCTCTCGGTGAAACCGTAATGAGCCATTGCGCGCTTGTCGAAGTGGATGATGTTCGTGCCCACGTCGTGCCACCAAGCGCCCAACTCGGCGGCGTCCGATGCCGTGCGATGCCACTCCTCGCTCTCCCGTAGCGCCTCCTTGGCACGCCACGTTTCGGTGGTCTCGCGCAGAGAGAAGACCAGCCCGCTCACGGTGCCAAGGGAGTCTTTCACCGGGATCAGGCTCCAGTCCCAATAGGTCACGCCCCGCTCGGGCTGATCCGGAAAGACAAAGGGCTTGTCCTTGAAAAAAACCGGTTCTCCGGTGTCGCGGACACGGCGGAAGATGCTCTCATTCTCCGCGTGCGGATACAGATCAAAATGATTGCGGCCGATCAGTTCCTCCGGCCGTTTGCGGCATGCGGCGGCATAAGCCGGATTCACGGCGACGAAATTGAAATCGCGGTCCAGGCGTACCAGCATCACGTCAGTGGACCTCATGATGCCGTCCAAAATGCCTCGCTCCCGCAGGAGCGCTTCCTCGGCACGGCGGTGTTCGCTGATGTCGGTGTGTACACCGATGACCCGTAGCGGCCGGCCATCGGGAGTACGGGCGAATAGCTTTCCGCGGGTGGCGATCCACTTGTAGGTTCCGTCCTTGCACCGGAGACGGTGTTCAACCGCGAACACGCTGGTCTCGTTGCGGAAATGCCGCGCGATCTCGTCGAGGGCGGGTTGCCGGTCGTCCGGATGGACCAACCGCTTCCACTCGTCGAATGTGTTGCCGATTTCGTGTTCTTCGTAGCCGAGCATCGCTTTCCACTGACGGCTGAAAAAGACCTCATCGGTTACGGCGTTCCAGTCCCAGACGCCGTCACCTGCACCCTCCAGCGCGAACTGCCAGCGATCCTCGCTCTGGCGTAGCGCCTCGCTGCTTTGACGAGCGTCGAGCTGACGTTGGTACTCGACAGCCCGGTGGCGGTTGCGCCGGTATTGCCCGGCCACGATACTCATGCATACTCCCATGGCGACGAAGACGCCCAAGCCAACCGCGTCCGCGGTGTGCCCTATTTCGAACCTGCCGCGAGGAACATAGATCCAGTAGAACGTAGACACTGCCGACACGCCAGTCGCCACAATTCCCGGTCCCAAGCCAAGCCACACGGCCGCCAACATGACCCCGGGATAGAACGTCACGAAAGGGGGGAGTTCCGTTCCCGAGAAACTCACGAGAACTTGTCGCAGAAGGTGAGCCGCCACCGCGATGCCCACGGCGGCGGGATAGCGGCTGAGCAGCCGCAGGAAAACGCGGTCGCGATCCATGCCCAGACTCCCAGGGCTTTCCATCCTAACTCCCTCAGCTACCGCTAAGTATACACGCACTACGGCGGAATGCTCACGGCAACGCGCGGAGAGCTTCCTTCACTTGCGGATCGCGGGCCAACGCGATTTCATCGCCCTGCTCCACGCCCAGCGCCTGCGTAACAATCTCTTCGGCCAGCCGGCTGCGAATCCAGTCGTGGTCGGCGCTCCATTCATGCGCCGGCGGGTAGAAGTTGTGCTGGGGCAAGTACGCTTGAAACTCCTGCAATAGGGCGGCGCTCACCTGAAAATCCGGCGCCGGTTTCGGAGCTTTGCGCAGGTATTCCACGGCGAAACTGGTGAAGGATGCCGTGCCTTCAAGGGCGGCGCGCAGCCGGGTGGGCGTTTCGGGCTGGACTACGCGGTCCGGGCGGATGCCGCCTCCGCCCACCACCTCGCGGCCGGAATCGGTCCGATACACTTTGCCCGCGCCTTCGCGCTGAGCCAACTGCCCGGAATTGAGCGGGCGTTGAATCGAGCGGCCGCTGGGCGTGAAGTAGAACGCCGTGGTCAGCGCCAGCCCGGTGTCTTGCGATAGCGAGTACACGCTTTCAACCAAGCCCTTGCCGAAACTCGGTTCGCCGACGATGGTGGCGCGGTCGTGATCCTGCAATGCACCGGCCACAATCTCACTGGCGCTGGCGCTCTTGCCGTTCACCAAGACCGCCAGCGGGAACTTGTACGAGAGTCCCTGTGCGGTGGCCTTCTCCTGCTTGCCCACCACGGCTCGGCCCTGCACGCTTAAGATCGTCTGGCCCGGCGTGAGAAATAGCGAGGCCACTTCGAGAGCCGCCGGCAGCACGCCGCCGGGGTTGTTTCGCAAGTCGAGTATCAGTCCCTTGAGTTTGTCGCCGCCGAGCTTGGCAATGGCCTCGCGCACCATCTTCCCGGTTTCGACGTCGAAGCTCGCTATGCGGATGAAGCCGATGCCGGGCCGCACCAGAAACGCGCGATCCACGCTGGGCGCCTGCATGTCTTCCGGCGTCAGAATAAACTGCATCAGACGCGCGTTGCCCGGACGGCGCACGTCGATGCGCACTTGCTGGCGGCGGGCTTCGCCGAGCAACCCGATGAGCTGCTCCATTTCTAGTTGATCCAGGCGAATCCCATTGATGGCCAGGATCTCGTCGCCGGGACCGAGTCCCGCGCGCGCGGAAGGCGTTCCGGGCAGAGTCTGCAGGAAGATGACGCGCCCGGGTACCACTGAAACCACGCTCCCGAACCCCTTGCTGGTGGACTGCTGCAGTTGCTTCAGTTGTTGGAACTGCGCGGCGTCCAGGAACACCGAATGCGGATCCAAACGCCGCAGCATGCCGGGAATGGCGCCTTCGAAAATGGCATGCGCGGGATCGATTGGGTCGGCCGCTTCCTGCTCCACGGCCGCGTAGACGGAGGTGAAGCGGCGTAAGGACTCTTCCACGTCCGGGGCGGACGCGCGAGCTTGAAACAAAAAAAGTGCGGCTGCGAAAGGGAGCATCACAATAACGGATAAATCAGTCTTTACTGTAGCGCGTGGCCTGGGTGTTCGCGTGGCGCTCGAGCGCGAGCCGGATCAGTTCGTCCACCAGTTCCGCATACGAGATCCCGGAGTGCTCCCACATCTTCGGATACATGCTGATGGAAGTGAAACCCGGAATTGTGTTGATCTCGTTGATATAAACGCGTCCGGTGGAAGACTCGAGCAGGAAGTCCACCCGGGCCATACCGGCGCACTCCACCGCCAGTGCGCACTCGACGGCCAGGCGGCGCACTTCAGCGATCTTATCCTCGCTGAGCGGCGCGGGCAGCAGCACGCGCGAGGTGCCTAGGATGTACTTGTCGTCGTAATCGTAGAACTCGCGCGAAGGCAGGATCTCGCACGGAAACGACGCGCGCGGATTCTCGTTGCCGAGCACCGAGCACTCCAATTCCTGGCCCGCGATGGCGCGCTCGATCAGAATCTTGCGGTCGAAACCGGCCGCCTCGGCCAGCGCCGCTTCCAGTTCCTCGCGGTTGTGCGCCTTGGTGATGCCCACCGACGAACCGAGATTGGCCGGCTTGACGAACACCGGAAACTGAAAATTGCGTTCCACTTCGTCAGCGTCCAATGCGCCGCGATACTGCACGAGATATTCCACCACCGGCAGGCCGCGTTCGTGGCACAACCGCTTGGTGACTTCCTTATCCATGGAGACCGAAGAGGCGAGCACGCCCGCGCCCACGTAAGGCAACCCGGCGAGTTCGAGCAGTCCCTGCACCGTGCCGTCCTCGCCGAACGTACCGTGCAGAACCGGAAACACAACGTCGATGCCGGGATTCGCTCCGGGCTCGGGCAATATGGGATGAGGCGACCAGCGTCCGTCCTTACCAATAAAAATGCGTTGCACCTCGTAGCGTTCCGGGTCCAGCGCGGCGACAATCGATTCGGCCGAGCGCAGCGAGATCTCATGCTCGCCGCTACGCCCGCCGTACACAACAGCTACACGTAGCTTCACAAAATAGCCTTTCCAAAAGCGGACATCACCAGTTCGACGGCCAGCGCGGCGGTGCGGTTGCCTTCGTCGAAAACCGGATTCACTTCCACGACCTCCATGCTCCGCATGCGGCCGCTGTCGCAGATCAGTTCCATGGCCAGATGCGCTTCGCGATACGTCATGCCGCCGCGTACGGGCGTGCCGACGCCGGGCGCTTCGCGAGGATCGACTGCGTCCATGTCGAGCGAGACGTGGAACCCGGCCGTGCCGTCTCCGGCGATGGCAATGGCGTCCTGTATGACGGCGCGCAAACCGCGCTCGTCCAGATCGCGCATAGTGAAGGCGCGCACGCCGGACGCGCGCACATGAGGCTTTTCCAGCGCGTCCACGTCGCGGATGCCGGCCAGCACCGTCTTGCGCGGATCGATCTTGGGCGCGAAACCACCCATCCGCACAAGCTCCCGTGGACCCATTCCCAGCAGACACGCCAGCGGCATGCCGTGTACGTTACCGCTAGGACTGGTGTCGGGAGTATTCATATCCGGATGCGCGTCGATCCAAATGAGGCCGAGCGACTGTTTGCGTTTGCGCCAAGCCCGCGCCACGCCGGACACCGTGCCGACGGCCACCGAATGATCGCCGCCCAGAACCAGCGGCAGCTTGCCCGCGCTGGCGGCACGCTCGATAATGCGCATCACGCGCTGATTGGCGCGGGCGATCTGCGCAAGATAACGCGCATGACCCGCGCCAACCGGACTGCTTTCGGGTTGCTCGGTGTCGACGTTACCAAGGTCTTCCACCTTGTAACCGAGCGAAGCCAGGCGCGCGTTCAAACCGGCCACGCGCAACGCGGACGGCCCCATATCGACACCGCGGCGTCCGGCGCCGAGATCGAGCGGGACTCCGACGATGGCGATGGTCGCTTGACGCATACTACGGCCGCGTGCGGTACAGCATTCGCGGGAAGGCGATGGTTTCGCGCACGTGCTCCAGACCGCACAGCCAGCCGACGCAGCGTTCGATGCCCATGCCGAATCCGCCATGCGGCACGCTGCCGTAACGGCGCAGGTCGATGTACCAGTCGAAGGCTTCCGGCGGCAGGTCGTGTTCCGTGATGCGCCTCAACAGCAGGTCCAGATCGTGGATGCGCTGGCCGCCGCCGACGATTTCGCCGTGCCCTTCAGGCGCCAGAATATCGACGCCCAGCGCCACTTCGGGACGCTCCGGGTCAGGCTGCATGTAGAAAGCTTTGATGGCGGTGGGATAACGGTCCACCATCACCGGGCGGTCGAACTCCTCGCAGATGAGCGTTTCGTCGGTGCCGCCGAAATCGCCGCCCCATTGAATTTCGCTGCCCTTCTTCTGCAGGATCTTCACGGCATCGTCATAGCTTATGCGCGGGAACGGCGCCTTGATGCTCTCGAGTTTGCTGATGTCGCGTTCGAGCACGGCGAGTTCCGGGCGGCGATTCTCAAGCACGCGCGCGACGACGAAGCAGATCATCTCCTCGGCCACGCGCTTGACGTCCTCGATGGTGGCGTAAGCCATCTCCGGCTCCACCATCCAGAATTCAGTCAAGTGGCGGCGCGTCTTGGATTTCTCG
The DNA here is from genome assembly GCA_964505625.1 of uncultured Solibacteraceae bacterium. Taxonomy (GTDB): domain Bacteria; phylum Acidobacteriota; class Terriglobia; order Bryobacterales; family Bryobacteraceae; genus JAJFUV01. Next base: position 7,073 of record CAZDIZ010000018.1, on the reverse strand, counting down.
GCGCGGAACGTGGGGCCGAAGCAATACGACTTTCCGAAAGCCAGCGCGGTGGCTTCGTTGTAGAGTTGGCCGGACTGCGTGAGGTAAACCTTCTCGTCTTCGAAGTAATTCACTTCGAATAGCGTGGTGGTGCCTTCGCAGGCCGCCGGCGTGAAGATAGGCGTATCGACCAGCGTGAAGCCGTTCGAATCGAAGTAATCGCGGATGGCGCGGATCACTTCGTGGCGCACACGAATGATGGCGTTCTGGCGGCGGCTGCGCAGCCACAGATGGCGGTGATCCATTAGGAAGTCGATGCCGTGCTCTTTGGGCGTGATCGGATAAGGCTGCGTTTCCGGCACGCGCTGCACGATCTGGCAGTCTTCCACGTCCACTTCGTAGCCGCCGTGGGCGCGCGCTTCGGCGCGCACCTTGCCGGTAATAACGAGCGAAGATTCCTGCGTCAGGTCCTTGATCTGATCGAAGACCTGCTCGGGCAAGTTGCTCTTTACGGCTACGCACTGGATGATGCCGCTGCCGTCACGCACCTGCGGAAACGCGATCTTGCCGGAGCGGCGCAGATTATAGAGCCACCCGCAAATGCGGACGCTTTCGCCGGCGTGTTTGCCGGCATCCGAAATACTGATGACGGGGATTTCCGCCATGTTCATGCGATTTCCTCCATTCGTTGGAAGACCTGCTTAATAGCTTCAATGGGCTGCTGGACCGCGGCGCTTTCCTTTACCTCCAGCAAAAGCGGGAGGTTGCTCGAGCGGAGCAAGGGGATCGTCTTGCTCCAATCGACCGTGCCACCGGGCACCACAAACGGATACAGATGACGATCGTCGATGCCGTCGTTGTCGTGCACGTGCGTCGAACGGATACGGTCCTTCATGTGCCGGAACGCGGTCTCGATGCCTTCGCCGATGTTGGCGTGTCCCACATCGAAGCAGAAGCCCACGTTCAGGTGCGTCGCATCGACGAAGGCCGCCAGGCGCTCCCCGGTGGACATGCGATTAGGAATGTTCTCGAGCAGAATCTCGACGCCGCGGTGACCGGCGAACAGCGACAACTCTTCGAGTGCTGTGAAGGCTGCGTCCAACTTGCGTTCGTCGTACTCCTCGCGCGGCAATCCCAGGTGCTGTACGAAGTAGCGGAACGGAATCGTCTCGGCAATTTCGATGGCGCGCTTGATTAGGTCCACCATCTTGACGCGTTTGCTCTTGTCCGGCTCGGTGATGATGATGAACGAATGCGGACCGGAACGTCCCCAGACGTCGTCGGTATACAACGGGCCGTGCATCGAGTGCGCCTTCAATTCCGAGGCGCGGAAGAAGTGGCCCAGGTCGGAGATCTGCGCGCGATCGTTGTAGTCGATATGCGGTCTGGCGCAGAACAACTCCACTTCGGGAATGCCTGCCTCCCAAACTCGCTCCAGCCAAACCGTGGTGAGCCTGTGATTGGTGTTCAGATGTGTGGACAGAACGTGATTCATTCGTTTCAGTACCCAGAGGCCTTTCCTTCAACGCGCGGATCGGCCGCGCCCGCAAGCCATTCCCCTTCGCGCGCAATGGCACTCACTTCGCCGATCGAGCGAACCTGCTCGATGGCGTGCCCGCGCGCACCCAGAAGACGAACCGTGTCCGGTGAGAAGCCCGGCTCCATGCGCAGCGTGTCCGGCTTCCACTGATGATGGAAACGCGGCCAGTTCACGGCGTCCTGCGCGCCCATGCCAAAGTCCGCCATGTTCAGGAAGACTTGCAGGACTGTCGTGATGATGCGGCTGCCGCCGGGTGAACCGAGCACCGCGTGGAGTTTCCCCTCGCGCAGAACGATGGTGGGCGTCATGGACGACAACGGGCGCTTGCGCGGCTCGATTTTGTTCACCCGGCCTTGCATCAGACCGAACATGTTGGCCGCGCCGGGGGCCACGGTGAAATCGTCCATTTCGTTGTTGAGCAGGATGCCCGTGCCCGGCACAGTCACGCCGGAGCCGTAGCTTCCATTCAGAGTATAGGTGAGCGCGACGGCATTGCCCTCGGCGTCGACAATCGAATAGTGCGTGGTCTCGCCGCTTTCGGCACCCGCCGGACTGCCGGCCGAAACGCGATCGCTCGGCGTGACGCGCTCGGGATCGATCGCACGCCGCAGCGCGGTGGTGTATTGCCTGTCGATGAGGCCCGCGACGGGCACGCGCGCGAAGTCCGGATCGGCCAGGTAGCGCGCGCGGTCGGCGTAAGCGCGCCGCATGGCCTCGGCGACGAAATGAATTGCGGCCGCCGAACCCGCGCCATCACGTGTGTAACCCGAGCCGTCCAGCATGCCGAGCATTTCGAGCAACCCGACGCCGCCGGAGCTGGGCGGTGGCGCGGTGATCAAATGGAAGCCCCGATAATCACCTTCGAGCGCCGTACGCTCCAACGCCTGATACTGCGCCAGATCCGCCATCGTGATGAGCCCCCCGTGCGCGCGGTGCGCGTTGGCGATCAAGCGTGCCGTTTTGCCCGTGTAGAAATCGCGCGCGCCGCGGGCGGCGATGCGCGCGAGCGTCGCGGCCAGCTCCGGCTGACGGATGTTCTCGCCGGCTTCGTAAAAACGCCCATCGCGTTGAAACACGCGCCGCGATTCAGCGTCGCGCGCGAGCGCTTTGCTCTCGCGGAGGCTGTGCGCCAGATCGTAGGAAACCGGGAATCCTTGGCGCGCAAGCTTGATGGACGGATCGAGCAGCCGCGCCCACTTCAAACGCCCGTGTTGCCGGTGCGCCAACTCGAAACCGCGCACGGTGCCCGGAACGCCCGAGGCGCGATAGCCGAACTGGCTCGCATCGGTGGCCTTGCCCGCTGTGTCCAGGTACATGTTCGCGGTTGCGGCCAGCGGCGCGCGCTCACGAAAGTCGAAGAACTTCGTGCGTCCATCGGCGAAGCGCACCAGCATGAAACCACCGCCGCCAAGGTTGCCCGCCTGCGGATGCGTCACCGCCAGAGCGAAGCCCACCGCGACGGCCGCGTCCACAGCATTGCCGCCCGCGCGCAGCACCGCCACACCGGCATCGGTGGCATTCGCTTCGCGGCTCACCACCATGGCATAGCGCGCGCGCACGGGTTGCGCCGGCCACAGTGTCGCGAGCGGGAAGACACAGAAGACGAGGAACCGCACGAAGCGGTACATACACATCGATTCTACTATTTCGGCCTTACGGGCCGCCTAACGTTCTACGGCACGCGCTTCAGGACGCCGCCGGAGGCGGAGGAGTCGAGGGGGCGGCGGGCGGAGCACCGGCCGCGGGAGGCGCGGGCGGTTTCGCCTTTTCCTTCTCTTTCTCCTTGGCCGACTTCACCGGACTGATGATGACGTGCGCGTTGCGTCCTTCCAGCCTTGGCTGTCCTTCCACGGCGCCGTAAGCGGTCAGGTCACCGGCGAACCGCAAGAGCAGTTTCTTGCCCAGGTCCACGTGCGCGATCTCGCGCCCGCGGAACTGCACCACCGCTTTTACTCGGTTACCTTCCTGCAGGAAGCGGATGGCGTGGTTCTTCTTGAAATCGTAGTCGTGCTCCTTGGTGTTGGGCCGGAACTTCAGCTCCTTCACCTGGATCACGTGCTGCTTCTTCTTGGCTTCGTGCTGCTTCTTTTTGTTCTCGTATTGCCACTGGCCATAGTCCATGGCCTTGGCCACGGGCGGCTCGGCGGTGGGAGCAATCAGGATCAGGTCAAGGCCCAACTCCTGTGCTCGCCGCACGGCGGCCATGGTTGGCATGATCTCAACCGACCCGTCGGGAAAGACGGCGCGCACCTCGCGTGCTCGAATAGCTTCGTTGACGTTTTCCCGGATTCTCGGGCGTCGAAAAGGTATGTGTCTGCCTGGAATCATCGACTCGTTTCTCTGAGGTTTATGCGCATCGGTACGGATTGCGGCATGCGTATCGTGAATTGGATTTCTTTATCCCCGTGGCGTGAGGTCCGTGGTGACAAAGTGTGCGTGTTAGCCCCTCACGTGGGCGATTTGCTGCCCTCTATCCATCCCCAGACGGCAGGCCTCACGCGGGTCACTCCCACTGAGCCTGTCGAAAAAGCGCATCGGCTCGATTCTAGCAGATCCTGACGGCGCGCATGCAAGGGGTTACGCTCGAAATCACATTTTATTGGTGGTATGCTATTCAGGACAGGGAGGGCCGAAATGCATCGGTCGCTGTCCTTTTTCGCTTTGCTCGTTCTGCTCGCGTTCACCCAGCCGGCCTGCGCCGCCAGCGCGACTCTTTCCGGTGTGGTGGTGGATGAAACCAACGGCGCCGCCCTCGCCGGCGCGCGAATCAAACTCACCAAGACTCAGGACGATGAGCCGCTGTATGCCCGCGCCGACTGGCGCGGCGAATTCCGGTTCACGGACCTCGCCATGGGCGCGTACCAGTTGCGCGCCGAACAACCCGGCTACATGATGCCCGGCGATGCGTCTCATACCTTCCGCACACTGTCGGTCGACCTGACCCCGCCCAATGCTTTCGACACGACTACCGCTCCGTACCGCCTCAAGGTGAGCAAGAAGGTGGATAAGGCGGGTGTGCTGCATGGTGAGGTAACGGTCAACTTAGCGCCGCAGGGCGTGGTTTCGGGTAAGGTGGTCGATCCTAACGGCATACCACTTTTCCGGGCGCGGGTCGATCTGCTCAAGGTCACCCCTCTTTCACCCGGAACCACCATACGCCCCGGGCTGCAACCGCTGGGCGATGGAAAGAACGTGGTGATGACACTCGGCGTGCTGTCTACCGACGACCGTGGTGAGTTCCGCATCGCGCCGCTCGAGGCGGGGACATACTACTTGCGCTGCACCGGCGTGATGGACAGCGGACCGTGGGCGTCGGACTACCGCACGACCTATTATCCCGGCGCGCTCGATTTGGCATCCGCAAAGCCCATTCCGTTGAGAGTGGGTGAGAAGGTTCGCGCGGGTATTCAGATCATGCGCCAGGCGGGTGTGCGCGTTGCCGGGCAGATCACGTTCTCTGACAGTGCGGCCGCCGCTAACGATCGAGGCCGCTACACGCGCGTCCATCTGTTTACGCGGGACGAGAAGCGCCGGGATTCGAGTCCCGTCCTTGCAACCGTGAAAGACGGGCGGTACGAGTTCAACGATGTTCTGCCGGGTACATATATGCTGGTTGCCACGACTTATGAGCGCCAAGTAGCCGCCTCGCAGCCTCTGTTGGGGGCGCACCGCGTGGTGGAGGTGGGAACATCGGGCGCTGCCGGGGTGGATATTGCCGTACAGCCGCTTCCCGATATCCAGGGTGTGATTTCGTTTGAACCGGGTTGCGATCCGACGCCCGTGCAAGTGTATGCCCGCTCGCGGCTGGGTGTTTCTCAGCGCGCGCCGGTGCGGGTGGAAAGTTCCGACGGCGCTTTCACCGTCAAGCGGGTCGAGCCAGGGCCGATACGCATGTTTGCCAACTCGTTCCTTCCCACTTCCCCTTATCTCTGGATAACCAAGATGACGTTGGACGGACGCGACATTTTGAACCAGGAATTTGATGTGCCGCTTTCCGGTGGAGCCACCGTCAACATCACCATGGGATGCTCCACGCGGAGAATCATGAGGGCAAAATGAAACTCTACTGGCTCGTATTGGCTTTGGCATCCGCGCTGCCGGCACAGACGCTGGAAGGCGTGGTGGTCGATCGCGTTACGAACGCACCAGTCGCCGGCGCCTATGTGCGCCCATGGACGGCCGACACGAAGGGCGAGGCGCGCGCGATAGCGGACGTTTCCGGGCGCTTCCGCTTCGAATCCCTGCCCGCGGAGAGCGGTGTTTGGAAGCTCTCGGTTGGTCGCAGCGGCTATCTGTCGCGCACGGTTTCCGAGACTGCCGCGGCGAATGCGTCCGTCACTACCGTCCGAATCGAGTTGACGCCGCAAGCTGTCATTTCCGGCAAGGTCGAGGATGAAGACGGTTTCCCTGTTCCGGTCAACGTCATGCTGCTTCAGTACCGGCTTGTGTTGGGTAAACGTGAATTGCAGCCGTTTAGCGCCAATGCGTCGACCAACGATCTGGGTGAATTCCGTCTCGCAGGCGTGGCGGAGGGCAGCTACTATCTGCGAGTGTCGCACCAGATGCCGGCCGGTGGTTGGGACGGGCGCTACGCGGACGAGTACTATCCGGGCGTGATCACTTTGGCCGAAGCAAAGCAGATTGAAGTGCAGGCCGGCAAGGAGTTGAGTGGCGTTCATATGAAGCTGAAGCGGCGCGAAGGACACCGCATCGCGGGGCGTCTGGTGCTGCCGCCGGATATGATCCCGAACCGGCCGCTCACAGTTGTCTTGACGGGCGTGGACGATACGCTGAAACATCCCAGGGCCTACGCACTCGCCAGGCCGGACCTGGATTGGTATTTTACTTTTCGCCACGTACAGCCCGGCGAATACGACCTGAGCCTACAGTCGCTCACCGGAACCGTGGAGCCAGGCGCGTTGCAGGGCCGAATCCGGGTGAACGTGGTTGGAGAAGACTTGAACGGAGTGGCGCTGCGCACCGAAATCGCGCGGAGTGCCGAGATACAGGGCAAGGTGGTCTTTGAAGGAGGCACAACGCCGCGTCCCATGGTTGTGACTATTCAAGGAAATGGCACGACGCTCACCGCCCCGACGAGCGACGACGGAACGTTCGTTGTGAAGGACGTCAAGCCGGGCCACTACGATCCCCGCATTGCCGATGCTTCCGAACCGGCCGAAGGACATCGGGCGCAACTCGTCTTCTGCCGGTTCGCTGGCCAGGCTCTGTTGGGGCGTGGTTTCGACGTCAACGGTCCCACCGACGGTGTGCTGGAAATCCACGTCGCCGAGAACAACGCCGAGTTGAGTTTCCGCGTTCTGGGCGCTTCGCCGGAAGCCGGCGCTTACATCTACGTTCGCGGTATGCGTTCCACGCGATTCTACGTCTTGCAGCCATCCACGGATGACGTCCGCCGCATCTTCGTGCTACCCGGCTTCTACCGGGTGTTCGCCTCCCCGGATGCGCTGAAACTGCCGATGGCGGACAACCTGCCGTTCCTCCAAGGGCACCGCAAAGACATCGCCATCGTGCGCGCCGAGCCGGGTCAGAACCC
>CAZDIZ010000017.1:51433-54205 GCA_964505625.1 uncultured Solibacteraceae bacterium | reverse complement strand
CTGAGCGATTTTCTACTTCGCCGAGTCGATCTTCGCCAGCGCGCTGGCTTCCCAGTTGGTCTCTGAGAAGTCGAAGCCGATCTGCTCCCAGCGCCACTTGCCTTTCGAATCCACGATCCAGTTGCGGGGGATAGAGATACTGTCCAGCACGCTCCCTACGAATGCGTTGGCCGGCAGCACCGGGAAGGCGAGGGCTTTGTCCTTGACGAATGGCTCCACCAGTCCCAGTTCTTCGTCGACGTTGAACGAGAGCAGGACGATGTCGTTGCGCCCTTTTAGCATTTCGTTCAGCTTCTGCAAGTGAGGAAACTCGGCCTGGCAGGCGCCACACCACGTCGCCCAGACGTTGATGAAGAGCGTCTTGCCAACGAGGTCCCGCGAGTTCCATTTCTTTCCGGTAAGATCGGTCAGCTCGAACGGCGGCAGGTCTTTTTCCGGGCGCTCCCAACGGCCTTGGGTGAGCTCTTGGGCGGTGGCAGCAGGTTTGGACCATAGCTCCCACGCCGCGTCGGTGCCTCCGGTGGCACGCCACAACGCGCGAGCTTCATCCAGCAACGGGTCTTCCACTAGTCCGAACCACTTCTCGGGCGCCTTGGGGCGCGTGTGCAATGCCCGCTGATAGTAGGTAAGCGCGTCGGCTTTGCGGCCCTCGATTTGTGCGAAAAGCGCCAGGTTCTCCCAGTGCTGAGCCGCCTCGGAGCGGTTCTTCGGCGCTGGACCTTCAAACCCGCTTCGGAGTTTGCGAGCCTCGTCGGCTTTGTTTAGTTGCAGACATGCACGCAGAAGACCGTTGTTTGCGCTCCGCTTTTCCCAAGGCTCCCACTTCCGGAATTCCGCGATCTCTTTCTCTGTGAGCATGTCGTTCGCCAGCTGCCGCGCGCGAACTTGCTCGCGCCGTGCCGCGTACTGTTGAAACAGCACTAGCGCGCGCTTGGCTTTGGTGTGTTGGCGGAGATAGAAGCTGGCAACCGGCGTCGTGACGTACACGGCGGATGGACCGAGCGATGCCTCAGCAGACTTTATGAGTTGTTCCGCAGTCGCCAACACTTCTTTGCGCGAAACAGACACCATGGGCGATTGAGCCCAGAATTTCATCTGGAGCAATTCGGCTTCATCGTCAGGGAACTGCTGCCTCCATTCATCAATGACCACCAAGAACGTCTTCTGATAACGGGTCCACTCTTCTTCCGAAGCGTCCGGTTTCGGCTCTGGATGATCCGAACGCCAGCGACTTTTCACGATTTGTCGCGCCTCCCGCGATGTGGGGAACTCCGTCAAGATGCGATCGTCGACGGCTTTAAGCGCATCCTTTGACGCGCCTCCCTGCTTCATGCCGTTCTTCAGGAAGTCCAGCCACGCGGCGTCCGGCTTCGGATTTAACGCTTCCAGGCGCTTCACGTCGGCGGCGATTTGTTTCCGCAGTGCAGGATGCTCCGGGATCGGCGTGGTCTGAAACTCGATGTTCCATACTTCCGTGTATCGCTTCAGCCGCGACGGATCGGTCTCCGTTTCCAGACGCGCGCGAATGGCCTTGGCGATTTCGCGCTGCTGGTCCGGCTTCAATCGCCGTCCGATCATCTGCAGTGGAAGCTCTTCCAGGCTCGCGGGGCATGCTCGGTAATACGCGGCAATGTTCTCGCTGGCCTTGGCCTTATCTTCGAACTTGCCACGGCTGTAAAGGCTGGCCAGCGTGATGTAAGTCCAGGGCATGGCGGCGTCGAGCGACTTGGCCTTTTCAACCAATCGCAAGGCCTCCGGCGTTTTGTACTCCTGGAGAGCGTAGCCGCCGATGTAGACGGCGAAAGCGTCCTGGGGACTGCGTTCGGCTGCTTCGACGTACTTCTGACGCAGGGCGGGAAATGCGTCCGCCGTTTCCCGCTTGACGAATTCAATATACTTGCGCTGAACAGCGATGTCGCGCGGGTGCTTTGCGAGCAGCTCGTCGAGCGTCTTTCGCCGGTACGCGATGCGCGCGGCGTACTTCATCTCGCGGCTCTGCCCGTCGAGCGAATCCAGGGCCTGACGTACTTCCACCGGAACTTCGCACGCATTCGGAGCGGCCGAAAGCGTGGCGATAAACAGGAAGAAAAAGCACAGTATCGGCATCATGAACATCGCCTCCTGGCGAACATTCAGGAGATCTGACGCCGAAATGTGCGAATTCGTTTACAGAGATTTAACTCAGCGGTACCGGGCGCTTGATCAGGTGCAGCACGTTGCCTTCGGGGTCCTGGAAAAAGACCACCTGATTGCCGCCGCGCACGCCGGGTTCGGTGAGGAAGTTCACGCCGCTCGCTTTGATGCGCTGGTAGTCGGCGTCGAAATCGTCGGTGATCAGGGCGAGGTGGCGCAACCCGGAGTCCTTCATCTTGATGGGCTGCACGCCGCTTTCGGCCAGGATGATTTCGATGCGCGAACGGTTCTTCGACACGATGAAGTAGTTGCGCGTTTCCGCGTTGTGATCTTCAACGGTGAAGTCCAGGTACTTCACGTACCATGCCGCCAGGGAATCCGGGTCGGGGGACGCAATTGCCGAGTGCTCGATGCCTTGGATCATACCCACGGATTTTAGCAGTATTTCGAGAAGTCGAAGTCCTCGAGCCGGCCTTCGAAGAAGACCAGCTTTCCGTGGATGGACGCCGCTTCGCCTGGTTCGAGATCCTTGAACTTCGGATCGGCGTGCACGCAGGGGTGATTCGGATTCGCCACCATCGAGATGGTGTCGTTGAGCCAGGTCATGGCCATCAACCGCGGCGCCTTACTGGATGTCAC
>CAZDIZ010000017.1:49912-51333 GCA_964505625.1 uncultured Solibacteraceae bacterium | reverse complement strand
TTTGCTTGCGCACGCTACCGCCGAAACGAACGCCGTTGGGAAGCTTGCGCTCGAAGGATATACCATCCACCGTGCGCCGCCAGGCGACGGCGGGAAGGTCGTGGAATACGGTGGGAATCGGCGGGTTGACGTGACTGAGAAACAGCAGGCCTTGGTTCGTGAAAATGGCTTCGGGGAAATCCAGCCAGACGTAATCCTGGCTGGGCCACGGCGGGCTGATCCACGCGATGTGTTCCCAGGGGTAATGAGGACGCCACGCGCCGGGCAGAATGCGGATTCCCTTGGCGTGGTTTTCGTAAGTGTCCCGCGGCGGCACCACTGCCGCCGCGAGCACACCTGCGGACTCCAGCAACTCCCGTCGCGAGATCCCCAGCATCGCACTATCTCGTCGGAGCCTTGACGTTTTTGACCTTCTTGTTTTCCTTGTAGTACTTGCCGTTGTCGTTCAGGTCCTTCGACCCAGCTTTCACATGACAGAACGAACAGGGCTTGTTCTCTTTCTTGGTGTATTCAGGCTTGGCGTGGGAGGTCGTGGTCAACGCCAGGAAACCGGCGGCGAGGATAGCTGCCGGAAGAAGTACCCTTAGCATCCGCATAGTCTCTCCTTAGGAAAGGACTAACAGCGATCTTAGTTTATAACAAACGCGGGGAGTGTGAATCTACTGTTCCAGTTCGCGCAGCACATCCAGGAGGACCGTCCCCACAACCTGAAAGCTGTTGGCGCTGAGTTTGTCGATGGTGTCCTTGTCGGTGTGCCAGTACGAGTTCGCCGGCCCGTAGTCGAAATCGATCAGATTCACCGCATTCACGCCGTGCGCGACGAATGCGGCGTGGTCGTCTTCGACGAAGCCACCCTCTTCCATGAAATGGCTTCCGTAGCCTCGGCGCCGGGCGGCGCTCCAGATGCGCGCGCGTAGGCCCGCCGAAGAGTGCCCCTCTTTCAGGATCGCCAGATCGCGGTCGCCGATCATATCCACGTTGATGAGCGCTTTGATGCGGCTTAGCGTGCCGTCGGCGGCCCAACGCGCGGCCAGATGCTTGCTGCCGTAAACACCATCGGTCTCCGACCACTGCGCGATGGCTTCCTCGCCGTCAAACCACACCAGGTAGACGTCGTCCTGCCGCGGTTGGCCGGCCAGCACACGCGCCATTTCGAGCAGGAAGCCGGTGGAAGCCCCGCCGTCGTTGGCGCCGACGAAGTACGTGCCGGGCATCACCTTGGTGTCGTAGTGTCCGGTGAAGACCACGGCCCGGCCCGTGCGGCCCGGGAAGCGCGCGATGATACTCGACATCTTGATGGGCCCGAGCGGCGTGGAGGCCGTGAACGTGTCGTCCCATACCTGACAGCCTCGCTTGGCTAGGTCCGCGCGCAGGTACGCACGCAGTTTCTCGATGGCGGGCGAGCCCGGCGTGCGCGGCCC
>CAZDIZ010000017.1:46981-49812 GCA_964505625.1 uncultured Solibacteraceae bacterium | reverse complement strand
AACCCGGCTTGTTCGAGTAGCCAGGCGCAGCCGTAGCGTGTGTAGCGGTAGTAATCGTGCGGGGCTTGGTGTACTTCCCATTCCTGCGGCACGATGAGCAGCAGACGTCCACCCGGCGCGAGCGTGCGCGCGATTTCCCGCAGCACGGCAGCCGGTTCGCGCACGTGTTCAAGCGTGACAACGTTCACACACGCGTCGAATGCGCCTTCGCGAAACGGCAGCGCACCGAGATCGCCAATCACGTCCAATTCGCGGTAGTTCCAATTCGCGTCGCCCACTCCCAGATCGAGCCCCACGTAGCGTTGCCTCACGAAATAATCCCGGTAGGCGCCTTCGCCCGCCCCGGCATCCAACACGCGAGCGTCTTCAAATAGTTCGCCGGCAAAGCCGCGCACCGCGCATTCGATCTGGTGTTCAAAATGGAGCAGATGACGCCGCAAAAAGCCAGGCAACGCGCGCTGTAGGCGACGATAGATCATGACTTCTTGCGTGCTTCCACCATGATGGTGGAACCGGCGTGGCAGGCGGCTTCGAGCATGGAGAACGGCAAACAGGCCGCGGTCAGTGCGAAATAGACCACGTCCTTGAACAGCCGCATGTTGGGAGTTTCCGGCACGCGGCGGATGCGGCGCGCCATGGGATCCAACCACGGTGCGAGACTGGAGGCCATGCCCGCCGGATTGTCGCGCAGGGAAAAGAACTTGGTACGCAGCACTTCAAACCCGCACTGGTCCAGCAGCACCTCCAAATCACGCGGCCGGAATGTCAGCAGATGGCGCGGAACGTCCAGCCCGCTCCAGTTTTCGCCGAGCAGCAGAAACTGCCAGCACTGAGCGTTGGGAACCTGAATGACCAACCGTCCGTCGTCCTTGAGCAAGGCGTGAGCCGATTCCAGATACGACGCCGGATTGTAGAGATGCTCCAGCACGTGGAACATGGTGACCACGGCGACGCTGCCCGGCATGAACGGAGCGCGCGAGAGACTGCCGCACACGGCTGGAACTCCGTTGTTGGTCCAGGCCACCGATGCCGCTTCCAGGCAAAAATCCAAACCGAATACGGGCAACCCGCGCTCCGCCATCAAACGCAGGAACAGCCCGCCGCCGCAGCCGACATCCAGGATGGGACCTGTTTCTCCACACTCGCGAAGCGCGCGGCCGACGAAGCGCGTGTGATCGCGCAGCACGATGCGCCGGTAGCGCTCCACCCATTGGCCGGCTGCTTCCATTTCCGGCACGTACCAGTAGTTGTCGGGATAGTACTGGCGCAGTTCGGCCGGGTCGGGCATGGGGCTCAACCGCAGCAGATGGCAGCGGCGGCATTCAACGATCGAGAAGACCTTCGTGGTGGTGCGGTAGAGCCGGTCGGTGCCGGAAAAGATGGCGCGGGACTCGGTGCCGCCACATGCCGGACAAACGCCCTCCGGTTCCTGCTCTGGTTTCCCGGCCGTGTTGTTTAACGCTTGACCCAAGCGATTACCTCACTCCACCATGGCCCGCAACGGCGGGCAATTCTCGAGTATCAGGCGGCGAACCTGGCGCGGTGTCAACTTGCGGTACCGCTCCACCTGTCGGCGCTTGGCCAGAAACCGCGGTAACAACCGCAGCGCCTGCCAATCGCCGCGCATCAACGCGGCGGCCAACTTCAACTTGCCGCGGACGCCCACGAACCGCGCCGCATCACCGCGGCCGGCGTATGCCGCGCGAACGCCCGCCGCCAACCGCGCGGCGAAGTAGAATCCGTTGAGCCAAAGCAAGCTCCACGGAAACAGCTTGGCCGCCAGCAGCACGCGGTTGCGCTCGATCAATTCTATACGGCGCGCCGATCCGACGCCCAGGCTCGCCGCCCGGCGGTGCCGTACCACGGCGCCGGGCTCATACAGGCAAGTCCAACCCGCGATGCGCGCGCGCAACCCCAATTCCGCATCATCACCGTAGGCGAAAAGATCCTCGTCGAAACCGCCGATCTCGTCCAGCATCGCTCGACGGTACATCGCCGCGCAACCGTCCGCCCACAAAACTTCTTCGCGCCGGCTGTAACGGCCGTCGTCCGGTTCGCCTGTGCCGCGTCCACGGTTCTGGCCGTCGGGGTAGATCAGATGTCCGGCCTTGTCAATGCGGGTGGGATCGTCGTAGGTGAGTATCTTCGATGCCGCCATCCCGACTTCCGGACGGCCTTCGAACGCGCCGCGCAGCGCGGCGAGCCAATCCGGATCGGCCTCGGCGTCGTTGTTAAGCAGCGCCACGTAGGCGCCTCGACCCAGTGCGATGCCCTGGTTGTTAGCCGCGCAGTAGCCCCTGTTTACGCAATTACGGATGATCCTCAACGGGAGACGCTGGGGGCGGGCGAACTCCTCGTCCACCATTTCCGCTGAGCCGTCCTCGGAACCGTTGTCGACAACGATAACCTCAAAGCGAACGCCGCGCTGGCGTTCGAGCGATTCAAGGCAAGACCTCAACAGATCCCTGCGATTCCAGTTGAGCACAACGACCGAAATGTCCGATCCGCTGTCGCCCACTGCCTGTAGTATTATAACGTCAGGAAAGCGCAGGACCGGGAATGGAATCGGTTGGCGAACGGCTACGTCGTGTGCGCCTTGAGCGTGGGTTGGATATCCACGTCATTGCCGACGAATTGCGCATCAGTGCCCGCTACCTGGAAGCCATTGAAAGAGGAGATACTTCGGTCCTGCCGGGTGGCTTCTTCTCTAAGAGCTTCTATCGCCAGTACGGGAACTTCCTGGGCGTTTACGACCGGCAGTTCGAAGTTGCGGTAGAGAATCTGTTCAGTGATGATGACGCGGCCCCCCTTGGCCGAAACAGCCCATTGGA
>CAZDIZ010000017.1:0-46881 GCA_964505625.1 uncultured Solibacteraceae bacterium | reverse complement strand
AGAATCTGTTCAGTGATGATGACGCGGCCCCCCTTGGCCGAAACAGCCCATTGGAGACCGCGACCGGAATCCCCCCCATCCCGACCGGCTCGGGCGGATCACCGCTGCGAAAGCCTCTGATTTCGCTGGCGGTGCTGGTTGTGGTTGTGGCGGCGTGTTCTGGTATGTACGCGCTCTGGCAGCGCATGCAGGCGTCGGCATCCGCTGAGCGTGCCGCGCAAGATTCTGCGCCGCCAGCGACGGTGACGCAACCTCCGGCGCCGACCGTGCAGCCGGTGACTACTCCGGTGGCCGAGACGAAGTCTGAGATCCGAGCCGATGTCGTGCTGAACCTGGCGGCGACGGAGAAGGTCTGGCTTTCGGTGACTTCAGGCGGCAAGGTCTTGTTCAGCGGTGTGCTGGAACCCAGCCAAAGCAAAGCGCTGGAAGCCGGCGACAACGCACGAATTCTCATCGGCAATGCCGGTGGCGTCGATGTGCACTGGAAAGGACGCTCGCTGGGGCCCATTGGACCGCGAGGCCAAGTGCGCGTTGTGGTTCTGAAGCCGGAAGGTTTCGAAATTCTCCCGCCGAAGCGGGATGCCGAACCGAAGCTTTAGCTCGCCGCGGTTCTTTGTGCTTCCCGCAGACGCCGTCGTTCGGCCACTTTCTGCAGACGGCGCTCGCGATCGAGACGCAGAAGTTCCCGCCGCCGGCGGCGCTTCACCTGCACATCCAGCGTTCGCCAGAACTTGCGGAAGTAGTCGATGGCGGAAATGAAGCTGAACGCCACCACGCCCCACATCCACAGCATGCCGAACAGACGCAGGCTCTCCCAGCGGATGCTCAGGATGACCACGGAAATCGCCAGCACTTGCATGATCATCTTGGTCTTTCCGAGTTCGCTGGCTTTGATGGTGTACCCTTCGGCCGCGGCGATACTGCGCAGGCCGGAGATTGCGAACTCGCGGCCGACAATCAGGATCGCCATCCACGCGGGCACGCGGTGCATCTCCACCAGCGAAACCAGCGCGGCCGACACCAGGAGTTTGTCGGCAATGGGATCAAGCAGCGTGCCGACGGTGGTTACCTGCCGCCAACGCCGCGCCAGATAGCCGTCCAGCAAGTCCGTGGCGGCCGCCGACAGAAAGATGATCAGCGCAAGCGTGTCGTAGCTGAGAGTGAGCGCACCCCAACTCACGCTGCGTTTGTCGGCCACCAGGACCGCCACCAGCAGCGGCACGAAGAAGATGCGCAGAATCGTCAGAAAGTTCGGAAGATTCATCTGCTGCTTTAAACAAATATAAACTACCCGAGGCGGTCTAGTGGCACGGTTCCTCCACAAACCGGCGAAGTTTTCGCAACAGCGACTCAGAGACGTCGGCTTCCACCAGGCAACCATCCGCCGTGTATTCGATTGACTTCACTCGAGCCTCGCGGTGCAACAAGTCCACTTCCGACATCGCGCTCATCGGGAAGCGAAAGCGGGCTTCGGAGATCAAGTCCGCCGGCAGGATTTCATCGAGCGTGGCCAGCAGTTGTTCACAGCCTTCGCCGGTGCGCGCGGCAATGGCCGCGGTGCGGGCTTGAAAGTCGCCGCCCACACCGTCAATCAGACGGCGGCACACCAATTCGCGGTCTTCGCTCGCGCCGCCCACCACATCGAACTTGTTGAAGGCCACCAGGTGCGGCTTGTCACCGGCGCCGATCTCCGACAAAACCTTCAGCACGTGCGTGGTTTCGCCAATGGCCTTCGGCGAGGACGCGTCCACCACGTGCAGCAGCAGCGCAGCTTCGGTGACTTCCTCGAGCGTGGCGCGGAAGGCCTCCACCAGCGTCGTCGGCAGATTGCGTATGAATCCGACCGTGTCACTTAGCAGCACGCGGCGGCGGCTGGGCAGCGTGATAGCACGCACGGTCGGATCGAGTGTGGCGAACAGTTTCGCGTCCGCCAGCACCTCGGCGCCCGTCAGCCGGTTGAATAGAGTGGACTTGCCGGCGTTGGTGTAGCCCACCAGCGCCACCGTGGAAAGTGGGACCGACTGTCTTTGGCGCCGCTGCACGCCGCGCGATGCGCGCACGCCGGCCAGATCCTGTTCGACCTTCCGGATTCGCCGATAGATGCGCCGGCGGTCGGTTTCCAATTGTGTTTCGCCGGGGCCGCGCGTGCCGATGCCGCCGCCCAACCTGGACATCTCAATGCCGCGTCCGGCCAACCGCGGCAGCAGATAGTTCAATTGCGCCAGTTCGACCTGCAGTTGTCCTTCACGCGTGCGCGCCCTGCTGGCGAATATGTCCAGGATCAACTGCGTGCGGTCGATGACGCGGCAATCCAGCGCACGTTCCAGATTGCGCTGCTGGGTAGGCGACAACTCGCGGTCGAAGATCACCACGTCGGGCTCAAGCGCTTCGACTTGCTGCGCGAGTTCTTTGACTTTGCCTGAACCGACTAAAGTGGCCGCTTCAACATTCGGCCGCGATTGCACACTTGAAGCACTGATCTCGGCGCCCGCGCTTTTTGCTAGCGCCGCAAGTTCTTCCATTGACTCTTCGGCTGTGTAAGTTGGCCCGGACGCTTGCGCCTGCGGACGCGCGGACGCTCGTGCGCGAACGTCCAATCCCACTAGCAGCGCGCGTTCCCGAGCCGCTGGTGGCAACGCGATAACCTACGCCTCCGTGCCGTGGCCGCCCGGACTTACTACGGCGCCACTCGCCGCGCCCATCGTCTGCGGTGCGGATACGCCCGTGTGCGTCGGGCGCGTCACAACCACCGTCGAGATGGCATGCTTGAAGATCAACTGCTCCTGGTTGTTCGATTCCAGGATCACGGAGTACTTATCAAAACTCTTAATTCTTCCCGAGAGTTTCACCCCGCTCATCAGGTAAATGGTGAGGAACGTCTTGTCTTTCCGCGCATTGTTTAGAAACGCTTCTTGTATGTTTTGCGCCAATTTGTCCATGTCACGCCCTCTTCTCAGCCCGTAACCGGGCAGCCTTACGGTTGCAGTCACCCAACCAGAGCCAGCAAGTGCCCCCTTCTGAATCATATACGAAACCGTCTCGGGCGTAAACCCGATGTCGCTCCGGGTTGCCGTTTAAGCGGTCTGTTCGATAGAGGCGATCAGACGGCCTTTCGAAAGATCGCGCCCCGTTTGACCAGCTCCGCGTGAAGTTCGCGGCCGTCGATCTTGTCCGGCGTCACGCCGCGCCTTGCCGACAGCGCCGCTGCCAGTCCGGCCCCCTGCCCGGTTGCCATGCAGGTGCCGGTAACCCGGTAGGATGCGTGCGCCAGATGACTTCCCGATATACAGCGCCCGGCAAACAGTAGACCGGTGAGATGCTTCGGCAGCAGGCTGCGGTAAGGGATGTCACACATGGGGATGGTCATGCGGTCAACGCCTGGGGGGAGTTCCAGCTTGGGCGCATTGCTGTTGGGGTCCAGTTCGTGAAGGTCTATGTGAAAGTTGGTGCTGGTGACGGCGTCGTCGAAGCTACGTGCAAATTGCAGATCCTGGATGTCGAGCCGGTAGCGGCCTTCCAGGTGGCGGCATTCTCTCACCCCTACGGTGGGCGCGGTCACCGTCAGCCGGATGTTCTCCATGCCGGGAATACACTTCAACGCGCGCATGAACACTTCGTGGACCTGGCGCCGCCCTTCCACAATCGCTTTGGTGAGCGCGCGTGTGTCGGTGCAGTCAACTTTGTACATGTGCGTGGCCTGTATCGCCGCCGCGCCGGGACGAGGCACGCGAATCAGATACGGCGTACCGCTGCGTTGCGGGCCGTAGGGCAGGCGGATCGGGAGTTGGTGTTTCTCGATGGCCCGGCTCAGTTCCCTGTAGATCCCATGGATTTTCAGGTCCGCTGCCTTGCGATCGCCGAGCCGTTCGATGTTATCGATTTCGAACATCAGCGTCAGCGGCTGCGCCAGTCCGTCCTTCTCCCGGCCGAGGACAAACGGAACTCCGGCGCGGGCGGCCAGATCGCCGTCGCCCGTGCAGTCGATGGACACTTTCGCCAGCACCGCTTCGCGTCCGGATTTACTCTCGACGATCGCGCCGCGGACCCGATCTCCCTCGACGATCGCCTGCGTGATCAGCGCGTGATACCAGAATTCGACGTTGCTTTCGGTGAGCATCGATTCCAACACATACTTCATGAGTTCGACATCGAAGACGGGTGACGGCCTCCCGCCTTCTCTTTTCTCACCGGCATTCCAGGCGCCGGCCGCCTTCATCCGGTCGATCAACTTCCGGACGGTCCAGCCCTTTTCCGGATCGAAGAACGGGTTCATCAGCCCGGCGGTCCACACGCTTCCGAGCACGCCGTGACGTTCCACAACCAGTACACGCGCGCCTTCGGCGGCCGCGGCCAGCGCGGCGCCGATTCCCGCCGGCCCGCCACCTGCGACCAGCACATCTACTTCCCGAATGACAGGCGTCTTCCGCGGTGCTTCGGTGATGGTTGTGGCTGTAGTGTCACTCGTCGCCGCATGCGATGCCGTGGCCATTGCCGCAGTGGACCTCAGGAAGTCCCGTCGCTGCAAACCTCTCATTTCACGCTCCTCCAGATTTGCCGAGGCCCACCGAATCGATGGCGCCGTGCAGAAGATAGCACACGGGAGTACTTCCGTCCAACATCGCTCCTACCGTCGCGGCGGGTGCTAGGCTATAGTGCAAAGATGGATGACGTTGGCCGCATCGGCAGACGAGTCGCCATCGCCAGCATGGCCGCGAGCGGAACCCTGGCGTTGGTGAAGATTGTCGTTGGTCTGATGGCCGGGTCCACGTCGGTGGTGGCCGATGGCGTCGAGTCCGCCAGCGACGTTCTGGCTAGCGGCATCGTCTTTCTCGGTTTGCTGGTCGCGTCGCGGCCGGCCGACGCCAAACATCCGTACGGCCACGGACGTTTCGAGATTCTCACCGGCCTCGGCGTTGGCATGATCCTCACCGGCACCGGCACAGCCATCTGCGTGCGCTCGCTTGAACGGGCCACCCAGGCACACGCCGCTCCGCAATCTTACGCCATCTGGGCGTTGGTGCTGTCCATCGTTGTGAAGAGCGTTTTGAGCTTCACCAAGTTTCGCTTCGGGCGCAAGATCGGCAGCGCGGCGCTGCTGGCCGACGCCTGGAACGACACCGTCGACATTCTGTCCGGGTTTGCGGCGCTGTGCGCTCTTTCGCTGACTCTGCACGATCCGGTCCGGTTCATGGCGGCCGATCACTACGGAGGATTCGCGGTGGGATTGCTGGTCATCCTGCTGGGCATACGCGTGGTGCGGGACACGTCCTCCGAGTTGATGGACACCATGCCTGAAGAAAGCCGCATGCACGAAATCCGAGGAGTGGCGCTGGCGGCTCCCGGCGTGCTGGGCGTTGAGAAGTGTTTCGCCCGCAAGACCGGGTTCCGGTACCACGTGGATCTCCATCTCGAAGTGGACCCGCACATGACCGTGTGGGCGTCCCACGAGATCGCCACCGAAGTGCGCTTCAAGATTCGTAAACAATTGGAGTGGGTGGCCGACGTCATGGTGCACGTCGAGCCTTATCCGCGGACCCCCGAAAAAAAGGACTGAACCCTTTTCGGGCGCCACGCTACAATCGATAGAGCATCCCTCCATGGAAAACCGGGCCATAGCTGCGTTGCTCGCCGAAACCGCCGATTTGATGGAGATCGCCGGCGAGGATTCGTTCCGCATCCGCAGCTATCGCAACGCCGCCAACGCCATTGAGGGCTATCCCGAACGCATCGCCGACATTCTGCGCGATCCGGCTCGCAGCGTCACCAGCATTCCGGGCATCGGCAAAGGCTTGGCCGCGGCACTACAGGAAATCGCCGTGCGCGGTAGCTTCGAACGGCGCGACGAGATGCTCGCGAAGTATCCGCCCACCGCGCTTGAGCTCTTGAAGATTCAAGGGCTGGGCCCGAAGAGCATCCGCACGCTGTGGGAACACTACCGCGTGAGCACCATCGACGATCTGGAGCGTGTGGCGCGCGAACAGAAGCTGCGCGAGCTGCCGCGCATGGGCGCCAAGCTCGAAGAGAAAGTGCTGCGCTCGATTGCCACCTATCGCCAGAGCGCCGGCCGTTTCCTGCTGGATTTCGCCGACCGTGCCGCCGCCGAACTGACGGCCTATCTTGGCGAAGGCTTCAACGGAAGGCTCGTGGTCGCGGGCAGTCTGCGACGCCGCAAGGAAACCATCGGCGATGTCGACATCCTGGCCACTGGCGAAGGTGCGCCAGCCGTGCTGGACCGGTTCGTCACGTATCCGGATGTGGCGGAAGTGCTGGGCAAGGGCGAGAACAAGGCCAGCGTCAAGATCGGTACCGAGGGTCTGCAAGTGGATCTGCGCGCGCTTCCGGCCGAGAGCTTCGGCGCCGCGTGGCAGTACTTTTCCGGCAGCAAGGACCACAACGTCGCGCTGCGCAATCGCGCCATACGCATGGGTTTCAAGCTCAGCGAGTACGGCCTGTTCCAAGCTGCGGACGAAACGCGTGTCGCCGGTGAGAGCGAAGAAGAGATCTATGAACGGCTCGGTCTGGAATGGATTCCGCCTGAGATGCGCGAGAACCAGGGCGAGATCGATGCCGCCGCCGAGCGCCGTTTACCGCGTCTGATCGAGCTTGCCGACCTGCGCGGCGACCTGCACATGCACACCACCGAAAGCGATGGCCGTGCGTCGATGTTCGAAATGGCCGAAGCCGCGCGAGCGCTCGGGCACCAGTACATCGCCATCACGGATCACTCCAAGGCCCTCGCCATGGCCAACGGTCTGGATGAAGCGCGCGTGGTGGCGTTTGCCAAACAGGTGCGCGAAGCGAATCGCAACGGCTTGGGAATTCGCGTGTTCAGCGGCATCGAGTGCGACATCCGTAGGGACGGATCGATGGATCTGGCCGACGACGCACTTGCTGAACTAGATTTCGTGATCGGGAGCATTCACAGTTCGATGAACCTGGAGCCGGAGGCCATGACGGACCGGCTGCTGAAGGCGATCGAGTGCCCGTATGTGCGCGTGATCGGGCATCCGACAGGACGCGAACTGCTGCGCCGTGAAGCGTACAGCTTCGATTTCGAGCGCGTGGCGCGCGAAGCGGTCCGCCACGGTGTGGCTTTCGAAATCAACTCGAGCCCCGCGCGATTGGACTTGCACGCCGCGCTGATCCGCGCGGCCAAGGCGCAGGGCGCGCGCTTCGTGATTTCCACCGACGCGCATCATCCCAAGCATCTGGCCGGCATCCGCTTCGGCGTGTCCATGGCGCGTCGTGGATGGCTCACTGCGTCGGACGTTTGGAATACCCGCCCGCTCGAAGAGTTTCTTGGGTTCTTAAGAAGGACGTAAAGCAATGAAGGTGAAAGTACTATCCAGCCGCGAGTGTCACAAGAACGCAGTCTTCTCCGTACGTGACGAACACGCCGTGGAACCCGGCGGCGTGAAGATACACCGCTTCATCGTGCACCACCACGGCTCGGCCGTGATTCTGCCGCTGGATATACGAGGGCGAATTCTGCTGGTGCGGCAATACCGTTTGGCCGCGCGGCAGTCGATGTGGGAACTTCCCGCCGGCCGCATCGACGAAGGTGAAACTCCACTCAAGGCCGCGCGCCGCGAGTTGATTGAAGAAACCGGGCTGCGCGCCAGGCAATGGAAGAAGCTGGCGGAGTTCTACCCAAGTCCCGGATTTCTGACCGAGAAGATGACCGTGTTTCTGGCCACCGGTTTGCGCATGGGTGATTCATGCCCCATGGACGACGAGCGCATCGAGTGCCACTGGTTCACCGTCGCCGAACTGGAGAAACTAATCGGCGCGGGTAAGTTGACCGACGGCAAAACACTGGTCGGCTACGCGGCCTGGAAGCGGCTGCGGCGTTAGTCCGGGTGTTTCACTCGCGCGGCATTCTCTCCGCCGCCGTTGGCAATGCGGGGAACGGCGCGTGCGGTTCAATCTGATACCAGTACGCAAGACTCGAGTAGTCGTTCTCGTAGTTGTTGGCGTGTCCGTGCTCGATGGTCCAGCGAATGGACTTGTCGAAGCGGATGGGGTCGTGAACATACCAGCGGTACATGGCAACCTTGCCGCGGTACTTTTCGCCGCCTTTGTTCTCGCAGAGCAGGAACCCTGAATAGGGGCCGAAATACTCGGCGTTGGGACTGGCACCGCCTCCGAAGATCTCTTCGGTTCCCGTGCCGTGGTAGGAAGGCGGCCACTTCTCGCCGTCGATGAAGATCATGTCGTCGCCTTCTCCGTACCAACTGCGGCCGATGTTGTCGATGCCCAGCAGCAATCCGATCAAACGCCCTTTGCCGCTCGCTTCGAGGATCACGTAGTTGTCCTTGCCGTCCAGGTTCTTGGCTGGCCAGATCATTTTGTTCTTGTTCTTCGGATCGACATTCACCAGTGCCGGATTCTGGCGGCGCCACTGAGCATGAAGGCGGCCGGTTTCCGGCGCAGGAGGTTTGCTGTAGGACTCGTAGTCGATGTGATACCAGAAATTACCCAACTTCGCGTCGCTCTGATTCTCCAGTGTGACGCGCGCGCGTGTGGCGAAGGGCATCGGAAGGTACGAGTTGAAGCCGTGGCTGTCGCTGCCGCTGTCGCCGGGGTTGACCGTCACCAGCGCGGTCTGGAGATTGCGCGCCCATCCATGCGGAGCGAGAAAGAAATCGCCCAACGGCACTTCCACCGATGGCGTCGTCTCGCTATCCCAGTACATGCGCAGGATCAGTTGCCGCAACAGCGCGCCGGACTTGATGGTTGTGAAATAGAAGCGCTGAATACAGCCGGAGCCTTCGATATCAGCCAGTACTTTGGTTTCGCCGGGTGCAAACTCGATCCAGTCGCGGTTGTCACCGCTGCGGTCCCAACTGGAGATGCGCTGAGTTTTGTGGTTCTCGATCGTGGTGACGGCGCGCGTAAACGGGTCCAGACGCGCAAACGAATCGGCACCGTGAGCGGGAATGAAAGTGGCGGACAGCGTGAGCAAGCAGATAGCTCGTTTCACGATTCACTCTCCCGGCAGGAACGCGTAGTGTGGTTCCCGCACAACAGATATTCAACCACGCGCCGGGCTAATTGTCCTTCTTCGATTTCATCTCCAGCCGTGCTTTCTGTTTCGGCTCGGCGGTTACCGTCAACGGTTGTGCATCGGCCATGAGTGGCTGGATAAGAGCAGGATCGAGGTAATCGTAGGGTTCACCTTCATCGAAAGCGAACATCAAGTACTTGCCCGGAAGCACGCCGTACCAGGAGAAGCTGCCGTCGCTGTCGCTCTGATCCAGACGGTACTGGCCGGTGTTGCGCCAGTTCTCGCGAGGAACCAGCAAAGCCGTGACGCCGGCCTGCGGCTTCCCGTCGCGGCATAGGCGCCCGTCGATCTGCGTGGCTGCTGCGCTGGCCACGACTCGTAGTTCCACCTTGCCTGTCTCGGGAATTTCTAGCGTCCCGTCCGCCGCGCGCGTGGCCCCGGTGGCTTCAAACGAAACGACGGCATATTGCCTGCGCCCTTGCACCTGAATGTCGTACCGGCCGGGAAAAACAGGAATCACCGACGGTTTGTCGTCCCGGATTACCATGCCCGTTGTGTAGGCGTTCCGGCTTTGGTGCGTAAGACGCAACACCACCGGAATCCCCGTGGTTGGTTGCTCTTCTCGAAAGCTCACCGCAGCGGATAATTCCGGCAACAGGGGTTCGCCCAAACTCACTGTCGTTTCAGGCGCAACAACGTCTATGGCTCGCCGGCCGATGGGCCTCCCCTCGCTGTTCCATAGGTACAAAGTGCATCTGCCCGCAGGGACGTCTTGCATCGAGAACGACTCGCTGTATACAGAAGCGCGGCGAATCGGAGCAATTTCGCCGCCGAACAAGCCGGGAACCGTAAGCGTCACAACAGACGCCTTCAAAGACTTGGCGTCCACAACGGTTCCGCGTATCCGCGCGGCTGGAGCGGCGCGGACAACCAGATCTGCACGATACTCCTGGCCGGCGAACAACTCGAAGGCCGTTGCCGCCGCCGCATTCGTACTCCCGGGAAAGTAAGTGACCGGATACACCATCGGCTCGTTCCATCGCTGATATGACGGAGTAACACGCTCTGATCCACTGGCGACCGCGACGGCATAGGTTCCGGCGGGTAGCGAGTGGATTCGATACATCCCGCGATCGTCTGTGAAACCGAAAAAGTGCCGCTGTGGTCTGCGGCGCTCTCCGCACCCTAACGCTCGCACTGCTTGCACCGTCAGGCGCGGGACGGGATCGCCGTTGGAATCGACGATGGTTCCGGTGATCACCGCTCCCGGCAGCATCCGGAACACCAGGGAGTCCGCAACTTCGCCATCGCCGGCTACAATGGCCGAGGCGTAGCCTTGGCCCAGATAACGCTGGTTGTAAGCCTGGAGCGTGTAGCCTAGCCGTTCGGCTGACAAACTATACTTGCCGGCTGGCACACCATCGAACCGGAAGCGGCCCTCGTTATCGCTGACTGTCCGAATACGCTCCGTATCGCGTCCACTTGGAGCCAAGAACAAGCGCGTCTTCGGCAGCGGCCTGCCTGTCACCGCGTCGACAGTGACCCCTCCGACGGAGTAAGTTGGCGCACTTTGCAGGAAGCTTGCGGCTAACAGCAACAGCGCGATCATAACTCCTCCTTGGGAATTGCCCGCACGGTGATCGTCTGCGTTTCACCTTCCCGCACGGTGACCTTTGTTGCGTATTTCGAAAGGCGTTCAAGGACAGCCGGATTGCGGTACTCGAGTTCCTCCGTTCTGGTCCAAACGTAGATCGTGTATTCGTCCGGAGCTAGATCCGAGACCTCAAATGTCCCATCGTTGTCTATGTACGACGGCGTATGGATCGCTGCCGGAGCCCCCTGGCGCACAAGGAGGATCTGGCCGCCGTTCTTCGGTAGGCCCGTCGCGCTCCCTTTAATGGTTCCACCTCCTCGTTGCAGGACGACTTCGAGCGGTGCGGGCGCCGCCCCCACTGGTACTGTCAGGCCTTCGGACAGTAAGTCGACGGTTCCGGAAGTCGCTGAGCGAAGATAGTACCCCCTGATCGAGAACACATCGAGGACGTAATGTCCTGGAAGGGTGTTTTTCGCTTCGAAAGGACTCGCGGCACCAAAAGGTACGCGTTTGCGGCGACGGCCGGGCGTTGATATAGCGTTGGAGGTTGAGTAGAAGAACAGCGCTTGACCGTACGTGTGAGAAGGCGGCTCACCGCCGAGGTGGCGCACCGTGCCTGTGACTACCGCTCCTTCCTGCATCGTCAGCATGACGCCGGAAACATCCCTGTCGGCAACAATGACCGTTTCGGTACCGGACTTCTCGTCCACGCCCGCATTCTCTGAAGCCTCGAGTTGATAAGTGCCGGAAGGGATGTCCCACAGTTCGAACTCGCTCTTCGCGCCGTCGACGCGCAGCCGGCTGCTCACAGCATCCGAGCCACGCATCAGTCTGATCTGGACTTTGTCCGGCGATGTGCAATTCAGCAGCCTTCCGCGGATGCGGTAGGCGCGCTGTGTCTCCATGGTGAAGTCTGCACGCACGGTAGCGCCCGGTGACAGATGGACTACCTCGGCTTGTTCCCGCCCCATCGTTCCGGGATAAAACTGCGTGCTGTAAGTTTCCTCGGAGTTGGGAAACGGTAGCGCTCCCGTGAAGGCACGGTATCTGCCGTTCCTCCCGGTTGCTTTCACATGATAGTCACCCGCGGGAAGATCCCAAACCCGGTACTCGCCTCGATCGTCGGTCCGTTCGCTGTCTTTCGTCTGATAGCTGCGAAAGCCATCCATGACTGAGGACCGTTGTACCTCCACCGTCATCCCCGGCAGCGCTTCGCCGGCTTCGTTGACCAGACGGCCGTGGATGACTCCAAAGGGAGTCATCTGGATGGAGATGTTCCGGCTGTTGTCGTCATTGGCCGACGTCTGCTCAACTCCTTCGCTGTAAGAAGCCTCCTGATAGCCATTGCGGGAGATGCTGAGGGCCCAGTGCCTTGTGGCTTTCAAGACCAACGAGAACTTACCACTTGTGTCGGTAAGTGTGGACTGAAAGCTGCTACGCGCGGACTCCGAAAAGTCGGACATGCGCAGGCTCGGTTCATTGGTAGACCGGTCCCCCAGCATGACGTAGTTCGTCGTAACCTGTGCGCGCGGAATCGGCTGTCCGGTGACGGCGTCCACCACTGTGCCGGTCACTTCGATCTGCCTCGGGGAAGGCTGAGTCTGGCACAACGCCAACGAGTACAGCAATAAAAGGGCCGAAATATATCGCTGCATTCGCCCTTACTATAGCGCAAAGCTTAGCGGCGCGAGAGTAGAAACTCCACCATTGCCCGCAAGGCTTGGCCGCGGTGACTTACTTCTTGCTTCTTTGCGC
This sequence comes from uncultured Solibacteraceae bacterium, assembly GCA_964505625.1. Classification (GTDB taxonomy): domain Bacteria; phylum Acidobacteriota; class Terriglobia; order Bryobacterales; family Bryobacteraceae; genus JAJFUV01. The sequence continues at coordinate 34,525 of CAZDIZ010000017.1, read as the reverse complement.
CGGGGATTTCAGCGAAGGTGCAGTTGAACGGAGGATAGAAAAACAGCGGATCGTAGCCGAAGCCGTCCGTACCGCGTGGCGCGTCGAGCATGCGTCCTTCCACCACGCCTCGAAACGTGCCGAGCAGTTTACCGCGCTCGGCGAGCGCTACTACGCACACGAAGCGTGCCGCGCGATCCGTCACGCCGGCCAACCGCTCCAGCAGTAGACGGTTGTTGGCTTCGTCGCCCGCGTGCACGCCCGCGTAACGCGCCGAATGCACGCCTGGGGCGCCGCCCAGCGCGTCCACCATCAGTCCGGAATCGTCCGCGAACAACGGACCCGGCGCATGCATGCTGTAATAAACGGCCTTGCCTGCGGCATTCTCTTCAAACGTTGCGCCGGTCTCTTCGTAGACAGGAATCTGCTTGAAGCCTTCGACCGGTTCCGTGATCCACTTACCCGCGCTCAGCGTTTCGATGGCCAGCCGGAATTCGCGCAGCTTCCCCTGATTGGTTGTCGCGCAGTAGAGCTTCATGCGAGTTTTACGAGCGTCTTCTGGATTTCGATCAACTGGCCGATGGCCTTGCGCGCCAGGCCCAGCAGGGCGCTGAGCTGATTCTCCTCGAACGGCACGCGCTCGGCTGTAGCCTGCACTTCCACCAACCGGCCGCTTCCGGTCATCACCACGTTCATGTCCACGTCGGCGCGGGAATCTTCGTCGTAGCAGAGATCCGCCACGGCCGCGCCGCCCACCAGGCCCACGCTGATTGCCGCGACGTAATCCAGAATGGGCAGTTTCGGCAGAGTGCCGTACTCGACCAACTGCTGTAGCGCCAGGCCCAGGGCGACAAACGCTCCCGTGATGGATGCCGTGCGCGTCCCTCCGTCGGCCTGCAACACGTCGCAATCGATGATCACGGTTCGCTCGCCAAGCGCCGTCGTGTCCACCACCGCGCGCAGACTTCGGCCGATGAGCCGCTGAATTTCGTGCGTGCGTCCGGAGGGCTTGCCCTTATTCACTTCGCGCGCCGTGCGCGTCATGGTGGCGCGCGGCAGCATTGAATACTCCGCGGTGACCCATCCTTTGCCGGCGCCGCGCAGAAACGCAGGCACGGTCTCCTCAATGGTCGCCGCGCACAGCACGCGCGTCTGGCCCACTTCAATGAGTGCCGAGCCTTCGGCGGTCATCAGGAAGCCCGGCGTGATTTTCACTTGCCGGATTTCGTCCGGCTGCCGTCGATCGATTCTGATACTCACTTCGATTTCACCACCGCGTAAAACAACAACAGGATCAGCACCATGCCGATAATCAGCAGAATGATGCAAGGCACACCACTACGGGGCGATCCGGCCGCCTTCTTTTTCGCATGCGCTGGCTTGAACTTCGCCATCAGTCCACGATCCTTCCCGCCGCTTCTACCGGCGCGCGGCTTTCAATGCCACGGCCGCCTCGTGGAAGAACGCTTCCAAAGCGGCCAGCGTGGCGTCCGACAGGTCACTCAGCGTGATACTCACCACCGGGCAGCCTTTCTGAGCCAACGCGATTTGCGTGGCCAGATACTGCGCCCGATGATACACCGCATCGCCCGGGCCTTCCGCGATCAGCACCGTTGAGAAACAACGACCCCTTCCGATGATCATCTCATGATAGGAGTGGTTCATCGCGGGCCCTTCGTAAACGTCCACCGGCATCTTCAGGCGGGCGCGAAATAGTTCCTCGCCCGCGCGGTCCAGAATCTTGCGCAACGCGCGCCCGGAGGCCGAATAACGCGTGTCGCCGAAAAACGTCAGCTCGCCGTAATCCACCTTGCGCGCGGCGGCGAGCGCGCCCAGCAGCGTGGCGTACACTTCGCTCGCGCGGCGCCGCGGTGTGGCTTCCGCGCCCGAAAGACGGTCGTAGCGAAGCGTGACGCACATGCGAAAACGCGATTGGTGCGGTGTTTCCGACATGGCGCGCCACTCTTTGGTCTTTTCGATTCCGCCTGCCTTCGCCGCTTCGTTGTACAGCTTTCCCGCGACGCTCTTGTAAAGTTCCACGCCCGGCTGCGTGACAAAATTCACGTCGCGCATGTAAGCCATTCCGAAAACCGCGTAGTGGACAAACTGCATGTAGGCCGAAAGCGGCGCGCTTGCAGGCAAGCTCAACACCGCGACCGGGTAGCCCGTCCGCCGCAGCAAGGCAATCTTCTGCGCATCCGGATGCGGAGTTCCGCGCTGCTGTATGGCCACGAAGACACGATCCTGCAGCGGATCTTTCGGCGAACGGTAGTTGGCGAGTTTGGGCTTTTCTCCGATGACGATCTTGATGCCCGGAACTCCGGCCTTGCCCAAGCTCTCTTCGAAATCCTGCTTGGTCCACAGTGCCGCGCCTTGCCAGGCCTTTGGGAGCAGCAGCGTCGCCTTGTCGCGCCCGGCCGCCGATTGTGTGTGCAGAAACGCGGCCAGACGCCACGCCTTCAGAATGTCCTCATCTTTCAGGCAAGCGCCCTTGATCCATCCGCTCAGGTCAACGCCGCAGAGGGCGAGCGGATACAGACTGCCGCGCGTGAGCGGCGCGCTGTGCCGGCCGGCGGTGGAGCTCTCGCCGTCAAGCTGCAAGCCCACCGAACGGTAGCCCCGCTCGCGCGCGAATTTGTCGAGCAGGCATCCCGGCAGCGCCATCGCCAGGAAGTTGGTGCGCGGATCCACTTTGTGCTTGCCGTAGAGCGTTTCCAGGCGTTCGAGGTTCAATACCGGCTCATACGACGTCATCCCCAGCGCCATGCCGACCACCAACGAACCACGCAGGATATCCGGCATTTTCAGATTCGTGCGAGCCTGAATATCTTCGAAGATGCCGTTCAGTTTGGCCGGGTCGGTCGAATCCACCACGTAACAACGCGGGCCGCGCTTGAGCAGACCTGCCGCCGCGTACATGGACTTGTCTTCGGCGGAGCCTCCCATGCCGGCCCAGATCAGAAAACGTGGATGCGTGCCGTGCGCCTCGCGAATAGCCGCGCGGGCTTGTTGGATCTCCCGCTCGATGGTCTCCGGCCACTCCGCGTGGTGCTCAGACTGCCACGCCAGACCGAATACCCCGTATCCGTTCCGGCTGACGCTTCCCTTCGCATCGACTTCCATGCCCAACCGGATCAGGCGGTTGCGTTCCGGATCGAGTGAGGCGAGTCCTTTGCGCCGTACCCGTGCATCCAGCATGCGCAGGCGCTCCAGAACGCTGTCTCGAAGGAAACTATCGTAGGGGTCTTCCGACGGAGGCTGGTCGTTGAACAGCGAAAGAAGCACCTAATCGTTTTAGCACAGCGCAGGCGGTTTCGCGCCCGGCTGTTAGAATCGAAAGTATGGGCAGCTTGCCCGCCAACGGATCGCGAGCGTCGGCCCGTTTCTTCGAGTTCTCACTGTTGGGCCTGGTCACCAGCGGCTACCTCGCCGTGGTGGGATCGGGATTCCTCGACCTGGCGACGTCCATCGCCGCCGGGGCCGCGCTGATTCTACGCGCGCTGATGATCGCCGGACTGGTGCGGCTGCGTATCTCCGCGCGTGCGGTGGCGGCGGTAACCGTCGTCTACATCGCTTTCTATCCGTTCGACTACTTCTTCCTTTCCCGCGATTTCGTGGGCGCCACGGTTCACCTGGTGTTCTTTGTCGCCGTCATGAAGATTCTGACGGCGTCCAGCCGCCGGGACTACTTCTGGGTGAAGGTGATTGCGCTGCTTGAGTTACTGGCGGCTTCCTTGCTTTCGCCGAACCTCAACTTCTTCGTGTTTCTGGCCGCGTTTCTGGTTTTCGGAGTCGCCACGTTGTCCAGCGGCGAGGTGCAGCGTGCGGCCACACGCGCCGGGCGCGTGGCGCGTAGTGCGCAGCGTGGACTCGGCTGGCGTCTGGCGGCAGTGTCGCTGATCCTCTCCATCGGCGCATTAGCGCTCACCGGCGGTATGTTCTTTCTGCTGCCGCGCACCGCGCGCGCCGCGTTCCGGCATCTGGTGCCGGATCAGTATCGCGTGCCGGGCTTTTCGAATCAGATTGTGCTGGGAGAGATCGGACGGCTCAAGCGTGTTTCGACTCCCGTCATGCACGTGCGTTTCTATACGCCCGGCCGCTTCGACGGATTGAAGTGGCGCGGTTCGGCGCTGCGCGAATTCGACGGCAAGCGCTGGTACAATCCGCCCGGCGGCGACCGCCTGCTGCGGGTGGCCGCTACACCGCTGCAACTTGTGAGTGACGATCACCGCCGTGTGCGCGGCCGCCGCGCGTCCTACGAAGTGAACCTTCGCTCGGCCGGCTCCGACGCGTTGTTCTTCGCCGGCGTGCCGGAGTTTCTGGAGGTTCGCCTGCCGCTGGTGATCCGCACGGCCGTCGAAGGCTATCGCACCGCCGACGGCACTTCCGAAGGCCTGCGCTACGGCGTGTACGGATATCTGGACTCGAACGTCGCCGTAGATGCGTCACCGTTGCCCAAGGCCGAACGCGAGCAGAACATCAAAATTCCGCAACCGGACGCCCGCGTCATCGAGTTGACCAAACGCATCACCACGGGTGCTCAAACGGACCTGGCCCGCGCGCGCGCCGTCGAGCAATACCTGCATCAGAACTACACCTACACAACCGATCTCGACGCGGATGCGCCCGACGATCCGATCGCTCACTTTCTGCTCGATCGCCGCCGCGGGCATTGCGAGTATTTTGCCGGCTCCATGGCCGTCATGCTGCGTTACTTGGGCATTCCGGCGCGCGTCGCCACGGGGTTCCAAAGCGGCGTGTACAACCCCGTGAGCGGCTGGTACCTCATTCGCGCCTCGGACGCGCACAGTTGGGTGGAGGCGTGGCTGGAAGGGCGCGGCTGGACCACTTTCGACCCCACGCCGCCGGATTCGTCCGCGTCCGCGAATTCGTTGTGGGGCCGCGCGCTGCTCTATCTGGATGCCGCCGAAACGTTCTGGCAGGACTGGGTGCTGAGTTATGATCTGGACCGGCAGCTTGTGCTTGCGACGCGCATGGAGGAGTCCGGCCGCATGTTCGGATCGAGTTGGCCGTCGCGTACCGCCGCACGGCTGCGCCACTGGCGCGACGGCGCGGTGAGTTGGGGCGAGCGTTTCGGCGCCGCCGCGCTCATCGTCATATCGCTAGCCGTCTTATTGTTTTTCGCCGGGCCCGGCATGTGGCGCCGTCTGAAGACGGAGTGGCGCATACGCACCCTGGAGCGCAACGAAGCCCGCGCTTCCGATGCCACGCTGCTCTATCACCGCATGCTGCGCCTGCTCGGCCGCCGCGGCATACAGAAGCCGGCTTGGGCGACGCCTCGCGAATTTGCCGCCATGATTCGCGAAGCTGAACTCGCCGCACTCGTGGCAAGCGCGACCGAAGCCTATCACGAACTGCGCTTCGGAGGAACCGCCACCGCCGCCCCCCGCCTGCTAGCACTGCTAGATCAAATCGAGCATGCTCGATGAGAGTTTGCGTCTTGACGCCGCGCGCTTTCCGGCCTTTAATATAGGCAGCGACGCACTCGCGCGAAGGGAGAGATTCCCATGGATGCGATGCAAACCGAGCGTCTGGAACTGGGCGGCGAGCAGATTGCGATTCTCACCGAACTGCTGGAATCCGAACGCACCAAGCTGCTGGTGGAAGTCCGCCACACCGATCATCGAAGTTATCGCGACGAACTACGCCAGAGACTGAATCTGGTGGAGCAGTTGCTCGAACGGATGACGAGAAGTCGTTCGGAATCGAGCGGCGCGGCTGCCTAGTAAACACAGAGCCTTCGTACGCACGCTTTCGCCGCGGGCGCGACGCTCTGGAGGTGTGGCCTGCCAACAGACCGGACAACGCATAACTATTCCGGCGGTTTGATATTTGACACGCAGGTCCCTTTTAGCTAGCCTGCGGGTCATGCAAATGCGCAGACGCACTTTCTTCACCGGATCCGCCATGCTGGCGGGTGCGGCTGTTCCTTCTCTAAACGTGATCGATTTCGGAGCGCGCCGGGACGGGACCGGCGACGACACGGCCGCGGTGCAAAAGGCGCTCGACCGGGCGGCCGCTTCCGGTGGCGTGGTGAGGATGCCGGAAGGGCGCTATGCCATTCGAGGCGTCCTGTCGATCCCGGAGGGCGTCACCTTGGAAGGCGTCTGGCAGGGGATGCATCACACCGAGCAGCTCGAAAAAGGCACTACTCTTTTTGCGTACGCCGGCCGCGGCGACGCCAGTTCGGCGCCGTTCATCAGCCTCAAGAGTGGCAGCACCATCAAGGGCGTCTCTATCTTCTACCCCGAGCAGAGAATCGAAAAGATAAGTCCCTATCCGTGGACCATCCAGGGGCAGGGTCTGCACTACAGCGTGATCGACACCACCATCGCCAACGCCTACGACGGCATCGACTGCGGCACATACGCCAATGAAGGCCATCATTTGCGAAACGTTCTGTTGTGCGCCGTCAACCGGGGCGTGCTCATTGACCAGTGCACCGACATCGGCCGTCTGGAAAACGTACACATACATCCCAACTATTGGCTCAAACTGCCGGCGCCTTACAGGTCCGGGCAAGAACGGGCGGGCGAGATATTGATGGAGTATTGCCGGGCGCATCTGGAGGGATTCATCATTGGCCGTACCGACTGGGAGTACATCTCCAATTCGTTCGTGATCTGGCCCAAGATCGGTTTCCACTTCGTGAAGCAGAAGGCGGGGACGGGCAATGCCCTCATCACGCAGAGCGGTTCGGATCTTGGACCAGTGGCCGTGAAGATCGACGAATTGCAGCCGCATGCCGGCGTGGCTTTCGAGAACTGCCAATTCATGTCCGGATTCGAGATTGGTCCGGACAATAAAGGCCCGGTGAAGCTGACCAACTGCGGCTTCTTCTGGACGCGGTCTCGCGCCGGTTCGGGATCGCAGATGGTGTTGGACGGACAGGGCACCGTGACTCTGACCGCGACGCACTTCGCCAAGTGGGACGGTAAGGGTGAGGGCGTTGCCTGTATCGACGCTCGCGGCGGATCGCTACTGGCGCAAGGTTGCGACTTTATGGAAGTGGAGGCCAAGTCGCCGCACATTCATTTGGGAAAGGGCCTGAAGTCCGCCGTGATTATGGGGAACCGCTTCGAGGGCGGCGAAATCCGAATCGCGAACGAATCGTCCGGCGATGTTCAGATCGCCGGGAATGTGAAGCTGTAGGCCGCGGGCGCTCTCTCAGTAGTCGTTTGGAATCGACCGCAACTGCTGCATCGTGAACACGGGGCCGTCCGTGCACACGTAGACCGGACCGGCGTTGCAGCGGCCGCACTTGCCGACGCCGCATTTCATGCGGTTTTCGAGGCTCGTATAAATGTCCTCGTCGCGCAGGCCGATGCGGTCCAGCACCGGCAGCGTGTACTTGATCATGATCGGCGGGCCGATCACCAGCGCAACCGAGTTGGCCGCCGAAATCTGCGCGCGCTCGACCACGTGCGGGATCAGTCCGATCTCGCCCTTCCAGTCCGGCGTTTCGCCGCCCGGGTCCACCGAACGGATTACACGCACGCGCTCGTGCCGGTTCCATTCGTCCAGCTCGCTTGCGAAGGTCAAATCAGCCACCGTGCGCGCGCCGTAGACGATGGTCACGTTACCGTACTTTTCGCGGCTCTCCAGCACATACCAGATGGCGCAACGGATGGGAGGCATAGCTATGCCGCCGCCGATAAAGATCAGGTTCTTGCCTTCCCAGGCTTCCACCGGATAACCGTTTCCGTAAGGGCCGCGGAAGCCGATGGTATCGCCGCGCTCCAGCCGCCACATGGCTTCGGTGACCCGGCCCGTGCGGCGGAAACAGAACTCGATGTAGTCCTTCCAGTTCGAACTCGAGCAAATGTTGAACGTGGACTCGCCGGCGCCGAACACTGAGAAGATTCCGAACTGGCCGACGCGGAACGAAAACGCACGCGCGCGTTCCGGATCGCGAAACCGCACGCGGACGCTCTTCACATCCGGCGTCTGCTGCTGCACCTGGATGATGTCCATCAGGTCCGGTTTGTAGAGGTTGTCACACATCCTGGCGCCTCGCGCGACTTTCGATCGCTTCCAGCATTCGCAGCACGCCGAGCCCCGCCGGGCAGTTGCGCGCGCAGTTGCCGCAACCGGTGCAAAGCAGGGCGTTGAAGCGCTCCGGATAGATCGAGAACTTGTGATAGATGCGCTGCCGCTGGCGTTGCATTTGATTCGAACGCGGATTGTGGCCCGAGGCATGATGCGTGAACAGCGGAAACTGGCAGCTATCCCAATTCCGCACGCGCGCGCCGCCCGCCGCGTTGCCTTCGTCCACCATGTCGAAGCAGTGGCATGCCGGGCAGGTGTAAGCGCACACGCCGCAACCGATGCAGGCCACGGCTTCCTCGCTCCACAGGGGACTTTCAAATCCCCGGGCGAGGAACTGGCGCACTCCGGACGTGTCGAAGCGTTTCGGCGGGCCCGCCAACGGCTCCGCCACGCGCATGCTCGGTCCGGTCTGTCCTTCAAACAACGCGCGCCCTTTGCTGGTCACCGCGCGCACTTCATACGCCGTGTCGCCCAAATCGAACAGTAAAGCGTCGGCACCTGTTCCCGACGCCGGCCCCAGGCCCACCGACGTGCAGAAGCAGGCGTCGTCAAACGTGTTGCAGGCCAGCGCCACTACCGCGGTGCGTGCGCGCGCACGCTCGAAGGAACCGTCCTTACGGTCGCTGTTGAAGATGTAGTCCAGAGCGGGCAATGACGCCGCGTCGCACGGCCGCGCGGCCACCAGGATCTGCTCGCGCGTTTCCTCGGCCGCATCCGTCAATTCCACCTGCTTGCCGTTGAGCTTGTAGCGGAACAACGCGTCGTGACGCGGGAACAGGAATTCCTTGATCGAATTCGAGGGATGCTCGCGCGAAACCAGCACCGCCTCCGCGCTCGATTTCAGATACCGGTACAGCAGTTTGCCGCCTGCTTCGACCGGCGCGGCCACCAGCTTGCCCGACGCCAGCCAACTGTCGATCAGCTTCCGCAGCGAGGGTTCATGTATGATCGCGCTCATCGAATGAAGCCCTCCTTGTCGGTGGCTTTCCATGAACCGATCACCGGCTCGGCGTCCGGGTCCAGACCCGGGCGGTAATCGAAACTCTCTTCGGCTTGCGCGGCGAGCGTGCGGTTCAATAGCGCCAGCGGAATCCCGACCGGGCAGTTGCGCGTGCATTCACCGCATTCCACGCAGCGTGCGGCCAGGTGGAACGAACGCGTGATGTGCCAGGCGAAATTGCCGATGAGCGACGCCGACGTCAAAATCTCCTGTGGGCGGTTCTTGTCGGCGATGCAGCGCTCGCAGTAGCACAGCGGGCAAACCTGCCGGCACGCGTAACACTTCACGCAGCGATCGAATTCGCCTTTCCAGAATTCCCAACGTTCGGCCGGCGTCTTCGCCATCAACTCGTCTAGCGTCATCGCGCTCGAGTTCGAAAGCGGCTCGGCCGCGCTGGGCGTACCAATCACTTCGTCGGCAAAGCGCGGTGTGCGCAACTCGCAGCCCGCGCACTTGGGCGCGCCCACGCCGTCGCACGCCATGCCGATGACGTAGAGCGACGCGCGATCCACCTGCGATTCCTTGGCCAACACCACCAGCGCACGCTCATCGCAACCCTTCACGATGATCGCGGCATTGCCGAGCGCCTTCACTTCCTTGCGCGTCAGATACGCCGCAAGATTGGCGAAGCAGTGTGGGCCCCAAGTGAGCTGTGCGACGTCCTCGCTGCGGCGCACGAAAACCGGGCGCGCCGGTTGGCCCGCCAGCGATTCGCCGTAGCCGATGATCACCTGCACCGAACCTTCTTCAAGCAAACGGCGGCAGGTTTCACGCAACTGTTCGATCATCCGGCCACCTCGCGCAATTCCTGGTAGGCCTTGTACGGACCGAGCGCCCGCGTCTTCTCGGTGATCTCGGTGATCACCTTCTGCCACTTCTTGCCTTCGGCCGCCGAAATCCAGGTGAAGTGGATGCGTTCCATTTCGATGCCCAGTGTTTCGAGCAAGCGCCGGAACAGAATCCAGCGCCGGCGCGCGTGATAGTTGCCCGCCGTGTAGTGGCAATCGGCCGGATGGCAGCCCGACACCAGCACCGCGTCGGCGCCCATCTCGAACGCTTTCACGATCAAGTTGAAATCGATGCGCCCGGTGCAGGGCAGCCGGACAATGCGCACATTCGACGGATACTCGAGCCGGTTGGTGCCCGCCAGGTCCGCGCCCAGATAGGTGCACCAGTTACAGACGTAGGCGATGATCTTCGGCTCGAAGGTCTCGCTCATAACAACGCCTCCACGGCGGCGTAAATCTGCTGTTCGCTGAAGCCGGCCAGGTCCACGCTCTTCGATGGACACACGGCCACGCAGGTGCCGCAGCCCATGCACAACCCTGGGTTGACGCGCGCCGTGCGTTTGATGAGCGCGCCTTTGGGTGAACGCACCTCGGCGCGGTCAATGGCGTGATACGGGCATGTGCGCACGCAGGCGTAACAGGCCGCGCAGACCTTCTCGTCCACGCGCGCGATTTCCGGTGAACGCGTCATCTCGTCGTGGCCGAACATGACGAGCACCTTGCTCGCCGCGGCCGAGGCTTGCGCCACCGATTCCGGAATGTCCTTTGGCCCCTGGCAGGCGCCGCAAATGTAGACGCCGGCGGCCGACGTTTCCACCGGCCTCAACTTGGGATGCGATTCGAGCAGGAAGCCATACTCGTCGTAGCCCACGTTCATCTTGCGCGCCAGATCCTGCGCGCCGCGCGCCGGCAGAATCGCCGCGGCCAGCACCACCAGATCCGCTTCAATCGCGACCGGCACGCCCGCCAGCGTGTCGGCTCCGCGCACGATCAGCTTGCCGTTTTCCTCGGTGATCTTGGAAACGCGGCCGCGATAGTAGCGCGCGCCGTCCTGCTCGATGGCGCGCCGCACAAACTCTTCGTAGTTTTTGCCGCCCGCGCGCACATCCATGTAGAACACGTGCGCCTGCCCGTCATGCACCTTGTGCTTGTAGAGCATGGCGTGCTTGGCCGTGTACATGCAGCAGATCTTCGAGCAGTAAGGCAGTCCCTTTGCGTCGTCGCGCGAACCCACGCAACTGATGAAGACCACGTTCTTCGGTTCGCGTCCATCCGACGGCCGTTCGATGCGTCCGCTGGTTGGTCCTGAAGCCGAAACCAGCCGCTCGAATTGCAGCGAATCGATCACGTCCTTGTATTCGCCATAGCCGTATTCGCCGTAGCCCGACACGCGCCCGCTATCCTGCTGCCGGCCGATGCTGTAGAGCTTGTAGCCGGTGGCGATGACGATGGCGCCCACCTGTTCGGTGATCAGCTTGTCTTCGTCCTGATAGTTGATGGCGCCGGCCTGGCATTTCTTCTCGCACAGCCCGCAGCCTTTGCCCTTCTTGAGGCGCGTGCAGTTGTCGCGGTCGATCACCGGACGCGCTGGAACGGCCTGCGGGAAAGGAATGTAGATGGCGCTGCGGTAGCCCAGGCCGTAATCGAACTCGCTGGGGTTCTTCTTGATGGGGCAGGAATTCCAGCAGTCGCCGCAGCCGGTGCACTTCTTGATGTCGACGTAGCGCGCGCGCTGCCGCACTGTGACCGAGAAGTTGCCCACAAAGCCGCGCACGTCTTCGACTTCCGAGTACGTATAGAGGCGAATGCGCGGATGCTGGCCAACTTCCACCATGCGCGGCGTCAGAATGCACTGCGAACAATCGAGCGTGGGGAAGGTCTCCGACAGGCCCGCCATCTTGCCGCCGATGGACGGTTCGCGTTCCACCAGCACCACTTCGTAACCGGCTTCGGCGACGTCGAGCGCGGCTTGAATGCCCGCCACGCCGCCGCCCACCACTAGCGCGCGTTTGGTCACCGGCACGCGAATCGGTTCGAGCGGCTCGTTCCAGTTCACCTTGGCCGCCGCGATGCGCACAAGGCCGAGCGCCTTAGCCGTGGCTTCCTCGCGGTTGTGATGCACCCACGAGCAGTGCTCGCGGATGTTGGCCATTTCAACTTTATATGGATTGATGCCGGCCACTTCCGCCGTCTTGCGAAACGTGCGCAAGTGCATGTGCGGCGAGCAGGAGGCGACGATCACCGCGTCCAGTTTCTCGGCCGCGATCTTTTCACGCAGCAGCGCCTGGCCCGGGTCCGAGCACATGTACTTGGCGTGAACCGAGCAGTGCACGCCGGGCAGTTTGGCCGCCTCGGCCGCCACACGCTCGACGTCCACATTGCGCGCGATGTTCTCGCCGCACCAGCATGTGAAGATTCCGATCCGCGACATGATTGATCAGCCTCGGTACACGAAATGCCGGTCCACGCCTAGTTGATGTTCGGAAAGGCCCAACGCCATGCCCACCAGGTCCGACAGGTAGTAGATCATCATGTCGTGCCGCACCGAATAGCGGCGCTCGATGTCTTCCTGTTTCATATCCAGGTTTACGTGGCACATGGGGCAGGCCACCACCACGCAATTGGCGCCATGCGCGGCGGCATTTTCCAGAATCTTGTGCGACAGCTCGAGGACCGTGCTCTCGTTCGCCATGGTCAGCCCGGCGCCGCAGCATTCGGTCTTGTAGTTCCAGTCCACCGTGGATGCGCCCAGCGCTTCCACCAGCGTTTCCATCGAACTCGGGCGTTCGCAATCGTCGAAGCGCAGCGCCTCGGGCGGACGCGTCAGCAGGCATCCGTAATAGCAGGCCGCTTTCAGATCCGCGAGCGGACGTTTGACGATGTCCTTGAGCTTGTCGGCGCCGATGCGCTGGAACACCTGAATGAGATTGAGCACGTCGGTGTTGCCGGCAATGGGCAGCTCGATCACTTCGCTCAACTTATTGCGCGTTTCTTCGTCCTGGCGAATGATCTGCTCGGCCTTGATCAATTCCATCGAGCACATCGGGCAGGGCGCCAGCAGTTCCGTGTAGCCGTCGCGTTCGGCCAGCGCCAGATTGCGCGCCGGTAAAGCCAGCGCCAGTTGACGGTTAATGCAATGCGCCGCAGTCGCGCCGCAGCAGATCCAGTCGTTCAACTCGCGCAGACGCACGCCGAGTAGATCTAGGCACGCGCGCACCGATTGCTCATAATCACTCGACGAGCCGTGCAGCGCGCAGCCCGGGTAATATCCGAACTCCATCAATCGCCCAGGCACCGGCCAAAGATCCTCGAAACCAATTCACGGTCCTGCACTTTCGCGCCGTTCAGCTTCAGTTTTCCGCGCACGCTCATGCGCGGCGCCAGCATCGCGTCCTTGAACAGGAACGGAATGGCGAGGTCTTCGAGAAACGCCGAAGTCTTGAAGGCGCCCACCAGTTCCAGCTCATTGAGCCGGCCGTTGCGGCGGATGTTGGCCAGGAACGCTTTTTGGAACAAAACGGTGCGGTTCTGCGACGCGGAATTGCTTGCCTGTTCCACCGAATGCTGCCGCAGCATGTCCATGATGCCGGCGCAATCCACCGACTTCGGGCAACGCGTGGTGCAGGTTTGGCAGGAAACGCATTCCCAAATGCCTTCAGACGAAGCGGCTTTGGCCATGTGACCGAGTTGCACCAGCCGCACAATCTGATTCGGCATCAGGTCCATGCGGTCGGCCACCGGGCAGCCGGCCGTGCATTTGCCGCACTGGTAGCAATCGTCCGCGTTTACGTCGTGACCGGTCGCCGTGAGATCGAGGGTTGCCGTGCTCATGCCTGGATCTCCTTCGAACGCGAGATCTCCCGGCTGCCCAAGCGCTTGCGCAATGAGCGGCATTCCTCCGGCATCACTTTGCGGACTGAGCATGTGGCCCCGTGCAGATAACACTGCAAACAAATCTCTTCGGCTCGTTCGCTATTATTAATGAGCGCGGCCGACAGGCTTTCAAGCACGCGCACGGTCCGGGCGAGCTCGTCCGGCGAGAAGCTCTCAAAGGTGCGCGCCAGCATGTCCGTCTTGCGGCTTTCGTAGCGCGCCAGCACGTCCCGGCCAAGCGCGGTGAGCACCAGTTGCGTCAGGCGGCGGTCGGATTTGCCTTCGGTGCGCTCCAGAAGGCTGCGGCGGACCAATCGATCCACCAACTTACAGGCGGCCGCGCTGCTGACGTCCAGCAACGCAGCCAACTCACCCAAGGTGCGCGACCCGTATTGGTGAATCAGCTTGAGAACGGTCAATTGCACGCTGGTGAGCCGGCTTTCGCCCGATTCCGGCAGAATGCCGCCTTCCACCACGCTGCTTACCGCTTTCGAGAATACCCGTGTACTTCCTACAACGGCTTCAATCAGTTGCACGGTCGACGGTTCGGTCATATCGTTTCCCGGCTTTTCCTTTCAGGGAGTACCCCTTCCGGAGTTCTGTCTCTAAAGCCTGCTATCGAGAATGTTTTCACGATCTAGAAGAATCCGCACCTCCCCCTTTGGAGGTAACCACAAGGGGGAATCGACTTCTACAACGTGTTTCTCACTGATATTAGAATCTCACGTTTTCGCTAGCATGTCTAGATAAGGAAACAATTCTCTATCTAAGGTTCTTCACCGTGATTTTCTGGTTTTGCACAGATGTCTCTCCGGACGCGGGTGGCGCAAAATGCGCTTTCCATCCCGCTCACATGTACTGAATCGCGGTCTGTTTCACGTACTTGGACTCGAGCAAGGCAGCGATTCGGCGGATGATGTTGCGCCGCAGATCGAGCTCGACCGGCGTATTGGGGTCCTGATGCGCTTGGTTGATCCTCGTACCTACAACAAAAGTAATGACATCGCTGTTGAGCAGGTGTCCCAGCAGCTCGGTGGCGGCGTTCGGCCGCAAGTCTTCGGGCGGCGTGCCGGCTTCGAGCAGATTGGCCACGCGCCCCAAAGTGATGGTTCCTTCCGTGACCAGGTCCACGCCTTCCATAGTGGCGGCGGGCGGAACTTCCGGATCAAGCTGGTCCAAACGCATGGCGAGCGGGCGGCACAGCACGCGGGACACGATATTGGCCGTCGTGCCGCCGCAGATGGCGATGGTTCCGCGATAGCCTGAGATCATGCGGCCCAGGTCGTGGTCGCGAGCCGGAAAAAACGGTGGGCCGGTGATCACCAGCATCGACCGCGGCTCGCGGAAGTGCAACACACCACAGGTGATATCGTCCTTGGCCTGGCCGCCGTCGAGTTCCAACGCCTCGGCCGAAATCTCGCGCGCGAGTTGCCGGGCAGTGATGGCGGGTTCGCGCTTCAGAATGCGTTCGACGAACTCGCAGGCGCGCTCGGTGGTCCAGCCGAGCGGCGTTCGCGGCGCGCCCATGCCGGCTTGCGTAACACCGTCGGAAAACAACACGATACGGTCGCCCGGCTGCGTATCGATCTCGGCGTAGTGCAACGTGCGATGCTGCCACTTGCGCAGCGCGATGGGGCGTTTGGGGCCGGGGATGGCGCGCCCGCCGCGCAACAGCAGGAACGGCGGGTTGTCGTATTCGATGATGCGGGTTTGGCCGGAGCCTTCCACGTCGGCGATGGTGAAGGTTGAGTAGCTGATCTTGCGCACGCTGCAAATGGGCAGCGTGTCCATGATGGTCTCGGCCGAACGCATGATGTCGGTGTAGCCGGAGACGTACTTCATGGCCATGGTGGCGGTGAGCGTGGCCAGCACGTTGGCCTTGATGCCGCTGCCGAGCCCGTCGCTCAGTACCGCCAGCGTACGGTCCTCTTCCTTGAGCTTCTGGCACAGGAAGACGTCGCCGGGCGTGAGTTGCCCGCGCTTGGGCGTTTGCCAGCTATCGACATCGACGAACGAGCGGGGCACGATTAATCTCCGCCGTGAGGTGGTTCAACGTCGTCGGGCGAGAACGACTGCACGATTTCGTTCAGCGTCATCTCGCTTTCGGCGGCGTTTTCGCCAAGCAGGTAGGCGATCTGCTGCACGGTGGTGAGGTGCTTCTGAATCACCTCGCGCGCGCGGCGTATGATCTGTTCTTTTTCGACGGCGGGACGCGTGGCGTCGCGGAAGATGCCTCCAGCGAGCGCGCCCGGTTCAATGGTGAACACCGTGGCGCTGAACACGCGGCCGCGATAGCGCAACTGCCGGTCCAGGATTTCCTCGCCGGTCGAAAGCACCTGTCGGAAAAAGGTGTGGAACGGAACGATGCTGGCGAGTTCGCTCCCGGCGGGATCAGCAGCGCCGGGCACGAAGAAACGGTTGAAGCTGGGATTCGATTCGACCACGCGCAGTTGATCGTCCACGATGACCACGCCGCTCGGCATGCGGTGCATCAGCACGTTCATCTTCTTCTGCGCCAGCTTGCGCATGTAGCCGACGCACATCTGCCGTTCGGCGCGGCCCACGGCGAGCGCCTCGGCGAACTGGCGGCAGGAGTTGTAGCCGCAGCCGCCGCAGTTGAGTTCATCTTCCGGCGCGACCTTGCCGATGGACCACAACGCTTCGCGCAACTGCGAGTCGGTGCAGGCGAACACGGGCAACTCGAGCGGCGCGTAGGTGGCTTCGATTTCGATGGTGGGTTTGCGTCGCGGCGCGCCTTCGGCCGGCGGCGATAATTCCACCACGCGCGTACGCTTGGCCACGGCGGCGCCCGAACGCGCCTTTGGCCCATTCACGCAGCCGCCTTCACACGCCAGCAGTTCGAGCAGCAGCGGCGCGTTGGAACGGCAATTCTCCAAACCCTCCAGCGCACGCTGCACGCCGGACAAACCGGAAAACGACATGAAGCCCGCCGGTTTGTTTCCGAGAAGCGCGCGCACGCCTTCGAGCATGCCGCCTTCCACCGGATAGAGCGATCCTTCCCGCGCCATCTCCGGAACAAACGGCTGATCTTCGTCAGCGGGGATTTCGTCCGGCACGATTTTGCGGTCATCCAGCCACTCGCGCAATTCGACGAAGGTGAGTGCGGCGTCGAGCAGTTCCGGGTGCAGATCGGCTTCGCGCTTTTTGGCGATGCACGGGCCGATGAAGACTACGTGTGTGCGTTCGCCGAGTTCGCGCTTGAGCATGCGCGCGTGCGCCAGCGCGGGACTGAGCAGCGGAACGATCTGGTCGGTGAGGTGCGGCTGATATTTCTGTATGTACTCGACCGCCACCGGGCAAGCTGATGAGATGCGCACGCCGCTTGTGGAGTTGGCCATGTCCTCGGCCAGGTGCGCCGAAACTTCCTGCGCGCCCAGCGCGGTTTCCGACACCGCCGCGAATCCCAAACGCTTCAGCGCGGCCACCACCTGCCCGGGCCGCATCCCTTCGAACTCGCTGATGTAGGAAGGCGCCAGCGTCACCGCCACCGTCTCGCCCGCGGCCAGCAGGTCTTCCACCACGCCACGGTCGCCGCGCACCTTCTTGGCGCTGTGCGGACAGGCGGCCACGCAATGCCCGCAGCAAATGCACAACTCCGGGATCACGCTGGCGTAGCCGGCCGCCACCTTGATGGCTTTCACCGAGCATTCGCGAATGCAGCGATAGCAATCCTGGCATTCGGTTCGCGCCGTGTAGACGGGTTCGCGTTCGGTCATGGATTCTCTCCGGAGCTGAGTTCGCGGCCGAGCAACTCGAGGATCGAGGCGGGCGTCACACCGTGATGCTCGCGGCCGTCGATGGTGATATTGGGTCCGGAACTACACTTTTCGCGGCACAGAGTGCCGGTGAGATTCACCTTTGTCGCGGGGCAGTTCCGCGCCACGTAATCGCGCACGACGCGAAGGTTCTCCGCGTTACCGCGCGCGAAGCAGGAACTGCCCATGCAGATGTCGATCCGAGCCATAGATTCCATCGAAACAAGAGAGAGCCGGTTTGAGTCAGAACGCGAACTGCGGCTGCGGACGGTAGTCCAGCTTGTTGCGGCTGCCCGGTCCGTCGCCCGGCATGCGTCCGATGGAAGCCACGCGGCCGCGCATGCACTGGCTGCACTCGCTCTCATCCTCGTTGATGCACGCTTTGTTCGGATAGATCTCATACAACGGCCGGCAGCTCACCGGCGTCAGGTTCGGCATCACGACATTGGCGCCGCGCTGCAAGCCAAGCTCGCGGCCGTTGGTCGCATTGATGGTGGCCAAGGCCGTCGTGCTGGGGATGTTCGCGTCCGGGCACGCCATGCGCGTGAGGGCGATCACCTTGTAGGCCATGTCTTCGGTGGCCGGCACCTGCTGGTCGTTGGGGAGAGCGATCGACAGACTCCCGTTGCCAAGCGGCGTCGCCGGGTGCGGAATATAAGGCCCAACGCCGATCATATCGAGATCCAACTGGCGGAACAACGCGATGTCGCGCGCCAGGGTTTCGTAGCTCTGGCCCGGGATGCCGATCATGATGCCGCTGCCCACTTCATAGCCCATCCGCTTCAGCTTGCCGAGCAGTTCGAGACGCGTCGGATGGCCGGGCGTCGACGGGTGAATCTTGTTGTAGAGTTCGTGATCGGAAGTCTCAAAGCGCAGCAGGTAGCGATCGGCGCCCGCCTGGCGCCATTCGGCCAGATCCCATTCGTTGCGCTCGCCCAGGCTGAGCGTCACAGCCAGGTTGGTTTCCTGCTTGATGCGGCGGATGATGTTGGCCATCCACGCCGGCGCGATGCCGTAGTCTTCGCCGCCCTGCAGCACGACGGTGCCGTAGCCCAGCATGGCGGCGCGCTTGGCGCAATCCAGAATTTCAGCGCGTGTTAAACGATAGCGCTTGAGCGAATGATTTTCCGCGCGCACGCCGCAATAGGTGCAGCTACGCACGCAGTGGTTGGTGACTTCGATCAACCCGCGGAAATGAACCACGTCGCCGACGTACTGGCGGCGTATGGAATCGGCGCGTGCATACAGCCGATCCAGCCTCGCCGCGTCGGTTTCCTTTAGCCAATTCATGATCTCGTCAATGTGCATGATTACTCTCCAACGATGATGTCTTCGACTGCGAGACGGGCCGCGATTGCTCGCGTGTCCGCTTACTGCGAAATGCTTCGAGCGCCGCCGGGAACGGCTCCAGCGCGCGCTCCAGAATTCCCAAACTGAAAGCGATGGCCACCCCGTAGTTGGTGATGGCAACTCCAGCCTCACGTGCCCGCGCGATCCGCGCCGTCATCTCGCGGCGGTTCCACATGCAGGCGCCGCAATGCACGATGAGGCGGTAGGGGCTGAGGTCTTCCGGAAAATCGTGCCCCTGCACGTGCACGAACTCGATGCGCGCGCCGGTGTACTGCGTGATCCAGCGCGGGATCTTCACACGCCCGATGTCTTCGCCGATCGGATGATGCGTGCAGGCTTCGGCTATCAGCACGCGGTCGCCGTCGCGCAAATCCGCGATCGCGGCCGCGCCCATGGCCTGCGCCACCAGGTCGCCCTTCAAGCGCGCGAACAAAATCGAAAAGCTGGTGAGCCGCACGCCGGCGGGAACGTCAGCCGCGACTTTCAAAAACGCCTGCGAATCGGTGATTACGATCCGCGGTAGCCGGCGCAAGTTCGCGAGCGCGGCGGCCAGTTCGCGTTCCTTCACCACCAGGCACTGCGCGTCGTGATCGATCAGGTCGCGAATGGTCTGCACCTGCGGCAGAATCAGGCGGCCCTTGGGGGCTTCCTTGTCGATGGGCACCACCAGCACGGCCAACTCGCCCGGTCCCACCAAATCGCTCGCGATGGTCTGTTCACCGGCGGCGTCCTTGGGCGCGCTTTCGATAATCGCGCGGCGCAGTTCATCCACGCCGTCGCCGGTGCGCGCCGAGACGCCAACCACTCTCGCGCGTGCGTTCACGCGATCGCGGCGCTGGATTTGGCCGAGGTCGCTTTTGTTGAACGCCGCGATCACCGGCACGCCGCGCCGCTCGAATTCCGCGGCGAGCGTCGTTTCAAATTCGTCCCACGCGCCATCGCTCACGATGACAGCCAGGTCGGCACGGTTCAGTGTCTGCCGCGTTTTGGCGATGCGTTCTTCGCCGAGCGCGCCAACGTCGTCCAGTCCGGCGGTGTCGATGAAAACAACCGGACCGAGCGGCTGCAACTCCATGGGCTTTTCCACCGGATCCGTGGTGGTGCCGGCGACGTCCGAAACGATCGACACCTGCTGCCGCGTGATGGCGTTCAGCAAGCTCGATTTGCCGGTGTTGCGTCGGCCGAAGAATCCGATTTGCACGCGGAACCCGCGCGGAGTGGACTGCGTTTTCATTCGGCGCCTCCCAAACGGCACACCGCTTCCGGCGCGATCAGTGCGTCGAACGCTTCCGCGGTCATCCAACCGCGCCCGACAACCACGTCGCGAAGCTTGCGTCCGGAACCGCGCGCTTCGGCGGCGCATGCGCTCGCACGTTCGTAGCCCACCACGCCGGCCAGCGCCGTGGCGGCGGCCGTGGAATTCAGAACCTGCCCGGCGCAATGCGCTTCATCGGCCTCGATGCCGGCGACCGCGCCGCGCCGCAGCACGCCGCAAGCGTTCGTGAGCAGATCGAGCGAATCGAGTAGGCAAACCGCGATGAGTGGAAGAAACGGATTCAATTCGAGCGAGCCCGACGCGGCGGCCATGGCAATGGCGCTGTCGTAAGCGAACATCAGCATGGCGCACTGCGTGACCGCTTCCGGCGCCACCGGGTTCACCTTGCCCGGCATGATCGAACTGCCGGCCTGCAACTCGGGCAAACGGATTTCGCCCAAGCCCGCCGACGGTCCCGAACTGAGCAAACGCAGGTCCGAGCTGATCTTCCACAACGTCGCGGCCAGTGCTTTGAGGATGCCGCTCACTTCGACGAACACGTCGGCGTTCTGCGTGGCTTCCAGGAGGTTTTCGGCGCGCGCAAGCGGCAGATTGGTGACTTCGCGCAACGCTTCCACGACACGGAATATGAACTCGCGCGGCGCGCCGATGCCCGTGCCCACCGCGGTTCCGCCCAGGTTCACCACGCGCAACCGTTCACCGCATTTGTAGATGCGCCAACGGTCGCGCGCGAGCGCTTCGGCGTATGCGCCCATCTCGCGGCCCAGCGTCACCAGCACGGCGTCCTGATATTCGGTGCGGCCCACTTTCACCACGTGCGCGAAGCGCCGCTCGGCATCCTGAAAGGCTTCCTGCAACGCCACCACTTCGGCTTCAAGCGCCGCGAGCAATCGCAGCGCCGCCACGCGTAATGCCGTCGGATAGGTGTCGTTGGTCGATTGATGCAGATTGATGTCGTCCAGTGGCGAAACGCGCGAGTACTCGCCGCGCGCGCAGCCGAGCAGTTCCAGCGCGCGATTGGCCAGCACCTCATTCACGTTCATGTTGGTGCTGGTGCCGGCGCCGCCTTGCAGCGCGTCCACCACCACGTGCGCCGCCAGGCGCCCTTCCGACATTTCGCGGCAGGCGCGCTCGATGGCCGTGGCCTTCGCCGAGTCGTCCCGCCAGCAGCCCAGTTCCGCGTTCACGCGCGCGCACGCCAGCTTCACCGCGCCGTACGCCGCGATCAACTCGGGATGCGGCGCGCATCCGGTGAGCGGGAAATTCTCAATGGCCCGCAGTGTATGCACACCCCACAACGCGCTCGACGGCACCGCGCGCTCGCCGAGCGCATCGTGTTCAAGCCTGCCTTTCGCGTCTGTGGAGTGCGTGTTCACAGGTAGGCGTCTCTTTTACCCGCGCGTACGTTCTTGAGCAGCGTTTCGGATACCGAACGCTGACCGTCGTCCATGTCGGCCAAGCGAATGTTGATCAGCTTCTCGCCCGCCGCGCGTGTTTCCGGCGTGGCGTAATCGATCAGGTATTCTCCGAACGTCGAAACCGCGTTCGGCTCGCAATGGTTCTTGATCTCACCCGGCTTGGCCAGATCCATGAAATCGCGGCCAGTGCGGCCCAGGCGGTAGCAAGCGGTGCAGAACGACGGCATGTAGCCGCGTTCGGAAATGTCGCGGATTACTTCGTCGAGCGAGCGATGATCGCCCAACTGGAATTGGCTGGAATTGGGATCGCCGTTGCCGTTCACGTAGCCGCCCGGATCGGTACGGCTGCCGGCGGAAATCTGCGAGATGCCCAACTGGAAGGCTTCGGTGCGAACCTCGGGATTCTCACGCGTCGAAAGAATCATGCCGGTGTAGGGCACCGCCAGCCGCAGAATCGCAATGAGCTTCAGAAAATCCTCGTCGCTTACCGCGTGCGGCGGACGGCTGGCGAACGGTGCGCCCACGGCCGGTTCCATGCGCGGCATCGAGATGGTGTGCGGGCCGACGCCGAACTCGTGCTCGAGCGAGCGTATGTGCTCCAGCATGGCCAGCACGTCGAACTTCCAGTCGTAGAGTCCGAACAGCACGCCGATGCCGACGTCGTCGATGCCCGCGTGCATGGCGCGGTGCATGGCCGTGACGCGCCATTCGTAGTCGGCCTTCGGGCCCGAGGTGTGTACGCTCGAGTAGGTCGGGCGGTGGTAGGTTTCCTGGAACAGTTGGTAGGTGCCGATGTTGGCCGCCTTCAACTGCTCGAACTCTTCCAGCCACAGCGGCGCGATGTTGACGTTCACGCGGCGGATTTCGCCGTTGCCCGATTTGATCTTATAGATGGTCGCGATCGAGTCGAGTACGTATTCCAGACCACCCTGCTCGACGTAGGATTCGCCCGCCACCAGCAGTACGCGTTTGTGCCCCTGCTCGACCAACACGCGCACTTCGGCCGCGATTTCCTCCTGCGTGAGCGCGCGGCGCCGCACGGCGCTGCTCGAGGAACGGAACGCGCAGTAGGTGCAGTCGTTGTTGCAGTAGTTCGAAACGTAGAGCGGCGCGAACAGCACCAGGCGTGAACCGTAGATCTGCTCTTTGACGTAGCGCGCCGTATCGCGCAGTTCGCTCACAAGCAGCGGATCGGTCACGTTCATCAGCACCGCGACTTCATCCGGCGTCAATCCACCCAGGTCGCGGGCCTTGGCAAAAATGTCGCGCACCTGATTTGTGTCGGCCGAGGCGTGGCGCGCTAGTACGCCTTCGATTTCCGTCTCGTCGATGAAGGTTCCTCTGGTCATGGTCGTCATGGGACGTCAATCTCTCCTTGCCATTGCCGAAGTTTCGCTGTCGCGGGCGCGATCGAGCGCGGCGCCCAGCGCATCGCGCGCCTGTTCGAACGCGCAGCGTTCGATGCGTTCGCCGTCGATCACCACCGTCGGACCGCGGTCGCA
Source organism: uncultured Solibacteraceae bacterium (assembly GCA_964505625.1). Taxonomy (GTDB): domain Bacteria; phylum Acidobacteriota; class Terriglobia; order Bryobacterales; family Bryobacteraceae; genus JAJFUV01. The sequence goes on along the minus strand of CAZDIZ010000017.1, from coordinate 11,493 downwards.
TTGCTCAAAGCAGAACGAAGCGCGAATGTCCACGTTGCGTTCGATGCCGTGTTCTTCGGTCTCCCGCACCAACCCGCGCAGAATCTGATCCGACCCGCGCAGGAAGCAGCTTGTGCCCAGGCAAACGCTCACTTCGACTTTGCGTCCGCTGCCGCCGCTGATGATGGGGAAGATCTCGCCCGGCGTGCGCCGCCGTCCTTGATAACTGGTGTGCAGCATCTTATGCGCCTTGCCATTTTCACCGAGGAGCTTTTCGTAACACTCGGTGATGAAAATGTTCTCCTGACTCTTGTGCAGTTGCAGGTCCTTGTCGATGCGGTAGAGGCCCTTCGAGCGCATGCCGCGCGACTGGCCGTTTTGCGTCGAGATCGGTTGACCCGCGCCACCCACGCAACCGCCGGGGCAGGCCATCACTTCAATCAGGTCGTAGTGGCAATCGCCGGAACGAACCAGGTCGGCCACCGCGCGCGCGTTGCGCAAACCGTGTACCACGGCCAGACGCAACTCGTGGCCGCCGACTTCGATCACTGCCTCGCGCAAACCGCCTTCGCCGCGCACCTGCTCGAAATCCACTTTCGTGAGTGGCTTGTCGTCGAGTTTTTCGGCCGCGTAGCGCAGCACGGCTTCGGTCACACCGCCCGAGCTGCCGAACAGCACGCCGGCGCCGGTGGTGAAGCCGAACGGCATGTCGAAGGATTCCGGTTCGAGGTCGTTGAACCGCAGGCCCGTCGACAAAATCATGCGTGCCAGTTCGACAGTTGTCAGCACGTGATCCACATCCGCCACGCCGTCTTTCGCCAACTCCGGACGCCGCGCTTCATACTTCTTCGCCGTGCACGGCATGATGGAGACCACTACCAGGTTGCGGCGGTTGATGCCCCAACGCTCCGGTAGCACCTCCTTGAGCAGCGAACCGAGCATCTGCTGCGGCGAGCGGCACGTCGAGAGGTTGTCGAGAAGATCCGGATAGTACTGCTCGGCGAACTTCACCCACGCCGGGCAGCAGGAAGTGAACTGCGGCAGGCGTTCACGCTGGCGCTTGCGTTCCAGGAACTCCTTGCCTTCTTCGATGACGGTCAGGTCGGCGGCGAACGACGTGTCGTAGACTTCGTCGAAACCCAAACGCTTGAGCGCCGCCACCATCTGCCCGTTGGTCAACGTGCCCGGCGCCATGCCGAAGCACTCGCCCAAGGCAACGCGCACCGCAGGCGCTACTTGCGCCACCACGCGCTTGCCCGGATCGTGCAGCGACTTCCATACGTCTTCGGTTTCCGAACGCGGCGTGAGCGCGCCCGTGGGACAAACGCTCGCGCACTGTCCGCAATTGACGCACTCCACTTCACCCAGGCCCTTGCCAAACGACGGCAGCACCGTGGCATCGTGGCCGCGGTAGGCGAAATCGATAGCGCCGATGGATTGAATCTCCGAGCACATGCGCACGCAGTCGCCGCAGAGCACGCACTTGTTTGGATCGCGCGTGAGCGACGGCGAGCTTTCATCCACCGGTGCGTGGTGCAGCACGCTCTGGAAGCGCACGCGCTGGATGCCCAGCCGCCGCGCCAGATTCTGCAACTGGCAGGCGCTGCTGCGCACGCACGTCGGGCAGCTCTGATCGTGATTCGCGAGCAACAGCTCAATGGTGATCTTCCGGATTTCGCGAATCTCTTCCGTCATCGTGCGGATGCGAAGTCCGGGTTCGGGCGGCGTCGAGCAGGCGCCCTGTATGCCGCGCCCTTCCACTTCCACCAGGCACAAACGGCAGGCGCCGTACACGCTCAGTTCGGAGTGGTAGCAGAACGTTGGCAGATCGATGCCGGCCTTGCGGATCATGTCGAGCAGATTCTGCTCGCCCTCGATCGGAATGTCGCGGCCGTCGATGTTTACGAAACCCGCTGCCTTCTGCGTCATGCGTGTATGCCCTCCACCGCGCCCAGGTTGCAGACTTTGGCGCATTCACCGCACTTGATGCACAGCTCCTGGTCGATCTTGTGCGGCTTCTTCTTTTCGCCGGCGATGGCGCCCACGGCGCACACCTTGATGCACAGGCCGCAACCTTTGCACTTCAATTCGTTGATGGTCGGCCGGAGCAGCGCTTTGCAGTGGCCGGTTTTGCAGATCTTGTCGAAAACGTGCTCTTCGTATTCCTTGCGGAAGTGCTTCAGCGTCGACAGCACCGGATTCGGCGCGGTCTTTCCGAGCCCACACAGCGAACCTTTTTGCACCGCCGCGCTCAGCTTTTCCAGCAGTTCGAGCGTTTCCGCCGTGGCGCGACCCTCGATGACATCGTCGAGCAACGCCAGCAACTGTCGTGTCCCTTCGCGGCACGGCACGCACTTGCCGCAGGATTCCTTCTGCGTGAACTCCATGAAGAACCGCGCGATGCCCACCATGCAGGTGCTCTGGTTCATCACCACCAGGCCACCCGAACCGATCATGGCGCCCACCATGCGCAGCGAATCGAAATCCAGCGGCAGTTCCAGGTGCTCCGGTGTGAGGCATCCGCCCGACGGCCCGCCGATCTGCACGGCCTTGAACGGCGCCTTGCCGATCTTGCCCTTGCTGTCGGTGACGCCGCCGCCGATATTCATGACGATCTCGCCGAGCGTGGTGCCGAACGGCACTTCAATCAAACCCGTGTTGGCCACGTGGCCGGTGAGCGCGAACGTCTTTGTACCGGGCGATTGCGGCGTGCCGATCTGGCGATAGACTTCCGGGCCTTCGTTGATGATGCGCGGCACTTGCGCCAGCGTCTCGACGTTGTTAATGATGGTGGGCCGCCGCTTCAAACCCATTTCGGCGGGGAAAGGAGGCTTGGGCGACGGCATGCCGCGGAAGCCTTCGATGGAAGCGATCATGGCGGTCTCTTCGCCGCACACAAACGCACCCGCGCCTTCCATCACTTCGCACTTCATGCGGTGGCCGCTGCCGAAGACGTTCTCGCCCAGCACGCCCATGCGCTCGGCATCCTCGACGGCCTGGCGCATGCGCTTCACCGCCAGCGGATATTCGGCGCGTACGTAGATGTAACCCTTGTCGGCGCCGATGGCGCGGCCCGCAATCATGAGGCCCTCGATGACGCTGTGCGGGTTGCCTTCCATCACTGAGCGGTCCATGAACGCACCCGGATCGCCTTCGTCACCGTTACAGATGACGTACTTTTTCGATGCGTCCTGTTTGCGCGCCAGGTCCCATTTGCGCCCGGTGGGGAAGCCGCCGCCGCCGCGTCCGCGCAAACCGCTTTCGAGGATCAGCTTGCAGATGTCCTCGCTGTTCATTTCGCGATAGGCCTTGCTGGCCGCCGCGTAGCCGCCGTCCTCGAGATATTCGTGAATGCTCTCGGGGTCGATGATGCCGCAGCTCTTCAGTACGTAGCGCGTTTGCCGTTGGTAGAAGGGGATGGTGGCCGTGCCGTGGCAGCGCCGCTTGGTGGACGGGTCCATGTAGAGCAGGCGCTCGACCATCTCGCCGTTCACGATGGTGCGGTCGACGATTTCGGCCACGTCGGCCGGCTGTACCTTTGTGTATAAGATGCCGTCCGGTTCGATGGTCACCAGCGGACCCATCTGGCAGAAGCCCTGGCAGCCGCTCTTGGACACGTGCACGTGCCCGTCACAGACCGTGTTGTCGGTGGTCAGCGTGGCGCTCGCGCCGCTGGCGGCCAACTGCGTTTGGAACTCCGCGAATACTTTCCAGGCTCCGTTGGCCACGCAGCCGGTGCCCGCGCAGAGAATCACCCGGCGGCCATTCATGCGGCGCTCTCCTTGGCCTGGATTTCCTCGACCAATTGGACCGCGCGCTCCGGCGTCATCAGGCCGAAGACTTCGTCGTTGATCACCATCACCGGAGCGAGCCCGCAGGCGCCCAGACACGCAACCGTTTCGACGGTGAACAACAGGTCCGGCGTGGTCTTGCGCTTTTCGTCGAGATTCAGCTTCTCGCGCAGCGCGTTCAGGATGGGAATCGAGAGCTTGACGTGACAGGCGGTGCCGTCACAGAGCCGTATGACGTATTTGCCTTTGGGCTCCAGCGCGAAGTGCGCGTAGAACGTGGCCACGCCGAACACTCGCGCCGGCGGTACGTCGAGCGACGTGGCGACGAAAGTGAGGACTTCCTCCGGCAGGTAGCGATACTCTTCCTGCACGGCCTGCAGGATCGGGATCAGCCTTGATGGGTGGCGAGCATAACAGTCGAGGATGCCGCAGATCTTTTCAAATTTCTTCACCGGCGAGGACGCCGCCTGGTTCCCTTCCATGTTCGGTGCTTCCCCTTCCTAGTTCGGCTTTTAGTACCTGCTCGACTTTGAAGGACAATGCACCCAGGCTGGATTCCAGGCTCTCGCTCTGCACAATCATGTAATCGGGCACCTTTAACGGAACGGGCGCGAAATTCCAGATCGCGCGGATTCCGCCTTCCACCATCAGATGCGCCACGCTTTGCGCGGCGTTTTCCGGGGTGGCGATGATGCCCATGTGTATGTGCATGCGGCGCGCCAGGTCGGGCAACTTGGCCAGCGATAACACGTGCTTGCCAGAGATCTGACGTCCAATTTTCTGGGGGTCGATGTCGAAAGCGGCGACAATGTTCAGCCCACGCTGCTTGAAACCGGTATAACCGAGCAGCGCGGCGCCTAGATTGCCGGCCCCGGCCAGGAACGCATCTTTCACGTTGTTCCAGCCGAGCAGGTCTTCGATGCCGCGTAAGAGGTCCGTTACGCCGTAGCCCACATTGGGCTTGCCGTTGATTCCCGTGAAGGCCAGATCCTTGCGAACCTGCGTGGGGTCAAACTTCAACTCCACGCCAATCTGGCTACAGGACACGTTGCGTACGTCGGCACGCGCCAAACGCATCAGGTACTGATGGTATTGAGGCAGTCGCCGGAGGCTTGGCTCCGGGATGACTCTGGGCGTGTCTACGTCGGCCATTCGACCTCTTTTAGAGAAGGAATTCTCGATCTTCGACTAGCCGCACCCCAGACACCACTATGATCAGGTGGGCTATACCGGTTGAAACTCGACCAATCGCCGCCTCGGAGGCTGCTACCTTGGAATGCCAACCGGCCGAGATCGTGAAATCTTTCTCCATCTCGATATTAGAATAGGGGACCCGAATTGTCAATGGTCCTCGACACCTAGATTGATTTGACCACAATCTCTCACAAAATGCTTGACTTAGGATCTCTCTTAGTCCCTCCGCCCTCAAGGGGGTAGTCCGGAAACCGCATGAATTCTCGCCGCACCTGAGGCTATAGCCGATATGATCGTACAGACCCATAGGTAGATTGAACGCTGGTAGATCGGGTCAAGGAATAAGGTGATCGAATCTCCGGTATGATGAGAGGCATATCGACGGCGGTTGTGAATGGACCAATTGTCTCGGGGCGTTCCAAGAGAGGGCGAGTCAACGTGGCAGCCGGCTGAGCGGCTTCTAGCTGCGTTCAATGAGCTTCTGGAGACCGCTAACTCCGCGAGCATTCCCATGGAACAGCTCGCCGTGGCCACGTTGAAGCAGGCCGCGGCGCTCACGGACAGTCCGTTAGGGTTCGTTGCCGCGATTGCGCCCGGCGGCGCGGCGGCTGAGTGCCAGCTCTTAGCGGTCCGCACGCGAGAGGGCGGCACCGAGGCCGCTCCCAGTCTGAATCTGGCGATCGCCGAAAAGGGCGGAGAAGAATCAAGTTTCTGGACCAAGACGCTTCGCACCGGTGAGCCGCTGTGTATAAATGAACTCGCGGAGGGACACGCTCCGCCGTTCGGTGCCGAAACACTGAGTTGCTATGCGTCGGTTCCGGTGCTGGTGGGCGGCCAAATGGTCGGTGCGGTGGCCGTTGCGAACGCACCCGGCGGTTACGTCCGCGAGGCTTTGATGTCGCTCGATCTGCTCGCCAAGGCCTACGCGCTGTCGATCCGCCATCTGGGTGCGCAGGCTGAACTGCGCTTCCTGAAACAGGTGGTGCAGAGCATCGGCGAAGCCGTCACCATTACGGATCTGGACAATCGGCTGCTGTTCGTCAATAACGCGTTCCGGAAAATGTACGGCTACACGGACGAGGAACTGATCGGCAAGCACATCGGCGTGGTCATTTCTCCGCGTATGCCTCCGGAGAACTCCGAAGTCGTGCGGCACGCCACAGCGGGCGGCGGCTGGCAAGGCGAACTTTGGAACCGCCGCAAGGATGGAACCGAGTTTCCCATTCTGCTATCGACCGCGCCGGTGCTGAACGACGCCGGCCAGCCCATCGCGTTGGTGGGCGTGGTGGCCGAGATAACAAATCTGAAGCGTTCAGAGGCGGAACTGCGCGCCAGCGAAGCGCGACTGGCCGAAGCGCAGCGCGTGGCGCGATTGGGAAGCTGGGAGGCCGATCTGATCACCGGCGACATCCGTTGGTCGGAAGAGTGCTACCACATTTACGGAGTGAAGCGCGCCAGCTTCAAGCCGACCGAAGGCACCTTCTGGCAACTGGTGCATCCGGATGACCGCGAGATGCTGCGCGCGGAAACCGACCATGCGCGCGAACGCCGCGGGTCCTACAGTCTGGACTACAGGATTCTCTGGCCGGACGGTTCGCCGCGGATCGTGCACGAAGAAGCGCGCACGGTGGTGGATGCCGCCGGCATGCCGGTGCTCACCTTCGGCACCGTGCAGGATGTCACCGACCGCAAGCGGCTGGAGGAACAACTGGCGCAGGCGTTGAAGATGGAAGCGGTGGGCCGGCTGGCGGCCGGCGTCGCGCACGACTTCAACAATGTACTCACGGTGATTCTCGGCTACGCGGAACTGCTTGGGCGGCAGCAGGACTTGCCGAATCCAGCCGCTCACATGGTGACGGAAATTCGTGGCGCGGCCGAGAAGGCACGCTCGGTGACGGCGCAACTGTTGGCCTTTGGCCGCAAACAGCAGTTGAAGTCCGAGGTGGTTCTGCTCAACGACATCGTCGCCGAAAGCCTGAAGATGCTCCGGCGGCTGATTGGCGAGAACGTCGAACTGTCCACGGACCTTGGTTTCAACCTCGGCGCGGTGAAAGCCGACCCGACGCAGTTGCATCAAGTAATTCTGAACCTGGCGGTGAACGCGCGCGACGCCATGCCGGACGGCGGACGGCTAACCATTCGCACCAGCAACCGTCTGTTCGGCAAGGGCGCCGCTCCCGGCGGCACACCCGTTCCCCCCGGAGCGTATGTTCTGGTTTCAGTGTCCGACACCGGCCACGGCATGGACCAGCACACCAAGGCGCACATCTTCGAGCCGTTCTTCACTACCAAGAAACAGGGCCGCGGCACTGGCTTGGGACTGTCAACGGTGTATGGTATCGTGCGCCAGAGCGGCGGCTACATTTGGGTGGAAAGCGAACCCGGCCGCGGCGCGACATTCACGGTTTGCCTGCCACGGACGGAAGAGCCGCTCACGGAGTCGGCCGGGACGGCTTCGGCGAGTGCTCCGGAGTCCAACTCCACGGGAACGATTCTCATTGCGGAAGACGAAGGCTCCATCCGCGCGCTACTGGAGACGTTTCTCTCCGAATGCGGCTACACCGTGATGGCGGCGCCCAGCGGCGAGGACGCGTTGAGAATGGCGAAGGAACACGGCCGGCCGATAGACCTACTGTTGAGCGATGTGATCATGCCCGGCATTCAAGGGCCGGAGTTGGCCGAGCAGTTATCGGCCTTGCAGCCGGGCCTGAAAGTCCTCTACATGTCCGGCTACAGTGAGCGCGATCTTGCGCGCTCGCCCAGTTCCACCGTAGTGGGCGCGGAGTTGATGCCGAAGCCGCTGTCGCTCGAGCGGCTCGCTGCGAAGATCCGCAAGCTCGTCTCCGGTAGCTAATCCGATTCCTGGATGCGGATGTTGCGCCAGCGCACCTGGTACGGTTTGAAACGATCCTTCCCCACGGCGTGAACTTGCAGGCCGATGATGCCTTTGGCGGTCATGGAATCCTTGAAGTCGGCCGCGAGTACTCCGTTGATGTCGAATCCGTAACAGCCTGTTTCTATGGAAATCGGTCGCCGGTCCGGTTGGCTCCTGACCGACAACGTCAATCGTTACAAAACGCCGCTTCAGTCCAATATATACTGGGTCTCTGGTCATGCCGGTACGCTATGCGCCGATCATCAAGCCCATCCGCAGCGTGTGGAGAAAGCATGGATTTGACGATGATGTGTGATTTCCGCTCAAGCCCGATCACAGAGATGATTGCCGTTTTCGCGCTGTTGTTGCTGGGTGGGCATGCGAAGGCCTCGATCTCGGAGACGGCCGTACGCGTTCGAGCAACTCCGATCATCCAAAGCGCGTCGCGCACGCTGTACTTCGAACCCAACTGTGGGCAGTTTGACCCACAGGTGCGATACGTTGCCCGCGCAGGGTCCTTTTCGGTGTGGCTTGCGGACCTTGAGGTTGTTCTCGACGCTGGGGGCGGCGTTCCAGACGGCGGCAAGATCGGGCCACGACGCGAGCTAAGCCCGAAGGTGTCCGTAGTCAGGGCTCAATCCGAACGCGCCGTTGTACGGATGACTTTGCTCGACTCATCCGCCCCGACGCAATGGGAGCACGGAGAAGATGTCCCCGGCTACAGCAACTACTTTCTAGGCAACGAGCCAGCGAATTGGCGCACGCATGTTCCTCACTACGCGTGGGTCAAGGCTCGTGGTGTATATCCCGGTGTGGATTTGCGCTACCACCAGCAAAACGGCTCGGTCGAATACGACTTCGAAGTTGCTCCAGGCGCCGATCCGTCCCAAATTCGGCTCCATTGGGATGGTGCGCAAGCCGTTGCCGTCAACCAAAACGGCGACTTGGCCATTTCAATCGGACAGCGCGGCTCCTTCATTCAGAAACGGCCCGTGGTGTACCAACTGGACCACGGAAGCCGCAGACTGGTGCCGGCCCGTTACAGCCTCTCCGGCGGTCACACCGCGAGCATCGTAGTCGATGCCTACGACAAGGACTTGCCGATTGTCATCGATCCGGTAATCGCCTACGCCACATACATCGGTGGCAGCTTGGCGGAACAGGTGGATGCCGTGACGGTCGACTCCACAGGTGCCGCGTATGTTGTCGGAGGAACTAGTTCCAGCGACTTTCCGACCAAAGGCGGGTATCAGAAGGCCGAGGGACTGGTGGACGCGTTCGTCATGAAGATCGCTCCCGATGGTGCGTCTATCGTCTATTCCACATATATTGGCGGTAAGGGAACCGAAATTGCCTATGGTGTCGGTCTTGATCAGGCGGGTACAATCTACGTTACTGGGGGCACCGGTTCCGCTGACTTCCCCACGAAGAACCCAGCACAAACATACAGCGGAAAGTATGACGCGTTCGTCACCGCGATCCAGCCGAACGGCGATGCGTTAGTCTATTCGACCTATTACGGGGGGACAGCCGACGACTCGGCAGCAGCCATTGCCGTGAGCCCCGACGGCATGGCCTATGTCGCTGGAGTGACCACATCTTCAGACATCCCAACGGTGTCGCCGCTGATGCAGAAGAAGGGGGGAACCGATGCATTCGTCGCCGCATTTTCGGTAACTGGCAGACCGACGTTTTCCACCTACCTTGGGGGGAGCGACGATGACAGCGCCAGTGGTATCGCTGTGGGCACTTGGTGGGATGTCTACGTCACCGGTACGACCCTTTCGAGCGACTTTCCCGTTACCCGGTCAATTTCGAAGTTCTTCAACAAAGACGCATTTGTGGGTAAGATCATTCCGTTTCAGTCGAAGCTCGTCTATCTGACGTATCTCGGCGGGTCGGGCATTGACGAGGGAGCGGCAATAGCAGTTGACTCAAGTGGTGCCGCCTACGTGACGGGAAGCACCTATTCCAAGCCGTTCCCCAACACCCTGGGCTTCCCGGGCGGCGATCTCTGGAGGCCCGACGCCTTCGTGGCCAAGATCAATCCGGCCGGCGATGCCGTCGTTTATGCCACCCAGATTGGCGGCACCAGTTTCGACTATGGCTACGCGGTTGCGGCGCACCCCTATGGGGGAGTCTATGTTGCTGGCGAGACGCTCTCCAGCGTGGCTGGCTCCGTCCTGCCTCCAAAGGGTGACATCGAGGCTTTCCTGACTAAGGTCGACAAGAATGGTGCTATCGCCTACTTCACATACTTGGGCGGATCCCGCGTCGACCGGGCTTTGGGGGTCGCTGCGGACCGCAGTGGTTCTGCTTATGTCGTCGGGGAAACTTGGTCTGGAGACATGCCCGTCGTGACACCAGTCAAAGCAACCAACGAGCCAGGCTGGCAGGACGGTCTGCTGGTGAAAGTGATTGACGCGGAACAAACGGGTCCCGCCATCTGCGACGCGTGTGTTTACAATGGCGCCGGCTTCCATGCTGGCCTTGCGCCGAACTCGTGGATAACCATCAAGGGACTGAATTTGGCATCTTCGACGGAGACCTGGAGCGGCCAAATCGTCGATGGGAAGTTGCCCACAACGTTGGGCGGAGTGAGTGTTACGGTCGATGGAAAGCCGGCATATGTCTCCTATGTCAGTCCGGGGCAGATCAATGCTCTTGCACCTGATGTCGGAACCGGGGCTGTCCAGGTAAAGGTGACCAACGCCGGAAAGACCAGTGATCCGGTTGTTGCGTACTCTCAACCGTTCCAGCCTGCTTTCTTTATGGTGGGAGACTACGCCTTGGCAACGAGGCCGGACTATTCGCTGGTGGCAAAGAATGGTGCCATCCCGGGTGTCGTCACGCAGCCTGCGAAACCAGGTGAGGTCGTAGTGCTTTGGGGCACAGGATTTGGCCCGACCGTTCCGCCCGCACCGATTGGTGCTGTGATACCCGGTGGGGCGATCTACTCGTGTGCCAACCCTGTCGCCGTCGAGGTGGGCGGCAAGCTGGCTTCGGTTCTTGGCGCTGCGATGACGCCAGGCTCGGCCGGGTTGTTTCAAATCGCCATACGAATTCCGGAATCCGTGCCGGATGGAGATCTGATCATACAAGCCCAAGTTTCCGGCTACGGATCTCCCGCGGCCCGTATTACGATCCAGCACTGAGTCCGATTGGGGCTGGATAGACGCGAGGGGACACGGCCATCCCGGCGCACCGCTCCACTGCGTATCCTCACCTGCTAACCCGACGCGTGGCGTCGCTCCGTCCTGGGCCACGGACTCTGATTCCTCCGGCATCAGGACCGCGGGTGCAGCGAAGACTAACAACCAAGGCCAGATCGCCTGCGCACCCCTCAATCCCTCGATAACCTGAACACGCACAAGCCGAAACGGAACCGCGGGCTGAAGTCGCACCGACGGCAGGTCTATCCTAACTCGGATAGATTCAATTCGGCGTTCGCCCCGGCGGCTCCAAGCGACGTTGCTCCGATTGATGCGAGCAAGTATTAGTCCAACTCCTGGATGCGGATGTTGCGCCAACGCACCTGAAATGGCTTGAAGCGGTCCTTCCCCACGGCGTGAACCTGTAGTCCGATGATGCCTTTGAGCGTCATGGAATCCTTGAAGTCGGCCGCGAGTACTCCGTTGACCCAGGTGCGGATGG